>CAYWYC010000050.1:0-20541 GCA_964462565.1 uncultured Candidatus Sumerlaeota bacterium | reverse complement strand
ATTTTGCTGAAAGACCTTTGTTCCGGCAAGATGCCGGCGGTACTCTTATGTATATATTTAAAAGATGTTTTTATAAACAGTACCAACAGTAAGGGCTGTGCATACTGTGGAAAAGTGATTTTCATTCCGCATTGACAGGAGGAAAGCCATGTGAACAAGTTTTCACATGTATTCAGTTTCGATTCACAGGCCGACGTACTTTTTTTCTGAATCTGAAAAGGTGTGATATTTGTCCACAAAGAATTTTTTCTCTGTGAAAAACTGCTTTTCCTTGGAATAAGAAGTCATATCAGACTCTTCAGCAATATTACCCTCTTCTTATCCGCATAAATACGGTCATTTTTTGTCCACACAATTATACACAGGAAAAATATTGATTCTCATTTGCGTTTATTTCCATATCGTATTGAAAAAAGGATATTTATAGAATTCAAGAATAATTATTGCTTAAATTATTCACAAGATTTGCACATGCCTGATTCTGCAAAAAATCCTTTGATTGCCCTTCATACAGACTGAATTCAGTCTCTCCGCAGGCTTTTCAAGTCGTATTTATCGCATTATATGACCCGCTTTTCTTGATTTTTAGAAATGTCGTGCTTATACTTGGGAGCGGAAGTCGTGTGCATATATATGTTTTATGACTTTTGAAAGCGGTAATCATGCTGGAGTTGAATAATATTCATGTTCGATATGGTGCGGTTCGGGCTTTGAAGGGAATCTCCTTTGAGGTGCAGAAGGGGGAGATCGTTTGTATTCTGGGCGCGAATGGTGCGGGAAAATCGACGATTTTGCGCACGATTTCGGGCCTGGTGGGGCCGGAAAGCGGCGAGATTCTGCTGGAAAAGGAGAATCTGGTCGGCGTGGCGCCCCATAAGATTGTTGAAAAAGGCGTGGTCCATTGCCCGGAAGGGCGACATATCTTTCCTGAATGCAGCGTGCTGGAAAATCTGGAGATGGGCGCATATACATTGAAGTCGCGCGATGATTTGCAGGATAATCTGGATAAGGCTTTTGAGTATTTTCCCCGTCTGGCCGAACGGCGCAAGCAGTTGGGTTCGACCCTGAGCGGTGGTGAGCAGCAAATGCTGGGCGTGGCGCGGGCTTTGATGTCGAATCCGCGCCTGCTGCTTCTGGACGAGCCATCGCTGGGTTTGGCCCCCTTGATTGTGGAGCAGATTTTTGAAATCATCCAGCGGATCAATCAGGAAGATGGCATGACGATTCTGCTGGTGGAACAAAACGCGCGCGAAGCACTCATTGTAGCCCATCGGGGTTATGTGTTGGAGACGGGAAATATGATTTTGTCGGGAAAATCGGCGGAATTGATGGAAGATTCGCGTATAATTGAGGCCTATTTAGGCGTTTGATTGAATATTTCAACAGGTTGGCTATATATAATAATGATACAAGTGGAAAATCTTACCAAAATCTACGGAGACACGACAGCGGTGCGCGGTGTGTCTTTTGGCGTGGCCAAAGGCGAGATTTTGGGCTTTCTGGGTCCGAATGGCGCGGGAAAGTCCACCACCATGCGTATTCTGACGGGATTTATGCCGCCCACGGACGGTCGCGCGACTATCGGCGGCTTTGATGTGACGAAGGAATCGCGCCAGGTTCGGCGGCTTCTGGGTTACCTTCCGGAGAGTGCGCCCGTTTACGGCGAGATGACGGTGCGCGATTATGTGGGATTTTTTGCGGAAGTGAAGGGCATCGGCGGTTCCAGCCGGCGTAGCGCGGTGGATCAGGCGCTCGAGGAATGCGGGTTGGACAAGGTTGGCCATCGTTTGCTGATGAATATGTCAAAGGGCTATCGGCAACGCGCCGGACTGGCCCAGGCTGTCGTCGGCGATCCCCAGGTCCTGATTCTGGACGAGCCAACCGTGGGACTCGACCCCTCTCAGATTCGTGAGGTGCGGAGTCTGATTCGGGGCATGGCCGGTCGCCGCACGGTGATTTTGAGCACCCATATTCTGCCGGAAGTCAGTCTGACCTGTTCGCAGGTGGCGATTATCAACCAGGGACGCATCGTTGCGAGCGGTACGCCTGAAAGCATTCAGGCCCGCGCGAACCTGGCGAACAATCTGGTCCTGCTTATACGCGGAAATCGGTCGAGCGTAAAATCCCTCCTCGAAAAAGTGCCGCAGGTAAGCAAGGTGGATTGCAGCGATCCGCTTTTGCATGGAAGTGAAAACGCTTCGCCTGAAAAGCAAATCCATGAATTTACCGTGGCCGTCCGCAAGCAATATGACCTGCGCGCGGAACTGAGCCGCGCCGTGATCGAAGGCGGCTTCGATCTGCTTGAAGTGCGGTCGATGGGTCTGAGCCTGGAAGATATTTTTATCCAGACCGTTACCGGCGAGAATGTGGACGAACCCTTGCCGGAACATCAATTGACGGAAGCGAAGGAATAGCGATGAGTGAAGTATTTTCATTTTTCCCCGTTTTCAAGCGCGAGTTGAAGCAGTATCTCCACTCGCCGGGGACCTATGTATCGCTCGCCTTCTTTTTCTTTTTGTCGGGCGCCATGTTCATCGGTCTCATGTGGGAATACGCGGATTTGTCGGCGCAGGTGGCGAGCGGTACGCCCCTGCCGGAATCGGAAGTGCCGCTCAATATCAACATTCGCGTGATCAGTCAGATGTTTTCGCTTTTGAATTTTCTGATGCTTTTTCTGATGCCGGTGCTGACCATGCGCCTGGTGGCTGAAGAGCGACGGAGTGGTTCTTTTGAACTGCTGGTGACGACACCGCTGGGCGACTGGGATATTTTACTTGGGAAATTTCTGGCGGCGCTTTGCGTGGGAATCGGCGTGCTGGCCTTGTGCGGGATTTATCCGGCCATCTGCGCCTGGTACAGCAATCCCGAAGCCGGTGTGATCGCGGCCTGCATGGTGGGCCTCTTTCTGATCATTACGGCATACGCGGCCTTTGGCGTTTTCGCGTCGGCCCTGACGGACAGCCAGATTACGGCGGCGGTGATTTCCTTTGTGGGGCTGCTGATTTTTCACCTGGTTCAATTTTTTCTGAAGTCCGGCCGCCTGGGTTCTATCGGCTCGCACTTGTCTATTCATTTTCATTCTCAAAATTTTACACGGGGCGTTTTGGCCTTTTCCGATGTGATCTATTTTATCGCCTTTGCCTTTTTCTTTTTGTTCATGGCGGCGCAAACCCTCGACGCGAGGAAATATCGTTAATTATTATGGTACGTTTCGTTCATTTCCTGATCAAATCCCTTCCCTTTATCGGCGCGGCGCTGATTGTGGGAGCCGTGGTGGTGGCGATTGTAAGCGGGCAGATGGGCCAGGCTTCGTTGGCCATGGTCGGTCTGGGGCTTCTGTTTTTTATGGGAATGTTTTTGAAGTTCGACGCCGGCAGCATTCGTTTTATGGGAAACATGTCGATTCTGGCATTGCTTCTGGCAGCGAACCTGACGGTGCTCTATCTGCTGGTGCTGAACCATGACGGCCAGCGCGACCTGACCAAGGGCGGACGTCTGAGCCTTTCTCCGCAGACGCGCAAGGTCTTGCAGAACCTGAAGCGGCCCGTGCAGGTTTCCGTGCTGGCCATGCAGAACGAACCCTTCGACAGCTACCTGCGCAAGTATGCCCAGCTGAACGACAAGTTTACCTACGAAATCAGCAACCCCTATCAGCGCACGCTTTTTTCCACCAAGCCCGGACAGGAACTGGAACTCAACCAGATTATGGTGCGGTCTGGTGACAAGGAAGAAACACTGAAGTTGGGCGCGCAGAGCCGTGATGAACTGGACCGGATCGAACGCAAACTGGAGCGCATGTTGCTGAACGCGATCCTGAAGGTCAGCCGCGATCACAAACTTCGCGTGTATTTCACCAAAGGTCACGGGGAAAAGACGCTGCAAAGTTTGGGCGAAGGTCCCACGGCCATGCGTTCGATTTCCAAGTTTGGTCAAATCCTTCGGGATAACGGCATGGAACTGCGCGAGACCAATTTGCGCAATGACCGCCTGGTGCCCGAGGATTGCGACGCGCTTCTTATGGTGGGTCCGCGCCGGGATTATCTGGAAATCGAGATTCGCGCGATTAATGAATATCTGCTGAACGGCGGACGCCTGCTGGCCTTGATCGACCCCAAGACGGAAAACGATATGGACCTGACGCGCCTGCGACAATATTTTGCCGAATGGGGCGTGGGAGTGTCGCAAGACATCGTAGTGGATACGGGCAGCTACGACACGAGCCGCAACCAGTTTGTACCCCTGGTGCAGCGTTTCAATCCGTCCCACGCCATCACGCAGAGTTTGCAGGGCATGGGCGAGAGCCTGCCGCTCGTTGTGGCGGCGGGTGTTTTCAAGCTGCCCGACGCGCCGGAGTCGATAGAGCGTGTTGAACTGCTTTATTCTTCCGACCGCAGCTGGCTGATCGATTATCCCGCCTACACGCAGGTGGCGCGGGACCGCAGCATCAAGCCGTCGGACCAGCAAAGCGTTTTGCCTTTGGGCATTGCCGTGGAACCGACGAGTCAGCAGGCCGCCGCTATGGAAAAAGCGCCCCGTATGGTAATCCTGGGTGACTCCGATTTTCTGACCGACCCCCAGTTGGGCCAGGTGCAGTTGAGCCTGGGGTATCTTATGGTATCATGGTTGGCGGAGCAGGAAGACGTGATGGATATTCCCCCGCGCGATATCGAGCAACAACCGCTGATCCTGAATCCGCGACAGCGTGACATCATCGCCGTCCTTTGCGTGGTGGTGGCGCCGGTGGTGCTGCTTTTCGGCGGGCTGACCTATACCAATCTTCGGAGACGCAGACGATGAAAATACGGACCATTATTATCTTGCTCATCTCGCTCGTCGTCTTGTGCTCCATCTATTATATGGACTACAAGCGCAAGGTGGCGCGTCAGACGGAAGCGGTTCGCCAGGCGCGGGTGCTTCCTTTTTCAGGCGAAGCCCTGGCGCGGCTGGAGGTCAAAACGCCGACCACCGATTTTACTCTGGAAAAGCGCGGCGATAACTGGTGGCTCGTGGAACCGGTGGAAGAATTGGCCGACCAGAAGGCGATGGAGAAGATTGTGGAAGTATTGGGTCAGTCGGGCAAGTACGGCGGCGTGGAAATATCGCAATCGGAACTGGAAGACTATGGCCTGCTCAAGGAAGCGGTGATCGTGGAGGCGACGGACCAAAGCGGCGAGCAATCGGTGGAACTGATCTTTGGCGCGGACGCGGCGCTCAAGGGTGAAATTTACATGAGCCAGGGCGACAAGCCGCTCGAGGTATTTGTGACGCAGGAATGGCTGCGCACGTTTTTTGACAAGCCCCTGCTGGCCTTTCGCAGCAAGGCGGTGCTGCCCTTTGATGCTCAAGAGGTAAAGGACTTCGAGATTTTGCGGGACGAAAGCCATCTGTCTTTTCAGAAAGTGGAAGACAAAGAATGGGGCGTGCGGGAATGGTCGGAGAATACGTCGAACACGCTTTATCGCGCCAGGGCCATGGCGATCAAGAATCTGATCGAAGCGATCCATGCCATGCCGCCCCTGGAGCAGGAACAGATGGATCGGGTGCGCAAGCAGATCGACCAGAACCAGGGCGAAAAAGTGGCGACGGTCGTTTTCCGAAAAAGCGATGACCAGAGCAACACGCCTGATCGCGCCGATGTGAACTTTTATATGATGCCTTCGGAAGCGGACAGCATTACGTCGGCCGGTTTGCGGCTGGTGGAAAACCTGGACGCTTCGAAGGATAAGCCGATTTATCTGGCTACGGTCAACGAGCGCGACATTCTTTTTAAGGCCGATCCGGGGATTATCAATTGGCTGGGTTACGACCTGCCAGCCTATCGCAGCATGGAAATTATGGCGATGGATTTGGAGGATATCGCCTACCTGCAAATTCAGGTAACCATCGGAACCTTGCAAACGGTGACCTCTCTTGAAAAACGCAAGGAAGGTGTCTGGGTTTTTGCGGCGGAACCAGATCGGCGCGCCAATGCCGATGATGTGATCCGCTACCTTTCGATCTGCAAGGGCTTGCAGGCGGAAGAGGCATTGACTGAACCCGTCGGCCTGAGCGAAGAAGAGCGCGGTCTGGAGCAGCCTCTGCTGCGGGTAAGCGTTGCCAACGAAGATCGTACGGAACGTGAGGGTTTTGCCATCGGCCAACTTGTGCCGAATCGCTATCCCCTATATTACGGGCGACGACAGGGCGACAATAAACCGCCTGTTATGCCTCGGGAATTTATGATTCGTTTTTCCAACGATATGAGTCGCGAACTGCTCAAGTATCCAGACAGTTTTCAGTGGATCGGACTTTTTGCGCCGGACGAACATGTGCTGACAAAAATGCAAATCGCGTGGTCCGACGATCCCACCACCCTGACTATCGAACGCCCGGAAAACGCGCAGACCGATAACTGGGCGGTTTCCATGAATGAACAAAAGGCGGTTTCCATTCCTCATTATGTGATCGAGCCCTTGATCAAGGTTTTGCAGGGAATGGATTTCGATCGGAAGGTGACGCCTCCCGCGGATTCGCATTTGGAAAGGGTCGGTCTGAAGCCGACCAAGGTTCGCTTGACGCTGTTCGACCAGTCGGGTCTGGACTTTGCGGGCCTGGATGTGGGTCTGGTGAATCCGGAAAATAAAAACACGGTGGTCAGAACGCGCGCGGGATCCTATTATGAAATTCAGACAGAGCAGTTAATGAGTTTGAGTCAGGCGATTCAGCTGGTTCTGGAAAAGCTGGCTCCCTGATTGTGCGGTGCATCCAATCCGCGGAAAGGAGCACGGAAAATGTATTATCTAAAAGGACAGAAAAAATGCGGCCATGGTGATTGCCGGTCGGCGGCGCTTTTCGGGGCGGACCATTGCGCGGCGCATCTGGACGATGTGCAGGCGTGGCGGGAGTCGATCCGTGAGATGGTGCATAATCGGCAGAATTTTGCGGGCGCGAATTTCGAGAAGGCGGACCTCTCCGGTCTCGGTTTTGCTCTGGGTCATTTTGAGCAGGCGAATTTTGCGGGCGCGAATTTGAAGGAGGCGAATCTGGAAGGCGCGCATATCGACGGCGCGCGATTTGACAGCGCCGATCTGAGCGAGGCGAACCTGTGCGGGGCGCATGGCGAGTTTGCCATATTCGGCGGGGCGGTCATGGATGGCGCGCAGTGCACGGGCGCGGATTTTCGCCGGGCGAATTTTGTGGGCACGCGTGGGCATGGCGCGAATTTCCGACAGGCGGAATTTTATTATTCGCGACCGGGCGCGGCGGATTTTCAGAAAGCCGATTTTTCCGAGGCATCCATCATGCGCGCGATTTTTCGCAAGGCCGATTTGCGCGGCGCTAATTTCAAGGGAGCCACCGGCTCGGCCAATTTTGAAGACGCCATACGCTGAAATTCGAAAAGGGATTCATCGAGAACAGGAGGCGGCATTATGATCCTGGAACATTATCTGATAGCGGAAGTAAACGAGACGAATGTCTATGTGCTGGGCTGCGAGGAAACGAAGCGCGCGGCGATTTTCGATGCGGGCGGGTTCGATCCGGCCCTTTGCGCTTTTGTCAACGAGAACGGTCTCGAAGTGGAAAAGATTTTTATCACCCATGGCCACTACGATCATGTGGACGGGTTGGAAAAATACCGTAAGGCCTTTCCGGGTGCGCAGGTGCTGTACGCGGGGGCGAGTCTGTCGGGTGCGGGATCGGTGGAGCAGGTGCGGGACGGCGACGCCATAAGTGTGGGGAATTTGCAGGGCAAGGCATTGGCGATTCCCGGCCACACGGGGGATTCGATGGCCTTTTATTTTGAGGAAAAAGAGGCGGACAAGCCTGCGGCGTCGGTGCTTTTCTGCGGCGACATTTTGTTTGCCGGTTCCGTGGGCGGCTGCAGTGGCGACAACCGTGAGATGGAATTGCGCGGCATTCGCGAAAAGATTTTTACCCTGCCCGGGGACACCATGGTTTTTCCCGGTCATGGCCCCGCCAGCACGGTGGCCGTGGAAGAAGCGGGCAATCCATTTTTGCAATAAGCCGGAAATCGGTCCTTTTAGAAAGTACAAACATGCGGGTTTTAGGATTTGAAACAGCGAGTTATTCCGGGGGCGTTGCCTATCGTGGCCCTGAGGGTCGCTTCACGGAAGGTCCCTTCGAGGCGCGTTCAGCGAGCCGGGAAATTCTGGCGGCGGTGGACCGGATTCTGGAAAAGGTTGGCGTCGGCGTGGAAGAGATCGATCTCGTTGCCGCATCGAGTGGGCCCGGACTTTTCACGGGAGTGCGCGTGGGACTTTCCATTGCCAAGACGATCGTCTGGAACCAGAAGCAGGCGCATCCCGATTCTGCCAAACCGGCGCTGGTGGAAGTACCGACGCTGGCTGCCGTGGCCATGTGCGCCTTTGATCGCGATGATTTTGATGCGGCGGAAATGAATATTCTGGCGGTCTCTGACGCGCGACGGGGTGAGGTTTATGCCGCACGATATTCGGCCGACGCGAAGGACCGCACTATTCTCGCGCGCAGCGAAGACATCGTCGTGCGGCCGGACAAGCTGCTCGAACGTTTGGCAGAAAATGATCCGGAGATGATGCAGCAGCCCTGCTACCTTATCGGCGACGGCGCGGCGCGATATCGCGAAACTTTTGAAAAATCTATCTCCCGCGGCAGCGGCTTTGAATCGCCCGATTCCGAAACGCTCCTGCAAAGGCTGATTGATCTCGGCGTTCAATCTTACGAAAAAGGCCGCACTGTCTCGCCTGTTGAATTGGAGCCTCACTATGTGCGGCGACCCGACGCGCGACCGCCGGCCTCGCCTTTCAAATCGAAATAAAACCCCAAAGGACCTCCCCATGAAACCCAACGTTCTTTTTATCAACACCCATGACACGGGGCGTCATCTGCATTGCTATGGCGTGGAAAGTGTGCGATCGCCCCGCCTCGATCAGCTGGCTTCGGAAGGATGCCTGTTCACGAATTATTTCACGGTCAGCACGCTATGTTCGCCCAGCCGCGGCGCGAGCATGACGGGCCGCTATCCGCAGCACAACGGCATGCTGGGTCTGTGCCACGGCGCTTTCGGCTGGCGCTTGAATGAAGGCGAACGGCATATCTCCCATCTATTTCATGATGCCGGATACTATACGATTCTTCTCGGTCATCAGCACGAGACCGTCGATATTGACCGCGACCTCTGCTTCGATGATCATGGCGCCCATCACGCCCCGACGGCCCAGGGCCATCTCCCCTGCGATGGTGTGGCCGACGCGGCGGTGGAATTTTTGAAATCGGATGCCGCGCAAAAAGCGCCTTTCTATTTTCAGTTGGGATTTTTTGAAACGCATCGGCCTTTTGATTTTGGTGAAGCGGAAGAAGACCGTGAGAAGGGTGTGGACATTCCGGAATTTCTCGTGGACAACGAAGCATCACGCGAAGAGTTCGCGCTCTTTCAGGGCAACATCAAAAAGGTGGATCACCACATCGGCCGCGTGTTGGACGCGCTGAAGGAGGCGGGTCTGGAAGAAAACACCCTCGTTCTCTACACCACGGACCACGGCGTCGATTTTCCGCGCGCCAAGACCACGCTCCACGACCCGGGAATGGAAATCGCGCTGATGATGCGCTGGCCGGGGCATATTGCTTCGGGCCAGAAATGCGACTGGCTGCTGAGCAACGTGGACCTGCTGCCGACGATCCTCGACTTTGCCGGCATCGATAAGCCTGACAATCTCGACGGCATTTCATTCGCCGGTTTTGAAAAAGGCGGCGATTCGCCTCGCAAGATACACTTCGCCTTTCAGCAGGCCCACACGACAGGCAAGGAAATCCGCTGCGCCCGGACGGAGAGTCATAAGTTCCTGCGTAACTTCGAACATTGGGTCTCCCCCACCGGACCCGTGAACCTGGCGACGATTCATGACAAGTACTACCATAAAAAATATTCGGTACCCAAGGTCCAGCTCTACGACATGGAAAAGGATCCGCACGAGTGGAACGACGTGGCCGATGATCCCGCTTATGCCGACGTGCGCGAACAGCTGGACGCGACGCTCTGGGCCTGGCTCGAGGAAATGGACGATCCGATTTTGAAAGGGCCTATTGTCACGCCCTTCTATGAAAAATCGATGGCCGATTATAAGGGAGCCAAAGCATGAATATTCTCGTCATCATGGGCGACCATCTGCGCTACGATGCCATGAGTTGGACCGACAATCCCCTGGCCCACACGCCGAACATCGATCGCCTGGCGGCGAAGAGCGTGCGCTTTCATAACTGCTTTTGCCAGTCTCCCGTTTGTTCGCCCGCGCGCCACAGCATCAACACCGGGCAATACGCCCATCGCCACGGCGTGGCGGCGAACGGCCTGAGACCTTACGAGGGCATGCATACGCTGGCTCATTCTTTCAAGCCCGAGGGCTTTCGTTGTTTCCATCGCGGACACATGCACTGGCAGGGCGACCAGGATAACGGCTACGAACCGAAAAGTGATCCCAAATATGGATGGGTGGGGCATGATGAATTTGACGCGAGTTTGTCTGATAAAGCCCGCTCACGCAAGAAAGCCGAGGGCATGGACTTCAGCCTGCGCACTTCCACCGGCGGTCCGGGCCCGCGCAAGTATGAGGAATTCGGCGGCTATTATGTGCGCACCAAGACCATCGAGCAGATGGAAGAAGTGGCGAAGTCGGGCGACAAGTTTCTCATGTTCGCCGCCTTCAGCGAACCCCATCCGCCCTGGTATCCACCGCGGAAATATTACGAGCTCGTCGATCAGTCGAAGATTGTCCTGCCTGAGGAACGTCCCGAAAATGCCGCGCCGCCTTATCCGGGCATTGTGGAACGCGAGCAGCTCTGGGAGCACCTGACGGAGATTGAAATCCGCCAGATCATCGCGGCCTATTACGGCCTCACCGCTTTGTTCGACGACTACGTGGGCGAGATTCTGTCGAAGCTGGAAGAGCTGGGCCTGGAAGATGATACGCTGATTCTTTTTTCTTCCGACCATGGCGACCAGCTTTATGAAAATCGCCTCTTCCTGAAGTTCATCACGCGCGAGGCATCGGTCCATGTGCCGCTTATGATTCACATGCCCGGCCAGAAAAAGGCCATCGACCGCGACGAGCTGGTGGAGCATGTGGATATTTTTCCGACCCTTTGCGAGCTGACCGGCGTGCCGATTCCCGATACGGTGCAGGGGCGTTCGCTGGTTCCGCTGCTGGGCCGAGACAATGCGCCCGACGATTGGCGGGACATGGTTTTCAGCGAGATCGAACGGCAGCCCATGCATATCATCATGGGCCGGACGAAAAAGTGGAAATTGAATTTGTACGAAGGTCAGGCGGAAGAACTCTTTGACCTGGAAGCCGACCCCGGTGAACATTACAACCTGATCGCATCGCCCGAACACCAGGACATAATTCACGGGCTTCAAAAGCGCATCGAGCAGTGGCGCGAATCGACGGCATTGCAGGAAGAAAAACCGCGCCGATAAATTTGATCCAATTCCCGGACACCCGAAATTATTGTGGAAAAGGATTCAACCATGAAGATGAAAATGAAGGGCTTTGTTGGCATCCAGCTGGACGGACCCTCGCTGGACGATCGCGACGAGGTGGCGTTTCTCGACGAGCTGAAAGACAAGACGGATCTGAACGCCGTGATGCTCTTGCACATGGACCGCTTTCGCTATAGTGATACCCATTCGGCGGGGACGATTTTCAAGCAGCCCCAGGAAGGCATCGACGATAAGGGTCGCGACCTTTTCGACCGCATGGCCGAAGCGGCGGAAGAGCGCGAAATCGCCCTGGTGCTGGGCGCGAGTGAACATCGCTGGGGCTATCATCCGGCTTATCCCGGCTATACAACCATTGCTCAGGTGGATTGTTACGGGCAGAAAATCCGCACCTCCTGCGTGAACAATCCGACCTGGTTGAACTTCCAGCTGGCCTGCATGGAAGATGCCGTGCGCGAGCATCCCTACCTGGCGGGCATCATGTTCATGCACGAGCGCGTCGGTCCCATGTCGGCGGTGCTTTTTCCTTCCGCCTGGCAGGGCGGTCGCGCGCCATGGTGTTTTTGCGAACATTGCCAGACCAAGGGCGACCGCCGGGGCATCGATGTGGATCGCGCCAAAATGGGCTATCAGGCCTTGCTCGATCTTTTCGAGGAAGACGGTCCCGAACCGCGCGACGGCTACTTCATCACCTTCTGGCGCATCCTGAACAAGTATCCCGAAATTTTCGCCTGGGAGCAGCTGCAGTGGGACAGCCTTCAGGATTTTCGCGCGGCTATTTCCGGCGCGGCCCGCGTGGTCGATTCCGAGATGAAGGTGGGCTTTCATTTTCAACATGCCACCATGCACGGCCAGCCCATCTGGCGCGCCATGGAAGACCCCGAGCGCGTGGCGCAATATGCCGATTGGGTGAAGCCCTCGGTTTATCCGGGTGCGTCGGGCGGACGTTATCGCAATGCCTTGAGCACCTTGCAAAAGAGCCTCCTGCGCGACCTGCCTGAAGACGTGGCTCATCGTTTTATCGCCGGTATTTTTCTGCGCGATGCTGAAATCGGAATGGATATGATTCAGAACAAGGACAAGCAGCAGGACTACTTCCCTGCCGAATGGGTGCGGACGGAAGTGGCGCGGCTGGTGGAGGCGGTGGATCCGAAGCCGCTCTTCGCTGGTCTGGGCATCGGCATTCCCGGCGGCGAAAAAACGGAGACTCCCGAGCTGGTGGCGGAATGGACGGAAGCCTGCTACGAAGGCGGCGCAAAGGGCATCCTGCTTTCGCGGCACTACAGCGAGATGCGTCCCGAACTGCTGGCTGCGGCGGGCGAAGTTATCAAGCGATGCAGCCCCGAGGTGGAATAGGAGAGGCATGGAATACTGGCGCAGGTTGCGGGAATATTTCGGATCGGAACGCTTTATCATTACGGCGGCAGCCGGGGGCAAACAAGAGCCTGCTGAAGCAGGCTGATAAAGCCAGTCAATATAGCGATTTTGCCGGTTTTGATCTTCAGAAAGGACATGGAGTTGTTTGATTTTCAGCTGAAAAGCCCGAAGGGCTTTCCCAATAGTAGCCCCGGGTTTTAACCCGTGGAAAGGCGAAATGTTTATAGTTTAACCCTGAAAGGGTTACCCATTTAAGGTACGATAAAAATCAATGATCCGGGCAACGCCTTCGGCGTTATGGAAAAACTTTCAAAATATGCGAAACCGATAAAATGAAAAGTATCAAGAGCACAAGGAGACAAGAATGCCGAAATATTATGGGAAGATGAAAGAGAGCCGGCTTTGCGATGTGCGACCGGAAGGTTGGTTGCGTCGCTGGCTGGAAATTCAGAAGGACGGTCTCACGGGCAACCTGGAAGTGGCGGGTTTTCCCTATGACAGCTGCCTCTGGGCGGGCAAGGAAATCGCGCGGCAGCATGGCGAGCCCTGGTGGCCCTATGAGCAGACGGCCTACTGGATCGACGGCTTCACGCGCTGCGGTGTTCTGCTCGATGACGACAGCCTGATCGAAAAAGCCCGCAAGCAGATGGACTATGTGCTCACGCATGCCGATGCGGACGGCTACCTGGGTCCGAAGAGCTGCAAGAAAAAAATGCACGCCGGTCGATGGTCGCACATGATTTTCTTTCGGGCCATGCTGGCCTGGGCATCGGCCACGGGCGACGAGCGCGTGATCCCCGCCCTCGTGCATCACTACACGAACAGCCGCGCCGACTACTCGACGGAACGCGACGTGTGCAATGTGGAAATCATGTCACTGCTTTATGGAGAGACGGGCCGGAAGAAACTGCTCAGTGAAGCGCTCGAGGCCATCGAGGCTTTTGACGAGCTGGGCGAATGTCCTGACCTGACGACAGAGGCGCTGCTGACAAACCGCAAGGCCACCTGCCATGGCGTGACCTATTGCGAAACAGTGAAGCAGAATGCCGTGGCATATCTCTACGCGGGCAAAAAGAAAATGCTCGATGCATCTGTCAATGGCATGAAAAAACTCGACCGCTACCAGACGCTGGTGGACGGGGTGCCTTCCTCCACGGAGCGCCTGCGCACCAAGGAACCCCTCGATGCCCATGAAACCTGCGACGTGGCGGACTATACCTGGAGCGCCGGTTATCTGCTCATGGCGACGGGCGATGTTGAATGGGCCGACAAGATCGAACGCGCCTGTTTCAACGCCGCGCCGGGCTCGGTGACCAAAGACTTCCGCGCGCTGCAATATTTTTCCTGCCCCAACCAGGTGATCGCCACGAACAACTCGGGCCACACGCCTGCCGCCGCCGGTGGCAAGTGGAGCAGTTATCGTCCCAAGCCCGGCACCGAATGCTGCACGGGGGAAATCAATCGCATCATGCCGAACTATGTTTCCCGCATGTGGATGGAAAAAGAAAACGGCGATCCCGTGGCGGCGCTCTATGGACCCTCGCGTTTTCGCGGCCATGTGGGCAAGCAGAAGATTGCCGTCGATATCGTCGAGGAAACGCAATACCCCTTTGACGAACGCATCGACTTCCGCATCCATCCCGAGAAACCGACCATGTTCACCCTGTGGCTGCGTATTCCCGACTGGTGCAAGGGCGCGGAGATTTATGTCAACGGCGCGGCGATTAAGGGAAGCATCCGCAAGGGAACCTTTGTGGCCGTGCGCCGCAAGTTCGAGCAGAACGATCGCGTGAGCCTGATCCTGCCGATGGAGCCGGTGCTGCAGAAATGGCCCGACGGCGGCGTTTATGTGGAATACGGCCCGCTGGTTTATTCGCTCAAGATAAAGGAGCGCCGCGAGATCGACAAGGACGACCCGAATTCGTCGCCCGATTTTCCCGCCTGGCTCATGTATCCCGACAGCGACTGGAACTATGCCCTCGACGTGGATCCGAAACAGGCGGCCAGCGAGATCGAGGTGATCAAGCACCGTGTCACGCCCGAGCCCTTTGGCCAGTATCCGGCTCCAATCGAATTGCGCGTGCCGGCGCGGAAGGTGCGGGGCTGGACCTTGCGCCGGGCGAAAGTGATTCCCTGCGAACGCGGGGTGCTGAAGGATCCGAACAACCCCGAGCTGGGCTGGCGGATTTATGACGACGTTCAGCGCGGGGATTTTGTGCTAACGCCGCCGCTTCCGGAGCCGGAAAGCCTCAAAAAGCGCCTGGGCAAAAAGCGCGAAATGATCAGCCTGGCGCCCTATGGCAGTACCTGCCTGCGGGTAACGCTGTTTCCCGACGCACGGGGCTGATCCAGGCAGAAGCCTCTGAATAACAAGCCGAATAATATTGTTAATTTCCAGCAGCAAAGGCCTGTCTGGGGAGCGTGGATGCCCCTGCGTGGTGGTATTTTTGCATTTGGGATAATCTTTGCGATTTGGAATATATCCGCCTAAACCTTGCCTCTCAAAGTGTCGATATTATTCTTATATGGGACTAAACGGGCATACTGGAATTCATTTTTAACTGTCCTCAAATAAAATTATCCTTGAATTTGCATAGACAATTATGGACATTGTTTCGGGCATATTGCCATTGTTAAAGAAATTGTTTCTCTTTGTTGCCAGATAGAAATGTATATAATCTTTTATTATATCTCCCTTTTTATTTCATTCATGCTTGCCAAAAGTATATTTGGCAGCATGGGTGTCATATCTTATCTGGCTGCTACACCCAGCCGTCGCATGAGTTATATGCCCGACTTTTTGCGCGGCAAGATTTTTATGATCGGGATTATTCTCTTTTTCGTTTTGGGCCTGGGACTGATCATTGCCTGGTTGATCATCAGTCTTTTGAATCATATAAAACTGGAAAAAAAGCTCATCCATGATTACCAGCAGCTGGAATTTCTGATGGGGGCGGCGGATACCAATATTTATGTGGTGGACGAGAATCTGAATCTGATTTATGTGGATCCCAAGCGACAGCGCATTTATGGCGATCCTTCGGGCAAAAAATGCTATCACTATTTTGGAAAAGGGCAATCGGAATGCGACGTATGCGATGTGCGCAACGCATTTAGCCAGGGTGGCGTGGCTATTCGGGAGCTGACGCTGCCGCGCGAGAATAACAAAGTGGTCCAGGTTACGACGATCCCCTTTAGCGATGAAAAGGGCGAAAAGCGGGTGGCCGAGGTGAATGTGGATATCACGCACTATAAGCGGATCGAGAAGGAGCTGGAAAAAAGCCGCACCGAACTGGACTCGCTGGTTCAGGAACGCACCAATGATCTGAAGCGGGTCAATCAGAGCCTGGAAGAGGAGCTGGCGATTCGGCGCAAGATGGAAGCCCAGCTGGAGGAAGATCGGGGCTTTTTGCAGATGCTGATCGATGCGATTCCCGCGCCCGTCTTTTATAAGGACGCGGAAGGCCGGTACCAGTTGTCCAACGATGTCTTTGCCGAGCAGGTCCTGGGTGCCAAAAAGGAGCGAATCCTGGGCTGCACCGTCTTCGATCTGCCCGACCTTATTCCTTCGGATCTGGCAACGATTTACCATGAAGCAGACCAGAAGTTGCTGGCCGAGTCGGGGACGCAATGCTACGAAGCGGAAGTTATGTATGCTGATGGCGAGAGGCATCATGTTTATTTTACGAAGGCCCTGTGTCAAAGTATGGGCGGCGAGCCTTTGGGAATTATTGGCGTGATGCTGGATGTTTCCGATTTGCGCAAGGCCGAAAAAGCCCGGCAGGAAATGGAAAAGCGATACCAGCAGGCCCGCAAATTCGAGAGCCTGAATGTCATGGCTACGAATATCGCCCATAATTTCAATAATATATTGACCAGCGCCCGGGGCTTTCTGGAAATGACGCTGACCGACCTGCCTCCGGAGCATCCATCCCATGACAACATGAAGCAATCGCTCAAGAGTATTTCGCGGGCGCTGGAGTTGAGTTCGATCATGATGCTGTGCGTGGGTCAGGGTCAAAATTCCAGCCGGCCCGTGGATATCAATCGGACCTTGCGGCAGTTGGAAACGGTCATTCGTTCGACGCTGGGCAACGGGGTTTCCCTGCGCCTGGAACTGGAGGATGACGCGGAAGTGTTTATCGAGGGGGATTCTGCGCAAATCCAGCAGGCTTTGATAGCCGTGATCAGCAACGGGGTCGAGGCCATGAAGCAAACGGACGGACCATTGACGATTCGCACAAGTCGTCAATTCTGTTCGCGCGAATTTCTCGAAAAGAGTCGCTTTTACGAGAGCCAGATTGAAGGCGATTATGTGATGATCGAGATTGATGACGCAGGCCATGGAATGGATGAAGAAACGCTTTCCAACATTTTCGATCCCTTCTTCAGCACCCGTTTTACAGGCCGTGGCCTGGGCATGTCTGCCGTTCTGGGCATCGTTCGGGGCCACCGCGGGGCTATTTTTATCGAAAGTGCTCCAGAAAATGGCTGTAATGTAAAAATGTTCTTTCCTTGTTCTCCTTCAATAGCGTAGTATTTTTCCTTATGAGTGTTCACGAGGATGATGCACCCGACCTGGCTCCCGATGTATTGAAGCGTTCCTGGAAGATCGTAACCATTGCGGGTGCTATGGGGATGTTTTTCGGCCAGGGGATTCGGAACGCTCCTTTTCAGCGTTTTTTGCTGGAGATGAATTTCCAGCCCTACCATTTCGCCATGGTCACGGCCATCGGATCGTTGGCGCTTTTTTTTCAGCTGCTGAGTGGCTATATTTCCAGCCGTATTTCGCGACGTAAACCTTTATGGATGGCCCTGCTCATTTGCAGCCGCACCATTTTTGCCGGTGTGCTTCTGGCGCCGCTGGTTTCCTTGCCCGACAATCTGCGCATCTACTGGATTCTTTTCAGCCTCTTTTTGCATGGCGCTTTGGACCATTGCGGCCAGCCCCTCTGGTTTTCCTGGATGGCCGACCTGCTGCCCAAGAACACGCTCAGCAGGCACTGGGCGTCGCGGCATCGCTTCATCATGGGCATGCGTATCATTGTGCAGTTCAGCATTGCGGCGGCCATGCATTATTTTGATAGCCGGAACATGATCGTCATCGGCTATGGCATTGTGGCCGGGACGGCGGTGGTCGTGGGCCTGATTGATATATGCCTCTTCTTCTGGGTGCCGGAACCGGAGCACATGCGCGCGCCGAGGATGAAGTTGCGGCAGATTTTTATCGAGCCTTTGAAGGACCGTCACTTTCGTCCTTTCCTGGTTTTTCTGTGTTCCTGGAAGATGGCCGTTGCCTTTGGCATGCCGCTGATTGCCGTTTTTCTGATGGAACGCATTGGCCTGAGCGTGACCACTGTTCAGATACTGCTGGGGATTTCGACGGTGAGTGCCGTATTGGTCGCGCGGTTCTGGGGGCTTCTGTGCGATATCTATGGTCACCGGACGGTAATCCGCATTACGGCGCTGGGCCGGGGAATTTATCTGACGGCCATCATGCTTTGTCCGCCCAATTCCCCTTTTTCCATTCCCGTCGCCGTGGTTGCTTTTTTGTTTGAGGGTATCGCGATTTCAGGAGTGATGATTTCTTTTCAGACGGCGCGGATGCAGCTGTCGCCCCGACGCAACCGGACGGCCTACGTGGGGACGATCAACGTGATGTCCATGGGCGTGGCGCAGGGCATCGGCGCGAGCCTGGCAGGGATGCTTTTGAAATCATGGGAAGGTTTGAGCGTCCACATCGGTCCGTGGATTTATACGGATTTTCATGTGAGTTTCAGCGCCTGTCTGGCTTTGGGTTTTTGCGCCTGGCTTATCGCGGAGCGCATTCCGGAATCGAACCATTTGCCTCTTCGTGAGATTATTCGTCAGTTATTCGTGGCGAATCCTATTATCGTGGCGCGTAATATTTTCAAGCTGAACGATTCGAACAAGCTGGAAAAACGCATCACCGCGGCACGCCGGCTGGGTGCTCTCAAATCACCGCTGGCTATTCATGAATTGATTGCGGGGCTCGACGATCCGGTGCGGCCCATGCGCCAGGCCTGCGCCAATGCCCTGGGCCGGATCAGCGCGGGTGAATCCGTGCAGCACCTGGCGGGGATTCTGCATAATCCGGAGTCGGATCTGCAGAAACGGGCGGCCCATGCCTTAGGCCGCATCGGCGATGAAGAGGCGCTCAAGGCCCTCCTGGAAAACCTGCATAGCCAGGAGTCTGACGCCCTTATGGAAACGGTGGAAGCCCTGGGGCAGATACGGAGCAGCGCCGCCATTTTGCCGCTGATCTGCCTGATGGGCAGAACCGACGATCATACCTTGCGTCGTCAGATCGCCACCAGCCTGAGCCGCATCACCGAAGAAAAAGAAGCCGGCATCGAAGTCCTTCGCATGATCCCCGGCAACACCATCGAGCCGGTCTAAACCCAAGGTCCGCGTCCAGGCGTAAACATTATGTCAATTCCAGAAAAGTCTCCGCATAGTTTGTGGCGTTATCTCCAAGATCATCCACATCGTACCCGCCTTCCAGACATGTCAGCGTGGGTATTTTCATTTGCTCGATCCTTGTCCCGATGCGGCGGAAAGCTTCCTCGCTGAGCTTAAAGTCGCCCAGGGGATCTTTCACGAAGGTATCGAAGCCCATGGAAATAATGAGATAATAGGGATTATAATCGCTGATTTTCTGCAAGGCCTGGTCCAGCGCCTGGAAATATTCATTATCGCCGACTGAGCCCGAAAGGGGCAGGTTCAGGTTGTGTCCATAGCCGAGTCCTTCTCCCTTTTCCGCCGCAAAGCCGCTGAAATAGGGGTAATTTTCACGGGGGTCTCCGTGGATCGAAATATAGTACACCGTTGGGGTGTGGTAGAAGATTCCCTGGGTTCCGTTTCCATGGTGATAGTCCAGGTCCAGGATGGCGGTTTTTCCGCGCGTGCTGAGCAGGTTTGCGGCGGCGGCGGCGTTGTTGAAATAACAATAGCCGCCATAATGTTTGTAGTCGGCATGGTGGCCGGGTGGACGACATAGCGCGAATACCCGGTCGCGGTCGTTTTCCAGCAGGCAACGTGCTCCCTGTACGGCGGTGTCGGCAGCGGCTTTAGCGGCGACAAAGGTGTTTTTTCCGATAATGGTCCCCACGTCAAAACAGAAATAACCCGCCATTCGGTAGTTGATTTCCGATTCGGAATGGCCGTAATGGTGATAAGGGAAAATATGAGGATATATGGCCTCGGACTCCGGCAAACTCTGGCAGGAGCGAATATGATTGATCATTTCGCTGCTATGCACGGACTCGAGATAGCCGATGTCCTGATCGCTGGTTTCCTCCAGCAGAGAATCATAGCCCCGGAGTTTGAGTTCGTTGATAATCGTTTCGCCCCGGATTTCCTTTTCCGGATAAGGCACCATCCTCCCGAAATTCCATTCCTGGTCGGGAGCATGGAGTTTTTCCTTGGCTGAGTAAATGATATGCTTGCTGCAAGTCGGCATAAGCTCTCCAAATTATAAGTTTGCCCTATTGACAAACCGATAAATATACTGTTTCTCCAATTAAAACATATCAGCGGCCATTTTGCATGCAAAATCGGGAATCTGGCGGAATCGAGACGTTCTCGAAAGTCTTTCTGCTATTTCAATATGGATCGGGCCTTCAGCCCTCTATCAGAATTGACCCGAAACCCAGGGGTTAAAACCC
>CAYWYC010000049.1:0-20559 GCA_964462565.1 uncultured Candidatus Sumerlaeota bacterium | reverse complement strand
ATAGGTTTTCATCTTTAGGGCCAAAAGGCCCGTCCCATAATAGCCTGGGGTTTTAACCCCAGGTTTCGGGTCGATCCTGAATAGAGGGCTGAAGGCCCGATCCATCTTCCTGCACGTCTTTTTATGGGTCGGGCCTTCAGCCCTCTTCCTTGTATCTTCGCCTTTCCCTGGGGTTAAAACCCCAGGCTATTATGGTACGCGCCTGTGGCGCTCAAAAGAAGACGACAATATTTTTCTTGAGCGCTTCAGGATTCTTGTTTATCAAGAAATCCACTAATGGTAAAAAAACTCCCCCCATTTATGTCGTGCACCCTATTGGAAAGTCCACGCACCAAAACAAAGGTCGAGCCAGAAACGCCTTTGCATCCGCGGATAAGAAAAAAAGCCCGTGAACCATTTCGGCGCACGGGCTTTGGATTATTTAACTGCTACAGTTTGATCAGTTGTTTTCGGGCTGATCCGTGTTGCAAGGTTCGAGTCCGGCCAGTTTCGAATAAAGGTCGAACTTGGCGGCCACGAGTCTGTCGCCCTTGTCCATGATAGCCTGGGCATTGTCGGGGTTCGTCTTGAGCAGTGCCTTGAAGCGCGTTTCTTCCATGGCGAACTCGCTGAACTTGATGGTCGGAGCCTTGCTGTCCAGCTGGAGCGGGTTCTTGCCCTGTTCCTTGAGTTCGGGGTTGAAGCGGTACAGCGGGAAGTGACCCGACTGCACGGCGCGCTTCTGTTCGGTGAGGCCGGTTTCCATGTCAATGCCGTGGGCGATGCACGTGGAGTAGGCGATGATGAGGGACGGTCCGTCGTAGGCTTCGGCTTCCATGAATGCCTTGACGCACTGCGCGGGGCTGGCGCCCATGGAGACGGTAGCCACGTAGATGTTGCCGTAGGTCATGGAGATCATGCCCAGGTCCTTTTTCATCTGGGGCTTACCGGCGGCGGCAAACTTGGCCGTGGCGCCCAAGGGCGTGGCCTTGGAGGCCTGACCGCCTGTGTTCGAGTACACTTCCGTGTCGAGCACGAGGATGTTGATGTTGCGGCCGCTGGCCAGGACGTGGTCCAGACCGCCGTAGCCGATGTCGTAGGCCCAACCGTCGCCACCGAGGGCCCATACGGACTTCTTGACGAGGTAGTCGGCCACGCTGAGGAGTTGCTTGCCCATCTTGCTGGACTCCTCGCCCAGACGGCGCTTCAGGGTTGCCACGCGCTCACGCTGCTCTTCAATAGCGGCCTGCGTGGACTGATCGGCTTCCTTGATTTCGCGGAGCAGTTTTTTGTTCTCTTCCTTCTTGCAGAAGTCGCAGTCCGTGCATTCGATCATCTTGTCAACCAGTTCAAGGGCAAATGCCTGGAACTTGTCAACCGACAGACGCATGCCGAAGGCGAATTCAGCGTTATCTTCGAAGAGGGAGTTCGACCACGTGGGGCCGAGGCCGTCTTCGCGGGTGGTCCAGGGAGTGGTGGGCAGGTTACCGCCGTAGATCGAGGAACAGCCCGTGGCGTTTCCGATCATGGCGCGATCGCCGAAGAGCTGGGACAGCAGCTTGACATAGGGCGTCTCGCCGCAGCCGGAGCAGGCACCGGAGAACTCAAAGAGCGCGCGGGCAAACTGGGAGCCCTTGATGTTGGCCTTGTCGTAGCTGTTCGGGTTGGGATCGGGAATGCTCATGAAGAACTCGAAATTTTCCGCTTCCTGGCCGCGCAGGGGAATCTGATCGACCATGTCGATGGCGCGATGTCCCGTTTCCTGCTTGTTCTCGTCGCGTTCACGGGCGGGGCAATTAAACACGCAGACGCCACAACCGGTGCAGTCTTCGGGAGCGACCTGGACCGTGTACTTGAGGCCCTTGTAGTCGCGGCCCTTGGCGTCGACGGACTTATAGGTGGGCGGCGCCTGCTCGAGGTACTTGGGATCATATACCTTCACGCGGATCGAAGCGTGGGGGCATACGAGGGAGCACTGGCCGCATTGGATACAGAGGTTTTCATCCCATTCGGGAATCTTGACGGCGATATTGCGTTTTTCGTATTTGGTCGTACCCGTGGGCCAGGTTCCATCGGCAGGCATACCGCTGACGGGAATGGTGTCGCCCTTCTGGGCCATGATCTTGGCGGTCACGCTCTTGACAAAGTCGGGCGCGTTGGCGCTCACGACGGAGGGTTTGGTCTTCTTGCCGGCGGGCTTGGCCGGATAGGAAACTTCCTTCAGGTTCGCCACGGCGTGATCCACAGCCTCAAAGTTCATCTGGACAACCTTGTCACCCTTGCGGCCATAGGTCTTCTTGATGGCGTCCTTGAGCATGGAAATCGCCTTGTCCTGGGGCAGGATGCCGGAGATCGAGAAGAAGCAGGTCTGCATGATGGTGTTGATGCGCGCGCCCAGGCCCAGCTCTTCGGCCAGAGCGATGGCGTCGATCACGTAGAACTTGATCTTCTTGCTGATGATCTTCTGTTCGATTTCGTCGGGCATGTTGTCCCAGACTTCGTCGGGGCCGTAGGGGCTGTTCAGCAGAAAGACGGCGCCTTCCTTGGCCACGTCGAGCATGTCGTATTTTTCCAGGAAGGAAAAGTTGTGGCAGGCCACAAAGTCGGCTTCCGTGCAGAGATAGGGGCTGCGGATGGGCTTGGGACCAAAACGCAGATGGGAAACCGTAATGGCGCCGGCTTTCTTCGAGTCATAAACAAAGTAACCCTGCGCATAGTTGTCGGTGGCGTCGCCGATGATCTTGATGGAGTTCTTGTTCGCGCCAACGGTGCCGTCGGAACCCAGACCATAGAACATGCACTGGAAACGGCCTTCGTGTTCGATGGTGTATTCGCCAACGTTCAGGCTGGTGCCGGTCACGTCGTCGCTGATACCCACGGTGAAATGGTTTTTGGATTCTTTGGCGTCGAGGTTATCGAAAACGGCCTTGACCATGGCCGGGGTGAATTCTTTGGAACCAAGACCGTAACGGCCGCCGCGGACGCGGGGATAAGCACCGGGCATCCATTTTTCGATCTGGGCTTCGCCGATGGCCGTGCGCGTGGTGACGTAAAGGGGTTCGCCGATGGCGCCGGGTTCCTTGGTGCGGTCCAGCGTGGCAATGGCCTTGACGGTCGAAGGCAGGGCGGCGATGAAAGCCTTGGTGTCGAAGGGCTGGAAAAGGCGGACCTTGAGCACGCCGACCTTTTCGCCCTTGGTGTTCATGTCTTCCACGGTTTCGTGGACGGTTTCCGCGCCGGAACCCATGATGACGATAACCTTTTCGGCTTCCGGGTCACCAACGTAATCGAAAAGTTTGTACTGACGGCCGGTAAGTTCGGCAAAGCGGTTCATGTGCTTCTGCACGATAGCGGGAGCGGCGTCGTAATACTTGTTGACCGTTTCGCGGCCCTGGAAGAAGACGTCGGGGTTCTGGGAAGTACCGCGGATCGAGGGACGATCGGGGCTGAGACCACGCTTGCGGTGGGCCATGACCAGGTCGTCGGAAACCATCTTTTTCATAACATCGCGATCGACTTCATAAATTTTTTGGATTTCGTGGGAGTTGCGAAAACCGTCGAAAAAGTGAACGAGGGGAATGCGGCTTTCGAGGGTGGCGGCCTGGGCGATCACGGCCATGTCCATGATTTCCTGGATGCTGGACGACGCCAGAAGGCCAAAACCACTGCTGCGGACAGCCATGACGTCGGAATGGTCGCCGAAAATGCTCAGCGCCTGAGCGGCAACGGCACGGGCCGAAACATGAAAGACGGTGGACGTCAGTTCGCCCGCGATCTTGAACATGTTCGGGATCATCAGGAGAAGGCCCTGCGAAGCGGTGAAGGTCGTCGTCAGAGCGCCCGAGGTGAGGGCTCCGTGAACGGCGCCGGCCGCGCCGGCTTCGGACTGCATTTCCACGACCTGGGGAATGGTGCCCCAGATATTGGCCACGCCTGCCGCGCTCAGTTCGTCGGCAGATTCGCCCATGTTGGATGAGGGGGTGATCGGGTAGATCGCGCATACCTCGTTGGTGGCATGGGCCACGGTTGCCGCGGCCGTATTGCCATCAATCATTATCATCTTCGGATCAGTCATATTGTAGAATCTCCTTGCGCCTGCTCTTTTCCGGGCTGTGGATCAGGCGGATATATTGGTTGTACATGCCGGCCCTGCGGCAGGACTTCTCATTGTTCGGATGGCGGTTCAGGCTTGATACGAAAGGCGTAAAGGTGTTTTTTGATACTTTCGCGCACCCTTTTGTCCCAAAGCCGTAGTCCGACACCACGACAATCTCAAATCCTTCCACCGTGTAGGTTAAAAGTCAATCAATATCCCCTTTAACTGGCTTATTGAGACAAAGTTTCATTAAAATCCGGGCAACATGTACCGCCGGCATCTTGCCGGCAAAATATTTCCCGGCCAAATTACCAACCCCAACTGCCCTTTTTCTTCCACCACCCATCCCCCACTGCCACCAGGATGGTGGCGATACGTAGCGCCGGCATCTTGCCGGCAAAACTGTTTCCGGCGCGCTGCAAAGCATTCAGAAGAATACCTTTTTCCCATCCGCGGTTCATACACAAGTGCGAGTGCGATTTTGGTTGCGATTGCGATTAGGGGAATTCTATTCATTCCCCTCCTGACGGGGCTTCAGGAAGATATTCACCTGAACAATACGATTCTTTTCTAATTTCTTGATCGTGTAAATGGCTTCGTCCGTATCGACCACATCTTTTTCGCGGGGCATGCGCTGGAGAGTGGAAAGGAGAAATCCGGCCAGGGTGTCATACTGGTGGTTTTCATCGAATTCAATACCCAGTTCCTCGGAAAGATCGTCGATATTGATATCGCCGTTTACCAGCCATTCGTTCTCCGAAATCTGCTCCATGGGGCTGACGCCGGTATCAAATTCGTCTTCAATCTCGCCCACGATTTCTTCGAGCACATCTTCCCGGGTAACCCAGCCGCTGCATCCGCCGTATTCATCGACAACAATGGCCACGCGCAGGCCCCGCTGCTGCAACTCGCGCAGAAGCAGGCTGACCTTCATAAACTCAGGTACGTAAAAGGCCTCAGTCAGGAAATTATCCAACGGCTGATCATGATCTTCGCTGTTTACGATATCATAAATGCTGATATAACCGATCAGATCGACAATGCGATCGCGATAGGCCGGGAATCGGGAATAGCCCGTGCGCAGGGAAAGATCACAAATATCCCTGGGCGTCGTACGACCCAAGCGCACCGCCACCACCGAATTGATCGGTTTCATCACCTCGCGCACCAGGGTTTCATCGAGATCGAGGATGTTGTAGATCAGCTCATCCTCATCCGTTTCCTCTTCTTCTTCCTGGGTCATTGTGGCAAGGGTATCTTCCTCGGCATATTCAACGTCTTCGCCATTTTCAGTTTCCTCTTCACCCCATTCCAGGTCCGTCACCAGGGCCAGGAGGTCGGACTTGGTAAGTTCGTGGTGCTGGAAGAGTTTGCCGAAGGGCAGCAGATAAAAGACCCGCGAGATAATCCGAAGATTCCGGACCAGCGCCAGAAAGGGCCGAATCCAGCGCGGCAGGTCCTCTTCACTTTCGATGCTTCCCTGGCGGATCATGAGGCGGGGAATGGCATAAACGACGAAGAGATACAAGGGGGACAGTACGAGGCAGACGATCAGAAGATGCATACCCGTATGCGTCCAGATCGGAAGCACGCCTGAAGAATCGCTTCGACCATAAATCCCCGACACAATAAGCATCACGCAAAACGCCGCCAACATGAGCATGGAAGTAAGGCCCAGGCGACTGACGAAATAAACTTCCTTGGTCTCCTGGAAAATCTCCTGCTCCGTGACCGGGATGGGCGCTTCGTCGGCAAAACGCTCCACCAGCCGCATCCGGTTCAGGATAAGCACAATGGTCTCCATCATGCTGAAAATCATGCCGAAGCCAATGGCGAAAACCAGTCCCAGACCCCCAAGCCAGATAAAGCCCGCACCGCTCATGATGCAGCCCCCTTCCGGCCCGGGACCAGCACTGCCTCGTCATTTTCATCCGAGCTCGGCCCCACGATGGCCTCCAAAAGGTTATTCATGGTCACAATACCCGCCGTCGAACTGTACTCGTCCAGTACCACGGCAATCTGGCGGCGATGCTTTTTCATGAGCGACATCAGCTCAAAAAGATTCATCGTCTCCAAAACCAGCAGCGGCGGGTCGATAAAGTGGTGATAATCCTTGTCCGTGTTCAGCAGTATCTGCTTCGTATGGATGATTCCGACCACGTTATCGAGAGAGCGGTCATAAACAATCACGCGGCTGACGCGGGCTTCCTTGATATACTGGATGGCTTCTTCCTGGCTGAGGGCGGTATCAAAGGCGGCGATCTTCCCCCGTGGGGTCATGATGTCCAGAGCCGTGCTCTCGCTGAATTCCAGGGCATGGTCGATCATCTCGCGCTCGTCGTCTTCCAGGTTCACATCCACCTTGCCCAGACCAATGAGCGCCAGGAGCCGTTTTTCCGTTTCCACGGCCCGCTTGCGATCTTCCGTATTCAATCCGATCAATTTGCTGAAAAAACGCAGACAAATCAGGGGCAGGAGCCAGAGTGGGGCCAAGAGATAACCAAGCAAAACCGTGTATCGGGCAGCGGCATAGGCCTGGGTCTTACGCCAGCGCGACGCGATAAGCCCGGGCAGCACCTCGCCCAATACCAGCACACCGACAACGGCTCCCACCAATGCCACTAAAACGCTTAAAAGCGTGACTGCCTGAAACTTCTCCAGAATAAGCAGGCCCAGCGAAACGCCGCAAAGGAGGTTGGAAAAAAGGCTGCCCGCAAGCAGGCTGAACCAGGTGCGGTCCAAATCCTCATGCAGGCGCGTCAGGCGCTGGCGACGTTCTTCCAGTCCGCGCTCCAGGTTTTCGATTTCGTCGGGATTAAGAGAAAAGACGGCATGATCCAAAAAAGTAAAAAAGGCGGAACAACCGAGGCCGATAAGCGCAAAAACGATCAACCAACCCGTGGAAATGGACAAAGTGGCAAATCCGGAATTGCCCTGAGAGGCATAAGCAATCGTTCCCACCGCTCCCGCCATAAGAGGCAGGAGGGTAAGCCGAAACCGGAATCGGCTGCTACTTCGAGGGTTAGAGTCGTCTGCGTCAGGGTCCAAAAGTAAATAAAGCCTTCGTTTATCTGCGGTTTTTTGCGCTCTCCGAATATTTGCGCGGGTTATTTAAAAAACCAAATGATACACCACCACTATTCAACATAGCCATAGAGGGCCCCGGAAAGCAAGAAAAATCGAGAAAATACGCCGGCTCATATTGATGAAACTCCATTTTTGCCAAAGGGTGCACGACATAAATAGGGGGTAGCCTGAGGTTTCAACCCCAGGAAAAGCAAAAACAAAAAAGAAAGAGGGCTGAAGGCCCGCTACAACTTTTCTTCAATGCGGCCCGTCTTTGTTCGCGCTTTTTTGTGTCGGGCCTTCAGCCCTCTTTTATTATATCCTGCCTGAACCCGGGCCTGCGGCCCGTGCTGGTATGTCTCGCGCCTTTGCCGCGACAAAGCGGACCAGAGCGCTTTTCAGAACGCAATCAGAATTCTCGGGAAATCCTCTGATAAAATAATCTGCCCTCCATTTATATTGTGCACCCGGAAAAACATCGTGGGTATGGACGCACGCGAAAACGTGTGTTTTGACAAACAAAAACTCTTGGGCCGCTTGCGTCCCGCGGGCGGTCCGATTCAAGCGCGCCGAACCGGACAAGAATATCCGATCCGGCGCCAGGCATTATCCGCAATGAAACGCTATCTACTGGTTCATGACATCCAGGAATTCCTGGTTGTTCTTGGTCTTGCGCAGGCGTTCCAGGAGGAACTCCATGGCTTCCACGGTGTTCAGTTCGTTGAGAATCTTGCGCAGGAGCCACACGCGTTGGAGCACATCTTCGCCCAGCAGCAATTCTTCCTTACGCGTGCCCGACAGTTGGATATCGATAGCCGGATAGATGCGGCGGTCGGCCAGCTTACGGTCAAGGTGGCATTCCATGTTGCCGGTGCCCTTGAACTCTTCGAAAATCACGTCGTCCATGCGGGAACCGGTGTCGATGAGGGCGGTGGCCAGAATGGTAAGGCTGCCGCCTTCTTCGATGTTACGCGCCGCACCGAAAAAGCGCTTCGGCTTGTGCAGGGCGTTGGAATCGATACCACCGGAGAGCACCTTGCCCGAAGGCGGCGCGATGGTGTTGTAGGCGCGGGCCAGGCGGGTGATGGAGTCCAGCAGGATCACCACGTCGTGGCCATACTCGACAAGGCGCTTGGCCTTTTCGATCACCATCTCGGCCACCTGAACATGGCGATCCGGCGGTTCATCGAAGGTCGAGGATATGACCTCGGCATTCACGGAGCGTTCCATGTCGGTCACTTCTTCCGGACGCTCGTCGATGAGAAGAACGATAAGGGTGACGTCGGGATGGTTGGTGGTGATGGCATTGGCCACATCCTGGAGGATGACGGTCTTACCGGTTCGAGGCTGGGCCACGATAAGCCCGCGCTGTCCGAGTCCGATCGGTGTCATCAGGTCCATGACGCGGGTGGTGAGTTTTTCGTCTGCCGTTTCCAGGTGGATGCGCTTTTCCGAATAAAGAGGCGTCAGGTTGTCGAAGAGAATCTTGTTGGCCGCTTCTTCGGGGGGTTCGTTGTTGATGGCCTGGACCTTGAGCAGGGCGAAATAGCGTTCGCCTTCCTTGGGGGGACGAATCTGACCGGAGACATAATCGCCCTTGCGCAGGTTGAAGCGCCGCACCTGGGATGGGGATATGTATATATCGTCGGGCCCGGGAAGATAGTTATAATTGGACGAACGAAGGAATCCAAAGCCATCGGGCAGAATCTCGAGGACGCCGGCGCCAAAAAGTTTGCCCTGCTTGGCGGCGTTTGCCTGCAGAATGGCAAAGATCAGGTCCTGCTTGCGCAGGCCGGCATAGCCTTCGATATTCAGGCCCTTGGCCATCTTGTTCAGCTCGGAGATGGTCATGTCCTTCAGCGCAACCAGGTCGATGACGTTGTCGGAAGATTTTTCCTTTTTCTCGGAATCGGAATCGGAATCAGAATCGGAATCGTCCTCGGATTCAGCCTTTTCGGCTTCCTCTTCCACCTCTTCCTCTTTCACTTCCTCTTCCTCAGGAATTTCCTCTTCCTTCACCTCTTCGGCTTTTTTGTTTTCTTTGGTGGCCTTTGCGGTACTTTTCGCGCTGCTTTCGCTTTTCGCGCCATTACCGTTTTTCGCTGCCGTTCGTCGCCCTCCACCGGGGCGCACTTTACGTCGCCGCGTAGTGGTTCCACTTTGGGCCTTTCTGGTTTTTTCCTCCACGATCTTCCTCCTTTTTGGATTCGTGCGTTCCTCATTTACTTTGGTTTATGGGGATTGGGACTCCACAGCAATACCGGAAGGGATCGAACCCTTTCCTGCCACGGAGACCTTGCATTTTCCTGCTTAAATTTTATTCCTTACGAAAGCCATTGCCTCCATATTTCCTGCACTTGGGCAAAGGCGGCATCGAGACTTCCCGAATTATTCACCACGGCGTCTGCCAGTTGAATCTTTTCGCGTTGCGGCCATTGCGAAGAAAGGCGCTGCACGATTTCCGACTCGCTTAGACCGTCCCGCTCCCGAAGCCGCTTGAAACGTTGCGCTTCATCCACGATAACCACCACATTCCGGTCCGGCGTCTTATCCATGCCCGCCTCAAAGAGAAGCGGAACATCCCAGACCACACAGGGCGGAGCATCCTCTTGCGCCTGCAGATCCTGCGTTTCCCGGCTCATCATTTCCTGCACGCGGGGGTGAATAATCCGGTTCAGTTTGTGCCTTTCTGAAGATGAACCAAAAATATGCCGTCCCATCTTCTTTCGATCCAGTGCGCCGTTGTCGAGGATAAATTCCGGGCCAAACTGGCCTTTGATTTCTTCCAGGGCTTCCGACCCCGGCAGGACCACCTGGCGGGCATAATAATCCGCATCCAAAACGGCCGCGCCCAAACGGCCAAACATAGCGGCTATTGTGCTTTTGCCGCAACCCAGCGTACCCGTAACGCCGATCAACATTCCGCCCAGTTCCTTCCGCTTTCCATATCCACCTTGATGGGCACATCCAGTTGCATGGCCTTTTCCATGTACTCGCGCACCAGCGGCTTGAAGTCCTCTAGCTCTTCCTGCGGCAGGGAAAAGACGAGTTCGTCATGCACCTGCAAGACCATCTTTGCCTGCCATTTGCCCCGCGCCAGTTCCTCGTGCAGACGAATCATGGCAATCTTGATCATATCCGCCGAAGCCCCCTGGATCGGCGTGTTCGTGGCGACCCGTTCGGCATTGGAGCGCACATTGTGATTGTCCGCGTTCAAATTCGGCGTGAGACGCCTGCGGCCACTCATGGTTTCCACATAGCCCCGTTGACGCGCCTTCTCCAGAGTCTCATCAATCCACCGACGCACGCCGGGATAGGCCTGAAAATAATCCTCGATAAACTCCCTGGCCTGCTTGAAGGAAATATCCAGTTCGCGGCTGAGGCGGTGAGGGCCCATCCCATAGAGGATTCCAAAATTGATGACCTTGGCCTGGGACCGCATGTCATCGGTCACCATCTCGGCCGGCATTCCAAAAACCTTGACTGCTGTCTGGCTGTGAATGTCGATATTTTCCCGAAAAGCCTCCTGAAGGGCGGGATCTCCACATAGATGCGCCAGAACGCGCAATTCGATCTGAGAATAATCGGCCGCCAGAAAAACATGATCCGCGCCATTGGGAATAAAAGCCCGACGAATCATGCGCCCCTCCGTCGTGCGGATAGGGATATTCTGCAAGTTTGGCTCACTGCTGCTCAGCCGTCCCGTGGCGGCAATAAACTGGTTGTACGAAGTATGCACTCGACCGGTTTCAGGATTCACCATCTGCGGAAGCGCGTCCACATAGGTGGAAAGCAACTTGTCCAGACGTCGGAATTCAAGAATCAGTCCCGGAAGGGGGTGGGACTTGCTCAATTCTTCCAAAACTTCACTGCTCGTAGAAAGACCGGTCTTGGTTTTGCGCTTGGACTGTAAGCCAATATCCTTAAATAAAATATCGGCAACTTGCTGGGGCGACTTTATATTGAAGGCGCGACCGGAATGCTTAAATATCTCGCGACTGAGGCGATCTATTTTTTTGCGGAATGCCGAACCAATCTCTTCAAGCGTCTCCAAGTCTAGTGTTACACCTTCCGACTCCATATTGTCAAGCACTTCCACCAGCGGCATCTCGATATTTTTGAAAAGATCCAGGAGATCATTCTTCTCCAGCTGCTCGCGGAAAAGCTCGTAAAGACGGAAAGTCATGTCCGCATCGGCGCAGGCATAGGGCGCCGCAGCCTCAATCGTCACCTGATCCATCGTGATCGAAGAACGCCCTTTTCCAAGCAGTTCAACGATTTCCGTCATCACCACGCCAAAGTGCATCAGCGACAAATGCTTCAAGCCGCAACGCCCGTCGGGGTCGAGCAGATAGGCCGCCAGCATGGTGTCAAAATGAACCGGACTCACCCGGAAATCATGGCGGCGTAAAATACGCAGGTCGTATTTCGCGTTATGGGCAATGCGATAAATCGTGGGATCGGAAAAAATCGGAGACAGGATTTCACGGACATCATCCAGCGGGATCTGCAGGCATAGATCCTGCTCCTGGCAATGGCCGATCGGAATATAATAGCCCGTGCCGGCCGCATAACTGAGCGAAATACCAACGAGCCGCGCCTGCATGGAATCGACGGAAGTGGTCTCCGTGTCAAAAGCAACGACTCCCGCTTCCAGGATATTGCCGACAAGTTTCTCCAGATCTTCGGCCTTCGAAACAATAGCCCATTCCGTGGCTTGTGCCGCATCCTGAGTAGCCTTTGAATCAGAGGCCGTCTTGCCAGTAGCATCGGACGCCTGATTAAGGGAAGCAGAGCCCCCTTCTTCCGCTTCCTGAGCCTGGCGGGCTTCCTTGATCAGCGAGCTGAAGCCTAATTCTTTGTAGAGATCAATAAGTTCATCCGAATAATAAACCGGATCGCACGTGAAGTTTTCCGGGTCCCATTCCACGTCAATATCGCAGGCGATCGTGGCCAGTTTTTTTGACAGCAGCGCGTTTTCCCGGTTTTCCTCTATCCGTTCACGCTGCTTTTTCGTCTTCAACTGGTCATAGTTCTCAAGCAGATTTTCCAGGCTGCCGAATTGCTCGAGATAATTAACCGCCGTCTTGGGGCCAATACCGGCAATCCCCGGTATATTGTCCGACGAATCGCCCACCATCGCAAGATAGTCAATCATCTTTTCCGGCGGGACACCCATTTTTTCTTCCACGGCCTTTGCGTCGAATAGTTCCAGGTCGCTCTTGGCGGATCGCAGCATTTTCACATGGTCGTCAATCAACTGAAAAAGATCCTTATCGGCGCTGACGATAAGGGTTTGCATTCCGCTTTCGGTGGCGCGCTTGGAAAGGGTCCCGATCAGGTCGTCGGCCTCGTAGCCATCGCGATAGATATGCGGGACATGCATGGCGTCCAGAAGCCGAAAAATATACGGGATCTGCGCCTTGAGTTCTTCAGGCGGAGCCTCGCGGTTGGCCTTGTATTCCTCGTACATTTCTTTGCGAAAGGTCGGCTTCGTGCTTTCAAAAGTGGCGACAATATGGCTGGGATCATAGTCCGCGATGAGTTTTTGCAATTTACGGGCAAAGCCGAAGATCGCGTTGGTGGGCACACCTTCGCGATTCGTCAGATTACGGATTGCGTAGAATGACTGAAAGACAATCGACATGGAGTCGATCAGAAAAAGCGTGTCTTGGGAAGAGGCTTTAGCACACATGGTTAAATAAAATAGGTTACTGATTATCCTGGGAATGACATCTTATGAGATAAAATCCTGGTTTGCTTGCTTCTTGGTAAACATAGCCGCCTGGGGAGAGAGAACGGGATCAATGAGCGGATCGTGTCAAGTTCTGAAAGGAGACCAACACCTTGGGGTGCAATCTCTCAAATTCGTGATAGCCTTTCCGGGGCGGTAAACAGGCAATTCTGGTGACAGGCAAAGATATATATATGAAGCGCGGGAAAATCTGAAGACTGACAAAACAGCAGGGGATAAGGCGGGTGAGGCATTATCCCCTGTTCATTCTATAACTTCCAATTAGTCGATAATCTGAGCCGACAGGAAGATCAGCAGGTTGTTCTTGGTTTTGCGATGATCATTATCGCTGAAGAACATCTTGCCAATCCAGGGCAGGTTACGCAGACCGGGTACGCCTGAAGTGACATCCCAAGTGTACTCAGTGGTCCAGCCGCCCAGCACAATCGTCCCGCCGTCGGTGATACGCGCCTGGGTGTCAACCCGCTTGTAGCTCATCAGGTCATCACTCGGAATACCGCGACCGATGAAGCCCTGGTTGGCCCAATACGTATCATTGATAACCAGCGGGTCCCACATCTCGACAATGAGTTCCTGCATATAGATCGAGTTGGCCGATGTGATGCGAGGTGTCAGGTTCATCACGATCATGTCGCTTGTGCCGCCGTTATCATCATCATCATCATCATCATCATCATCGTCATCATCGTCGTTATCATTGTCGTTATCGTCATCATCATCGTCATCAGAGGTACCACCGCGTGTACCAATCACAAACTCAGCGCTCTGGTTATGGGCAACCAGAAGGTGCGGTCCGTTGTTCATACTGATAACACCTTCGGACTCCAGCATCGTCAACTGCAGGTCCACATAGTTACCGAAGACATTGTTGATAACCAGGTCCAGGAAGGTCCGGCCGCCAAGATATGCACCGTTGGCCGCATTGTTAGGAATCGAACCATCAAGAGCCGGCCCAAAGATGGGCGTATGGTTCTGGGTATCTACAATGCCCGTTCCGAGGTTGCGCGGATCGCTGTGATCGGCAAAGGTGAAGTTCGAACCGAACTGCTTGGCGCGGGCTTCGTTCACCATCACGAACAGCGTTTCGATGTCCACCTGCTTCTGCGGCAGGTCCAGTTGCTTGAGCAGACGCTTCACGCGCACCAGGTCGGCAGGATCACGATAACGAACCACAATCGCGTTCTGGCTGCCGAAGGGGATAATCTCCATATCTTCATCGCCGGTATCGGCAATCTGAATGATATCTTGCTGAATGGTATCGTCTTCGCCTTCCGGCGGTTCGTAGTTGATCTGGATGCGGGCGGTACCGTCATTACCACGACCACTGGGACGAACTTCATCCGCGTAGAAACGGTAATCGTCCACAAACTGGGCCACGCCGCGCTCATCCAGGGTCACTTCCTGGCTCTGGGTCGCGGTGTGCACCACCAGAACAGCACTGTCGTCATCATCGTCGTCCACATCGTTTTCTTCAACACGACGCAACAGGACGCGAATGTCGCGGAAAGTCTGCTCGTTGCCGCCAGTACGCAGGCTGATAGTCTGACCGCCGCCATCACCGCCACCGCCAAGGCCGGCGACAGGCGCAAGACCCAGCATTTGCAGAATGTCATTAATAATGTCATCTTCGTTCACATCAACATATTCCAGGAAGATGATTTCTTCTCGCTGGCTCTGCTCCAGCTGGGGTAGCGAGTTGAGGAAGGTGGAAACCTTTTCAATGTTTTCAGGATAGTCGGTAATCGTGATTTGCTTGATCGTCGGGTCCACATCTTCGTACCACATGCGGCGTCCTTCAAGTTTGGCCTGTTCACGGCCAACGCCTGAATAAAGCAGGGTCTCAATTACTTCCTTCACCTGAAGGGCAAAGGCCGCAGCGATGCCGGACTGCTGCATCAGTTCCTGACGCGGCACGATCACAAATGTCGCCACTTCAAGTTTCTCGCTGTAGATCGCATCGTTCAGCGTTTCGTCGTTCAGCAGGTCTTCCACCTTGCGAAGGTCGTTCAGTGTACCGCGCACGATGAGGTTGTCGTCCGCCAGGAAAACCTTGCGGTTCAGCGCCTGGCTGGTGTCGCTCTGCGTGCGCAGGATCGCGTCAATAAGAGCCTTGATTTCTTCCGCCTTTTCCTTACGAACGCGGAAAATACGTGTTACGATTTCCTGGGTGTCTTCCTTATTCAGGTCTTCCAGGAAGGCAGACAGTTTATCGATATTCTTCTGAGAGTCCTGAACAAGCAGGATTCCCTGACGTTCGTCCAACTGCAGGATCGTTTCCTTCAGCGGAGGCGTTCCATCTTCGCCCCACATGATTTTCTGAATGGCGCCGTCTTCCAGAAGAGTCGCCACGCGGGCCATCTCCTCGGTGGTCAGGTTATAAACTTCCGTTTTCAGGTCCGTCGTAATGGTAATTACGTGGCCCTTGCGGTACCAGGTAAGACCGACGGGAGTCAGGATAATATCGAGAACCTCGCGGAGGGGCTTATCCACAAAGGTGGCGTTGACCAGATATTCACCCCCGCGGGCAATCACAAAGTCCAGTTCTGTCAGGATTTCCAAATTCTTGCGGAAAACACGCAGCGGAACGGGATCGGTCGTGGTAATGCTGATGGGCGTATTGAGTTTTTCAATAGCCTCTTTTTCGCTTTCGATAGCGGCGCGCTTTTTCTCCTGCTCTTGCAGATAAAGCGCATAGGCTTCGGCGGTTGTGTCAAGGCCGGCCTGGGCTTTCTTGTTGCCGGGATCCCATTCAAGAACCTGTTCCCAAGTCTGGCGGGCCTCAACCAGATTGCCCTTTCTCATGGCGGCATTGGCTTCCTTAAGCATGCTGTTGATCTTGCTCTGGCTGACGCGAGGACCGCTTTCGACAACTTCCACTTCCTCGGGCTGCACCATTTCGGCTTCTTCAACTTCATCCGGAGCCGGGGCGGGTTCTTCTTCTTCTTCCGCCGCCGCAACGACTACAGTCTCTTCAGTGGGCGAAACGTCACGGGTGGCCATGGTTTCTTCACCGGTCGGACTTGCAGCTGTTTCGGTGGCTTGCCGAGCGGCCGCTTCTGCTTCTTCTGCTTCGGCAATGGCTTTTTCAGAGCGGGCCAGATATTTTTTGGCGGTGCGGTTCTTGGGATCCATGGACAGCACTTCGGAGTACTTGGTGACGGCAAGGTCGTAGTCCTGAGCCTTGTATGCCGAGGAGGCCTCGGTCAGCATCTGCTTGACCTGCCATTCGGCCTTTTCTTCCTGGGCCTTCTGCAATTCCTTCTGAGCGGCTTTGCTCGTGGGAAGAATCTCAAGAGCGGCGTTAGCCTTTTCAATGGCCTTGTCAAAGCTGTCGGCCTTGCGATAAGCCTTGGCTTCCTTGAGAATGGCCTTTATTTCAGCCTCTTTTTGATCTTCGATGGCTTCGTTGCGGGCTTCCGTGATGTCGGCCAGCATTTTCTGGGCGGCGCGATTTTCAGGATCGCGGGCCAGGGCCGTTTCGCAGGCCTGGATGGCCTTTTCATATTCGCCCTGTTTGTTGAAGGCTTTGGCGATGCTCAGCAACTGGTCAATTTCTTCTTCCGCATCGGCCGAGTCATCCGCCTGGGCCATCAACTTGACCTCGCCCTGCGACTCCATGTCGGTAGAAGCAATCGCCTCATCCTGGGCCTTTTTGATTTTCGAAATGTAGTTATGCGTTTCACCGTAACCCCCAGTAAGGAGCCACACTTCGTAAAACTCACGATGGGCGTCATCGTACTTGGCATCCTTATAAAGATCCTCGGCAGCCGCATACTTGGCGCGAATGCTCTCCCGCTTCTGGCCCGGAGATTCAGGCAAAGCATCCATCAGACGACGCTGATACTGGATATTGGCCTGAGTGGTGGCAGCCATTTCTTCGAGAAACTTGCTGTCGGGATCGAGACGCAGAGCACTTTCATACAAGCCCAGAGCCTCGGTGAAGTGAGCGGTCTGGTAGTGCCGGGTCCCTTCTTCATAATATTGCCGGGCTTTGGCAGTGCGCTCAGATTCACTTAATGTCGCATTCTCCTTGTGGACGCTTGCCAAAACGCTTTGCGGACTTCGGCTGGCCGAAACGGCGCCATTCGAAGCCTGGGCAAACACACCGGCAGGGGTTGCGATCAATAAGAGAAAGACGAGTTTACGAAAGCAGGTAAATATCATTGGGACGTCTTCTCACTCCTTAACTGGAATAGATTATTTTCGGCAGACGAATCTGACCGATTTAACTCACAAAATCAGTAAACAACTTGTTCCATAAATGCGGCACACACGTTGGGAAATTGATGCACAAAGGCATTTAAAGCATTTTCCACCCGTGGAATAATCCGATTTTAATAACTCTTTGTCAAGCAAAAAACTGTCAAATAACAAACACTTCTTTCACCCACGGATTATTCCGAAGGTTCTTCCTGCTCCAACTTCTCCTGCAACTGTTTTTTCAGCGTAACTGCGTCCAGAAAAGAGGGGCTGAAGGCAAGCGCTTCATTCACCTTCCGCAACGACTCCTCATACTCTTCATTATTGTACAAAGTCTGCGCTTCCTGATACAACTCGTTCGCCTGGGCTTCTTTTTCCGCCACTTCCTGCGCCGTCTTTACAGCAAACATATTATCCGCAACCAGGCTGCCATAGGCAGAACCTTCCATCGGCGGAGCATCGGGATACAGATTCTGGCGAACCTTTTGCGCCGCCTCCCGGTTCTGGTCCAGTTCCTCTTTGGACCCACCGCCAAAGCCCTGGGGAGCCGGTTCCGGGCGCTCCGAATACCGAAGATAAATCACATAAGCCAGCATTCCCGCCAGAATAAGAAAAACCAGAGGGCGCAGATGCGCCTCAATTTTTTGCCAGAATATGAGAAGGTTTTCTTGCATAAATATACCTTGATTTGGAAATTATCCCGGAATTAAGTCAAAACCTGTCTTGCATAAAGAATCACCAGAAAACAGCCCAAACATGCAAACCTGCCTTAAAACGCACCCTGGGGAAAACCACGCGGAGCATTGCGGGGGTTCCGTCTGCCGCGATTGCCGCGACCGATCGGATTGCCCTCCATGTCGAACATCATATCCATCTCCACATCTCTCCCCCGACGTCCGTCCTGATCCCTCGATGTCGGTGTGGCAATAATCGGAGTCGTCTTCACGCGGGTCAGCGTATCCTCTTCCGGCGCCACCACACGGGAACGAATCCTGAACTTTTGCACATCATCGTTAGAAAAGCTGCTTCGAACCGTTACGGGCGATTCCAGCACCGTCTTCGTGAAGCGTTCCTTACGAGCCTGCAAGGCGCGGACAAAAGCCGTGGCTCCAGCCGCCGATTTGGCCTCTCCAAAAATAAGGACCGAACCTTCTTTGGGAAGTTGGTAATCGGGAGTGCAAACCATGGCGGTCACCAGGACACCGGCGGGCTTCGATTCCTGAATGCTGCCGATCGTATTCAACCAGTAATCGCGATCGGCAAGAAATGGGGAAATAATCTCCAACTTTTCACGCACCACTTTGCGTTCATCCTCAATATTCCCTATCCGCGACTGCTTTTGGCGAACCGGTGCGGCCTGTTGCTCCGCCGCCTGCGCTTCCTGCTCATATTGGATACGCGTACTCGTTCCCATTTGCATACTGAAGAAAATCATGGCTACGATCATGGCGCACAAAATACCCAGTTCCACATACTGGTTACTGAAATCGCGCATCGTGGCCATGTCACCGGGGATAAAGTCCACATCAAGCGGGCTGATGCCCAAGCCCTGCGTCGCAAGACCAACCGCAATCTTGTGGTTGGAGAAATCAAAATCCTGATACTGCGCCGGCAGTTTTAAATTGTTATTTGAAAGATCCTTCGTTAATTCGACAGGAAGCCCCAGTTTCTCTTCCAGAAAACTCGGGAGGTAAGGTAAATGGCTGGTACCGCCCGAAAGCATCACCAAGTCCACCGCGACACCATCAGGCTGTGAAATGAAATAATCCAGCGAACGCCGGATTTCCGCAACCAGACGGTCGCAAACCTTGGTGGCGGCTTCACTGGCCTCACGGTTGTACTTTTCCGAATCCTCTTCAATCTCAAAAGCCCCGCAAATGGCCGCCGTCTCTTCATGCTTGATGTTCTCGGCCTGGGTGTAGGTATCGCAACCCAGCGATTTCATAATGGCCGAGGAAATATGATTGCCGCCCAGCGGAATGCTTCGCGTAAAACCAACCGCATCCTTATATTTGCCCGACTTGCAGATGGCGATGTCCGTCGAACGCGCGCCCACATTTACATATGCGCGAATTTCTTCAAAGCCGCCGCCCGAAATAATATCCACATCATCCGAGACTTCTTCTTCGGCTTCGCCCTTTTTTCCGCCCTTGCCCAGCAAACCACCCGAGCCGCCCGTTTCCTCGATCCAGTCCTGCATCCGAAAACGGGACAACTCCTGACCATTGTAAAGAGCCAGCGTCGCCACACTGATACCAATCGGCTTCAAACCCGTGCGACGAACCAGACGCATGAACTCCAGGTTCGTGTCCTTCTTCATCGCAACGATCAAAACTTCAACTTCCCGGTCATCATCGGTATCGAATACCTGATACTGCAGAAGGGTTTTTTCAAGAGGAAAGGGAATTAACTGGCGCGCCTCAAACTGCACAATCTGATGCAGGCGCGGCCGTGGAGCCTTCGGCAGGCGAATCCGGCGCACAAAAACAGTCTGCCCCGGCATACCGAACACGGTCTTTTTGGTGGAAATCTTGTTTTCTTTGATCAGACCGCGCACAGCCGACACTATCGCGGCGTTCCGCTCTTCTTCCACGGCGGAAGGGCCCACAGGAACCGGCGCGGACAACATGCGGATCACCCGGATGCCGTCTTTGTCCATTGCCATTTCAGCCAGTTTGACCGAATGGCTGCCTAAATCCAATCCAAGACATCGCTTTACACCAGCCATAAGTCGATTAACCTTCCATGAGGGTCAAAAAAAAGTCAGGAGATTGATTGGCAAAAAATGCCCCGCAACCAATTCCGTTGTTTGACAAAACACTACAGAACAAACACAGGATACGCAAGTATAAAACAACGGCCTTCAAGATATTTATGAAAAATTGGCCTCTTGCCTCCGCGTACAAACGCCAAAAACAAAACTCAGCAACCATCCCATAATAAAGCCAAGTTCATTACTTTTATCGGATAAGCCCCACCGAAGTCAATGCCTTTTTTGCTCTCCGGGAAATATCTCATGCTCCAGCAGTACATTGCGAAACGGTGGATTTATTGCCTGCCGGGTCTGACATGAAACGAACTTCCCTTAAATTTGGGAAAATGTCCACCTTTTTTTGATAAAGAAAATAATAAAACCCGCGCCCCCTCTGGATGGTGAATCCTGATAATTCAGAAAGTCAAACTTTCATACCGCCAAACCAGCGTACCCCGCTCGCGCCCTTAATCCTTCAAGCAGCAGAGCCGAAAGCCGTAATATCCGCAAAAGCTGAGCGATTCGCGGCTAAGAAAATGAACCGCGGATGACACGGATGACATGGGATCGGGAGCAGGAGTATTTTTCGTGTATTTCGTTTGGTTCGTGGTTAACAAATACCGATTGCGATTGCGATTGCGAGTGCGATTGCGTGGGCGATTGCAATGCAGGGTTTTATTGTGTCTGGCAGGAGGATGAATATCACCACGG
>CAYWYC010000048.1:0-20609 GCA_964462565.1 uncultured Candidatus Sumerlaeota bacterium | reverse complement strand
CCTGGAAATTTTTGCTCCGGATGACGGCCCTTACGGGCCTTACTACAAACGAGAGTTCCCATGCCTGCTTGCGCGGAAACTTGCCCACTTATGTTAGCCCCATCGCGGCATTACATGTATTCCCGCGGATCCACCAGGCTGCCCTTGATGGCGGCGGCGGCGGCGGTCAGCGGTGAGGCCAGATAGACGCTGGACTGCTTGCTGCCCATGCGGCCGGGGAAGTTGCGGTTGGTCGTCGAGACAACCACTTCGTCGCCATGGGTGCGGCCGAAGGTGTCGATCGGACCACCCAGGCATGCGGCGCAGGAGGGTGGACCGACTTCGCAGCCGGCGTTGATGAAAATATCTCGCAGCGAGCGCCCGTTGACTTTTTCGTTATCCAATGCCTTTTCCACGGTTGTCGTGGCAGGAACGATAAATGTTTCCACGGCCACAGTGTTTCCGTCCAGCATTTCGGCGGCGGCAATATAGTCTGTTACCTTGCCGCCCGTGCAGGAGCCGATATAGCTCCGCGTGATTTTGGTACCGGCCACGTCCTTTACCAGGGCCTTCTTGTCGGGCGAATGGGGTTGGGCCACCACGGGTTCCAGTTCGGCGGCGTTGTAAATTTTTTCGCTGAAGAAGCTGGCGTCACTGTCGTTGAAATATTCCGTGTATTCCTTGCGGGTGCCGTTGGCGTTGATCCGGCTGTTGACATATTCCCGGGTCATAGCGTCGGGAGCGATGATGCCGTTCTTGCCGCCTGCTTCGATGGCCATGTTGCAGATGGTCATGCGTTCGTCGATGTTCAACTTTTCAATCGCCTCGCCGGCAAACTCCATGGCCCGATAGGTCGCGCCGTCCACGCCGATATCACCGATGATGTGCAGGATCAGGTCTTTCGCCATGAGGTAGGGCGGCAGTTCGCCTTCAAAAACAAATCGCATCGTGGGCGGCACCTTGACCCAGGTCTTGCCCGTGCCCATGATGAATCCGGCATCGGTATTTCCAATACCCGTGGCAAACATGCCAAAGGCGCCATGGGTGCAGGTATGGGAATCGGTGCCGAAAAGCACCTCGCCGGGCCGGGCGTGGCCTTCCTGGGGCAGGGCCACATGGCAGACGCCGCGATACTTGTCGGTACCCACGTCATAATGCCAGGGCAGTTCCTGTTCGGCGGCAAAGTCGCGCAGAATCTGAATATTGCGGGCCGCCTTTTCGTCGGCCGTAAAGATATAATGATCGGGAATGATCACGACATTGTCCGCGCCCCAAACGCGGGCATCTTCGCCAAAGCGCTCCTTGAAAATGCCAATCGTGCCCGGTCCGCATACGTCATGGGTCAGCAGCGTATCCACATCGACCCAGATATTTTCCCCGGCTTCCACCGTATCGCGACCGGCATGAGCCGCCAGGATTTTTTCCGTCATCGTCATTCCCATGATTCACAATCCACCTTTTTTCAGTGTTCTATGCTTGCGGGATCGCGTACAGAAATCCCCGTTTCCTTCCGTTAGCAAAACCGGAGAAAAAGGATATACCAGCGATTAAAAAGGTGCAAGCATAAAGCTGCGATTTTTTTCACGACTGAATCAATGCCCGATATCGCATGAACTAATCGCAGCTTTCTCCGTATCGGTTCCGGTACTGCTCGTTGGCTTCTTCCAGCAACGCCTCGATCTTCGGAACCGCATTGCGCACGAGCGACTCCACCATCTGCCGCCCCTGCTCCGCACTGGCCTCACGCACGTCACCCTGGCCGCCGATGCCGATGCGGTAGCGCTCGATCTGGTCGGGCAATTGCTCCATGTCCACCAGGTCGGGCCGGAAATGCAGGAGGAGCGACGTCTCGTTTTTGCCGGCATGATCGCCGCTGAAGCCGTCTTCGCTCGTAGGCTCATAATCGGGAAAGGCCCAGGCGCGGGGCATGTGATGGCGCTCCTGAAAAAGCGAAACCGCTTCCTGAATCGTCTCCTGATGCTTGCCGCCATAGTGGCCCATGACCACGATCATCACGCGAAAGCCCTCGTCATAAAGCTGTTCCAGATGTTCAAAAAGCAGGTCGCGCACCAGCGTCTTGGAAAATTCCAGCGTATGCCCGAAGCCCCGTGCGGGCTTCATGGTCTGGTATCCGCAATAGACCGGCGGCAGGACCACGCCTCCCGTCTTTTCACACAGCGCCAGGCACTGATTGTAGGCCTTGATGGCGTCCAGGCCGATGGCGTTGTGGGGGCCATGCCACTCATGGGCGCCCCAGGCAATATAGGCAATGGGCTTTTCCCGCAGCACTTTTTCGATCTGGTGGGGACGCATTTCTTCGTATTTCATGGAAAGACTCCTCGAGCCGGAACATTCGTATTGTTTTCATCTTTTATATCTTGTAGCATTCCCTTGTAGTATGCACAAGAAAGAAGAAGGGCCCGATTTTTTCGGGGGGTACGACACAAAGGGGGGCTATTTTTTTATCAGAGGATTTCCCGGGAATTCGGAATGCAGTCTGAAGAACGCTCTTGTCCTCTTTTTTGCGCCAAAGGTGCTATACATATCAGGGGGCTGCAAGATAGATAAATGACACATTCATTGACCCTTGTTTTCAGCGCTGAAAGCGCGTTTTATAATAGCCTGGGGTGGAGCGCCCGAAGGAAGCGGAACCCCAGGACCAGGGCCGTAAAATATAGCAAGCGCTGTAAGCGCGCCCCAATTTAAGCCGTGATTACAGCACTGAAACGTAATTTGGATGATCATAAAGCTGGAGGTATCACTCCAGACTGGTAGGATCCGGGCTTCCAGCCACAAGGAAACTCGAACAAAGACAGACCGGATGGAAAAAATATGTATCGGGCCTACAGCCCTTTTCCAGGTTTGATCGCACTTACCCAGACGTACCGTCTGGGCTGGTATGTTTCGGGCCTTTGGCCCTCATGCCGCGATTGAAGACTCGATACCGATTTGAAGAATATCAATAAGGCCAGAGAATAATATGGGAACAGCTGGTTCCGCCTTTTGAGAATTCAGTCTTAAAAAGTGATGGAATTGGCATAACCGAAGCGATATTTTCGGTTTTTGCTTTTTTCCGGTCAAATGTAACAGATATCACTTATCGATTCGGACCACCGGGCCGATACATCTTAACAGAGAAGGAGGAGGGACCCATGCGATTAGCCGTTTTTGCATCGGGGCGGGGAAGCAACTTTCAGGCACTGTTGGAGAAGCGCAAAGAAGGACACTTACCCAGGGCGGATTTCGTCCTGCTCTTTTCCGACAAGGCCGACGCGCGGGCCCTTGAACTTGCGCGAGACAGTGGACTCGAAACAGCCCACCTTTCCCCCAAAGATTTTGACTCTCGCGACGACTACGAAAAGGCCCTTCTCTCGATTCTCCAGGAGCACCAGGTCGAAGGCATTTGCCTGGCTGGATACATGCGGCTGGTGGGCGAGACGCTCCTCAACGCCTTTCCCTATCGCATCCTGAACATCCATCCGGCCCTGTTGCCTTCCTTTCCCGGGCTTCACGGGCATCGCGACGCGCTCGAATATGGCGTCAAGGTTTCCGGCTGCACCGTCCACTTTGTGGATTCCGGCATGGATACAGGACCGATCATCGTGCAGCGCGCCGTGGAAGTCAAAGACGACGACACCGAAGAAACGCTGGCCGCGCGCATTCTGATCGAAGAACACCAGGCCTATCCCGAAGCCGTGGATCTGCTCAGCCGGGGACTGCTCAAGATAGAAGGACGACGCGTCATTCGCCAAAAAGAATGAGAAAGGACCGCCTGCTTTATTATGCTTCCGAAAATTTCCGTCATCATCCCCACCCACAATGACGCGGAATTCCTTCGAGAGAGCATTCCGAGTGTGCTGGAGCATGGGCGAGATATCCCGCTCGAAATCCTGGTCATCGACGACGGCTCCGAACCTTCGGCCGAATCCTTCTACAACCCGCGCGACCCGCGTGTCACCTTTCATTATCAAAAAGCCAAGGGCGTTTCCGCCGCGCGCAACCGCGGCATGCATCTGGCAGTGGGCGAGTATATCGTATTTCTCGATGCCGACGACCACATGCTTCCAGAGAGACTTACGCGCCAGTTGCGCGTTCTGGATGAAAATCCCGAAGTCGGCCTGGTGGGCGGCGACATCACCCGCCGCAGCCAGACCGGCCTGGAAGAGTCCTGGGGTATATTCGAGGCATTCGGCGCGGAAATACCCAACCACGAGCTCGGCGACGATTGTTATATTTTTGAAGAAAAATTCCGCGACCTGCTTCTCTTTCACTACCCCTTCAATACCTCCGTCATGACCGTGCGCCGGCAGGCCGTTGGCAAGGAAATCCAGTTCGATCCCGAGCTGATCTGCTGGGAGGATTGGGATTTTGTAGTACGCATTGCGCGCAAGTGGAAAATTGGCTACGTCAAGCGGCCCGTCTGCATGTATCGCAAGCGTCCCGGCAGCATTACCACCACCGCCGATCCACGCAAATTCCTGAGCCGCGCCGCCATGTTCGGAAAGTGGCTCGACGACTTCAAGCAACTCACTCCCGAACAGCGCCGACACCTGGAAAAGCAGGAAAATGACGCCTGGCTGGCCGCGTCCTATGAATTTCGCGCCACCGATCGCCTCTGCGCCCTGAAATGCGCCGGCCATGCCCTGCGCCAGATGCCCCGATGGAAAGCCTTCCGGTCCATGCTCGGCTCCATGATCAGCCCCGCCTCGGCACGGGCCATGTTCTGAACAAGTCCCCCGCTCCGGAGCTCCAGGTCTGAATATTATTGACGCCACGGGAAAATTATGGCAGATTTTAGAGTTCCTGACAGCCGGAAAGGCCCCGAAAGCCTCCCCCGGCACAAACCTGGGCTGGTGTAGCTCAATTGGCAGAGCACTTGATTTGTAATCAAGCGGTTGCGGGTTCGAGTCCCATCACCAGCTCCAGTCTCTCTTAACGACATCCATCAAATATCTGCAATCCTGATCATAATGGCATGGTGCTACCGGGAAGGCGAACTCCCGGGATAGTATGGAGCATATTTTATGCTTGCCTTTTTACCTGAGAATTTCATATTAGAGGGGATAGGGATAGAAGGTTTTTCTGAATCAGTTTTGCAAGGAAATTTTTTTGTCTGACTCGACTCAAAGGGATCCACGTTCGCGGAAGTTTCCCGATCGGAAACTGGGTAGCGCCTGGTATGAGTGGGATGGAGATGTTCTCACCCATGAATCATCGCTTTCGGAAGGACCGGCGCTTTATCTGGTTTTGCTTTTTCTGCTTTTGTGCGGGGTCACGCAGTTGTTGAGTCTGGATGCCTGGTTTTTGACGCAATTTATCTTTGAAGAATCGCCCTTGGCCCAATTGCTGGTGGTGGCGCTTATCGGAGCGCCGCTGATGGTCTGGTGGTTTGCCTTTGCGATTTGTGTGCTGGTCGTGGTTTATCCCCGCACATGGCTGGCCTTTCCCTGGTTTTCCCGCTGGCTTACTTTGCAGGTTCCTTTTTTGGCTTTTTGCGCCAGACCTTTTGGCCTCAGTCGCGACCGCATCGGTTCCAGCTGCATCGCGCTGACGAACCGTTTTGCCAAGCTGCAAATGCAGAAGGCCTCGCTGGTGCGCCCCATGGTGCTCCTGCCACGTTGTTTGTCGCCGGAAACGATCAAGGCCGTGCGGGCCCTGGCTGGGCCTTATGATTGTCCCGTTGCCGTGGCGGCGAATAACCGGATTGCCCGGGAACGCATCAAGGAAAACCGGCCATCGGTGCTGGTGGCAGTGGCCTGCGAACGCGACCTGGTTTCGGGGCTTTTTGATTTCGGGCACAAGTTGCCGATTTTGGTTCTGCCGAACCAGCGCCCCCATGGTCCCTGCCTGCGTGCGACGATCGATCTGGATGTGCTGGAATCATGTCTGCAAAAGGTCCATGAACTGGCCCGTGAGAAAAATGAGAAATCGAAATCCGCCGAGGTTTCGGAAAGGCAGGAGCCAGCATGAGCGTGGCCAAACTGGCGGAACCGCTTCTGAGTTTATTTTTTCCGCCAGTATGCTCGATCTGTGGGGAAAAGTTCGAAAGCGGAGAAGAGCGCATTTGTGATGATTGCCGGCAGGAGGCGGAAAAAATCGGGCTGCTGATCTGCCATGTCTGCGGCGCGGAAATCGGACGCCGAAGCCGTCGGCGCTGCCCAAAGTGTCCGGAGGGGGAAGTCTATTTTGACAAAGCCCGAAGCGGCTATCTTTATTTCGGACGCCTGCGCGAAGCAATCCATCTTTTCAAATATGGCCAATACCGGGAACTGGGTCGGGAATTGGGCAGGATGATGCTGGTGGGCCTGAGCGACTTTTCCGCCGAAACCCATCCCGAAGAAAAAGCCGATTTTCTCCTGCCCGTACCCATGCATATCTGGAGACGGCTTTATCGCGGCTACAACCATTCCGAAGTGCTGGCCCAGATCCTGGCGGAGGCATCGGGCCTTCCCTGTCTGCCGGGCGCCTTGATCCGGCATCGGCATACGACGCGCCAGGCCCTCCTCCCCCATGAGAAGCGTCTGTCCAATATTCGCGGGGCCTTTACGGTTCCCGATTCCAATCTTGTGCGCGATAAGCATATTGCTCTGGTGGATGACATTATGACCAGCGGCAGCACGGTGAATGAATGCGCGCGAAGCCTTCGCGAAAAAGGGGCTCGGGAGATAACGGTCTATACGCTGGCGCGGGCGTGATTATAGCGAATCTCGAAAGTCTTTCGCCTATTTGGATTTGGATCATGGCTTCAGGCCTTTTGGAGTGCGAGGGCTTGCCATCGCCTTGCTGTTGCCGGGCTTTGGTGCGTTGGTTGCATGCCGCGCGAGAAAAGGCGTCGGCAAGCCGACGCACTCCATGACTCGTACCCCTTGTATTTCCAGTTGAGATGTTCCGAATTTGATTGAGTTGCTCTCGAAAGTCCTTCGCCTATTCGGATTTGGATCGGGGCTTCAGAGCCGCCCATGTAAAAGGATAGCCGGAATACTTTCGAGAACGGCTCTAGGTCCTTTTAAGCCATCTACTCCCCGGATTTTTTCCGGGCCTGGCTGAGTTCCAGCATGCGTTTCATTTCGCGCATCATTTCCATGTATTGATAGGGTTTGTGGACGATGGCGTTGAGTTCCTGGGAGGGGAAGCGCATTTTGATTTCATCGATATTGCAGCCGCTGGAAAGCATGATGGGCACGTCGGGCCGAATGTTCCGGATTTCGCGCAGGGCTTCTTCGCCATCCATCCGGGGCATCACCAGGTCGAGCACGACACATATTATTTCATCCTTGCGCCTACGGAAAAGGGTAAGGGCGTCGTAGCCGTCGCGGGCTGTGAGTACGTCGAAGCCGGCTTTTTCGAGCATCCGGCAGCAGAGGCGGCAGACCTCTTCTTCGTCATCCACTACCAGCACGAGTCCTGAGCCTTTCCAGTTTTGCAGGTCGTCTTCATCCTTTTCCGAAGCAATATCCGCTTCGCTCAAGGCAGGCAGAAGTATTCGAAATCGGGTACCTTTGTTTTCTTGTGAATTCACGATAATAGTCCCCTTGTGTCCACGGATAATTCCCAAAACGGTAGCCAGACCAAGACCACGCCCGGTGAATTTCGTGGTAAAAAATGGGTCAAAAATATGAGCCAGGGTCTCATCATCCATGCCCGGGCCCGTATCCTGGACTTCTATCCATACGTATTCACCCTCGGGCAGGTTCACGCCCAAGACGGTACGGCTCAATTCCGCGCGGGTATAGTGATTCATGCCGGTGGTAATGCGAATAATGCCCGGTGAATCGCCAACGGCTTCCGCCGCGTTGCTGACGATATTCATGACCACCTGGCGAATTTGCGCGGTATCGCAATTGGTCATGGGGTCGCTGCCGGAAAAAACGGTTTCCATGAGCGCTTTTTTGGACACGTTGATTTCCAACATGCCCGACATACGCTGCAGCAATTCGTTGATCTTGCAGGGGCGTTTTGTTTCCTGGCCCTGGCCGGCGTATATCAGCATCTGCGAACTCAACTCGGCGGCGCGACGGGCCGCCAGTTCCGCTTCTTCGATGCAAAATCGGGCGCCCGAGCCTTCCTGCATTTCGCCAAGACCCATTTCTAAATTCCCCAGTACCGTCATCAGCAAATTATTGAAATTATGGGCAATACTGCCGGCCATGACGTTCAGACTTTTCATCTTCTGGGCCTGCTGCAGCTGCTGGTCCAATTCACGGCGCAGCTTTTCCGAACGTTTGCGCTCGGCGATGACCCGCACAGAACCGATAATAGCTGGTTCTTTGCCCTCTTCCTGGACTATTCCAGCCGTGATCGAGCAGGGCACGATGCGTCCGTCTTTGTCACGGAGTTCAATTTCGTAATCGGCAACTTCGCCATGCCTTTGCAGGTGGGCCAGGAGTTCGGCGCGTCTTTCGGGTTCGGCATACAGGTCGGAAAGCTGGGTGCCGAGTAATTCTTCCCGCTTGTAGAGCGCTATTTTTTCGACAGACGGGCTGACTTCGAGGATGGTTCCTTCCAGCGATACCTCATAGTAGATATCCTGAATGCTTTCAAAAAGGCGGCGATAGCGCCTTTCGCTTTCCCTGAAGGCACTGAGCATTTCGTAGCGTTCTGTGATGTCGCTGAATGAGGAAAGAATGGCGGGCCGACCGTTGAACTCAATGCGTCGGGCCAGTACTTCACGCCAAACGTAGCTGCCGTCCTTGCGTTTGGAACGAATTTCGTAACGCTCCTCAACTTCTTCACCCGTCAGGCGTTTCTGTCGGTATTCCCGGATACGGTCGGCATCATCGGGATGCATGAGATCTTCCAGCGTTTTGAGTTCCTGATTGAGCAAATCTTCGATTTCACAGCCAAAAATCTCGGCTGCGGACTGATTGGCAAAAACAATCTTGTCATCCTGTATGACCAGGATGCCGTTGGGTGATTTTTGGACCATCACGCGAAAATCGGCGTCGGAACCTGCCCGATCCACCAGGTCACGATTTGTGCTTTTATTATTAGTCATAGTGTCCATAAATAAGAAAACATTACCGCTATCTGCGGAAAATTAATATCGGTAGAGCACTAATCAGTTGAATCTGCAGAGCAAAAATGCCGGTATCCCCAGTTACTTCTACCGCCCCGTTGTTTTTATCGTCACACCCGGCGGACACATTAAGAGATTTTGGCATTAAATCGGGGGTATTGAGGCGCCAAGCCCCCAGTCAGGAATCATTCCGGATCCGGTTCATTCAGGATATGGCCGCTGCCGGAAAACGCCGCGATCAGGCGACCCCTTTCGTCGTGCACGTCCATGCGGTAAAAGGCCGTTTGTCGGCCCCGATGCAGGCGGGTTGCTGTGGCAGTCAGGCGTTGGCCGATAAGCCCCGGGCGCAAAAAGCGCACATGGGTCTCCATGGCGATAAATTTTTCGTCACCCGCGTTTTCGGCTAGGCCGAAGGCGGTATCGGCCAGGCTGAAGATAAGTCCGCCATGGACAATACCATGCGCGTTTAAATGGTGGGGTTCGATGGTCACGGCGGCCACGCTTTTTTCGGGGCTCACTTCGATGGCTTCAATGCCCAGGTGTTTGCCATAGGGACTGGAATGTTTTTCGGCCATGGATTCTGCTTTCTATAAGTTATTATTATTCAACATTGCATCAAGTCCACGCACATGGGCGGCAAGTTGCCCGCAGGCGGCGCGGTGCCGTCGGCCCTTGCTCCGGCGCAGGCTGACGGTATAATTGGCATCGGCCAGGCGGTCGCGGAAGGCCTGGGCATGGTCTTCACTGCTTGGCTCCAGGGCGGTCGCGGCTCCGGGGTTGTAGATTATCAGGTTGATTTTACAGGAGATACCTTTGAGCATTGCCTTCAAGCGGCGCAGGTCGTCGGCGGTGTCGTTGATGTCCTTGAAGAGCACGTATTCAAAGGTAATGCGGCGGCGCTTGAACAGGGGAAACTCCCGGCACGTGGCAAGCAGCTGGTCGATGGGCCACTTGCGGCAACCCGGCATGATCAGGTCGCGCGTTTTCTGGGTCGTGGCATTCAGCGATACCGCCAGGTTGACCTCGGTGCGGGCTTCACCAAATTCAATGATGCCGGGTATGACGCCCGCTGTGGAAACGGTGATGCGGCGCGTGGCAATATTAAAGGCGCGCGGATCGGTCAGGAGGCGCAGGGCCGGTATGACGGCCTTCAGGTTCAACATGGGTTCGCCCATTCCCATAAACACAATGTTTCCAATGCGTTCGTTATCGGCGATGGCGTCACGCGCCTGCAAGACCTGATCCAGGATTTCATCGGTCCGCAGCTGCCGGCGGAAGCCGCCTTCACCCGTCATACAGAACTGGCAGCCCAGCGGACAACCCACCTGGGAGGACACGCAGAGGCTGACCTTATCCATGGGGGCCGTGCTACCCTGGGACGCGTCCTCTTCGTCGTCATCGTCGGCAAAGTCGTCACGCATGATAACACTTTCGATCAGCTGATCGTCGTTGGTGCGGAAGAGCAGTTTCTGAGTTTCGTCCCTTTCACCGCTTACCCGCTCCAGGGCCAGGCCCCCCAGGGGAACCTTCTCGCTGAGCCACTGGCGCAGATCCTTGGAAAGATTGGTCATTGCTTCATAGTCGCGTGCGCCTTTTTCATAGACCCACTGAAAAAGCTGCTTGGCGCGAAAGGCGGGATGTCCCGCACGCTGCATAAAGGCGGTAATGTCATCCTGGGTCATGGCCCGGAGAAATTCAGGGGTAAGTCGTTTTTTATCAGCCACTGGTGCTTCCTTTACTGGCGAGGCATGGCTTGCGTGGAAAAGCGCAGGCGGAAAGCCTTGTCCATGCGCGTTCCATCAACAGCCTGGATATTCATATCGAAGGTGATGCTGTAGTCCTTGTCATATTGAAAGGTCATGGGCAGGTAGAGAATGGTCCAGCCCGTAGCCGGATCGGAATCCACGCGATTCACAGAAGACATGGCCATGGGTTTGGGACGGACGTTCATGGAACGCTGGTTCAGGGTGGAAAGATCGACCTTGCCGTTGAATCGCACATACTTGGAATCGGTGGGCCGGACGGAAACGTCCTTTGCCCCCATTTCGGGTTTGGAGCCGATAATCCGCAGGCCCGCCGTGCGAAATTCCATGCTGTAGGCTTCCTCCAGGCTGACATTTTCCGCGTCCGTCGCCGAAGCGGCCACCTGAAGCCGGTAGGTCGTATTGAATTGAAGCGCGCGCGCAGGATCGTCGTTTTGCAAAAGCAGTTCGACCACGTCGGCCGCTTCTCCGGGATCCGCATCGGACAGGCTGCCCTTGCGCACGGAATATTTACATTCCGGCCGAATCGAAATGGCCTGCGCCACCGAATTCAGCTGCATCCGCTTGTTGAAGACAATCCGTACAGGAACCGTGGGCAGAATAACTACCTCGCGGTCGCCGTCGGCGGGATTGGTACCCAGTATGCGCGGGGGCTTGACATCGCGTTCGAGCGTCAGCTCGCCCAGGTCGGTGGTTTCGCCGGCGATGATTTCAATATTGTCGATTTCCAACTGCTTGTATCCCTCATGCCGAGCCAGAAAACTCACCATGCCCGCCTCAATATTGCGGATGCTGAATCTGCCCCGTGAATCGGTGGCGCCGGTGTTGGACTGGCCCGGGACAGCCACAAAGGTTCCCGCGTAATCGCCCTGAGTATCCTGCAGGATGATGCGTCCGATGAGGGTTCCCGTATTGTCCTGGGGAAGCCCTTCTTCCTGCATGATCAAAACGGCGGTCACTGTTTCGTCGGAAACCTGCACCTGGACGGGATTGTTCAGGGCATAGCCGGGACTGGAAGCGGTGAGTGTGTAAGAACCGGTATCGAGATTCTGGAATTCAAAGGAGCCATCCTGCGCGATATCCGTGATTTGCTCCGTTTCCACAATGCCGACCGTGGTCGTTGGTGCTTCTTCCATGGGGCGTCCGTTTTTGTCGATAAAAAGCACCTTGCCCATGATTGAAGGCAAAAAGGTATTTTCGTTACCGCCGATCGGACTCAGGGCAATCTGGCGGTCCAGGCGCGTTACCTGTCCCGGCTTGACGCTTACGGGAAGGTTCACGGTGTTATATCCGGAATGGCTCACCTGCATGAGGTAATTTCCCGGCACGATTCCGGCGATGGAAAAGGCCCCGTTTTCGTTGGTCAGGGCCGACCAGGTCGTGTTTTTCAGCTCGATCCGAATACCCAGGGGCGCCGCGTTGTCCGTCAGATAGACATATCCCGCCAATACGGCAAGTCCACCGGCATCCACGTTCCACATCATGGGCATGGCCTCGGGTTCACGCGCCGCTATTTCCGAGGAAGGCAGTTCGATATCGCCATTGGCCGGATTCTGGCCGCGCAGGTCCAGCTCGTACACTTGCCGTTGCTCATATCCGACTTTCTGTGCATAGATGGTATAAGCGCCCTCCGGAATATCGCTCAGGCGGTAACGGCCGTTTCCGTCGGTGAAAGTCAGGTAGGACGTACCCGAGCAAAAAACCATAATCCCCGCGGGATCAGCCTGGTCTCCGGTCATGATCACCCCGCTGACATTGAAGCGGTAATCTGCCGGATTCTGCTCCTGCGATTCGGCATCCTCTTCCGCGGCATTCTGGCAAGCGCAGAAAAGAACCGGCAAAAGCATCACCAGGGCCAGCAGGCTGCCTGCGGTAATATTTCGGATGAAACCGGGGGAAAAGACACTGCGATACATGGTTCACCGCCTTTCCACTTCTGGGCCATGAAAAAATGGATTCAGCATGGGATGGTTTTTGAGGCTACGCGACTCGTCCTGCTGTTTACTTCACTTCCACGCGCGCTTCCTTCAGGAGTTCCTCATAGAGTCCACCCGGAAACTTGGCCAGCTGGACCTGCTTGACCAACTCAGGGAGCTGGTCTTTGGCTTCCGAATAGGTCATGACTCCACCTGGTTCGGTCGCGACCAGCCATGGCAGCAGCACAAAATTATCCGTATATACGGGACGGCCGATCTGCCCGGGACGCATTCCGGTGAGTTCCGTCAGCAGGGCTTCGGGAATGCGTGAAACGGGAACCTTTTCCTGGAGGCCTTCGTTGGTGTCGGCGTCGGAAAGTTCACTGTGCTCACGGATCAGCTGCTTGAATCTATCGAGCGACTTGGCTTCGATGGCATAGCGCGCCATATCCCGCTTGGCCTCGGCGATGGCGTCAAATTTTTCTCCGTCCAGCATGTCCGTGGTATCTACCTTTTTGCCGAGAACATAGTAGGTAAAACGGGCCTGGCGATTGAAATCCTGCCGATTCTTCTCGAAATATTCCCTGGCTTCCTCGGCGGATATATCGGCATTTTCAATCTCCGCGCGTTTCGTCTTGAGCCATTCCTGATAAATATTCATGTGGGGACCGCTTGCGAGTTTGCCCCTGTATTCGGGCAGATTTTGCACGCCCAATTCTTTGGCGCGGGCAAGCAGCACCAGCGAGCGGATTTCGGCATTCGCTTTGAGAGCGGCCATAATGTCGGATTCGGGAGTGTCGGACGAAAAGGGCCCCAGCATGGTGTCGTCCAGGGCGCGCTTGGGAACCGTCAGGTCCCCGGCTTCCAGAATGATGGCGTCTCCCGGCGTGTCGGCATCGCGGATCTTGTCGTAGTGAATCTTGACATAATCGGCGGCAAAGCTCTGCTTGACAAAATCCCGGGCTTTTTCCTGGGCCGCCTTTTGCAGAAGTCGCTGCGTGATTGTATCGCGCACTTCTGAAAGCTCAAGGCTCTTGGCCGGTTCTTTTTCAACGATCTCAATAATATTAAAACCATGCTTGGTTTGGAAGATATCGCTGTATTCGCCTTCGTCCGTTTGCTCGACGGCTTCCATTACCTGGGGCAGCATGGGCTTGCCCGTTTTCCTGAGGCCTTCGATTACCTGGCCCTTGGTGGCGTTTTCTGAATATTTTTCCGCGACCTCGGCAAAGGACGCGCCATTTTCCAGTTCCTTGTAGGCGGCTTCGATGCGCCTGCGGTTTTGGGCCTTCTGTTTGTCCGATACGGGTACCAGCAACAATTCTCCCGGTTCGAGGGGCTTGATGGTTTCGCGGTTGCCCGTGGACCATTCAGGCGCTCGCGGCGTTTTCTGGGGGTTGTCGATCAGGATGCGGTCAATCGCCTGGGTGCTGCCGCTGATGCGCTTGGCAAGGCTTTCAAAAGTGTCACCTTCCTTGGTTTCCACGGGCACATAGTTGGAAATATAAATATGGCGAATGGAGAAGGTCATGGGTGTGGTGAAGGCGCTGCTGTTGGCTTCGTAAAAGGCCTGGACCTGGCTGTCCTTGATCGGCGGAACCGAGGCCATGATAAAACGCTGAAAAGTCGTTTCCAGCGTAAGGCGTTCGGCCTGCCGTTCTGCGGCAGTGATGATTTCTTCGGACAAGGGGCTGTCTTCCCCCATGGCCCGTTTCGCGCCGGTCTGGACGATGGCCATATAATTCAGCAGGTCTTCCAGTTCGCTGTTTTTTTTGGTGAAAATGTCTTTGGTCGAGTGCTCTTTTTCGCGCAGGCCGGAATTGAACCAGTACAGCGTTTCGCGGACAATCTGCTCGTCGCCGATTCTGCCGACGATCTCATAGCGTTTTTCGTTGGAATAGGGCAGCAGTTCCGGCTCGGTTTTCTGGGCCGACGCTTGGCCCGCGGACAGCAGCGTCAGAGCGATGGTCAGTATGAGGATGAAGGAAACGTGGTGTCTCATGCGTGTGCATATTCCCTTTCGTGATTTAGTATTTTTGATATTCATATAATCATCCGCCTTTCGAGCATTTCCAGGCATTCTTGTTCCTGTTTTCGCATTTTTGCGGCTTCTTTTTTGTCACCGGTCTCATGGTCATAGCCCAGCAGGTGCAGGCAACCATGAATCAACAGAAGCGTCGTTTCCCGACGCAATGAATGGCCGCGTTCGTCCGCCTGCTCTTTCGCGCGTTCCAGGGAAATTACGATATCGCCCAGAATCAGCGGTGAATCCGGATCCGGTGGCAGCTCATCGTCCCCTTCCATCATGGCAAAGGCCAGCACGTCCGTCGGGCGGTCTATTTTTCGATAGTCCCGGTTCAGTTCCCGCATTTCGGCATTGTCCAGAAACAAGACGCTGGTCTCGCTGTTATGCGGGCCCGCGACGCTTTCGATCACCAAGCGCACGACCCGCCGCGCCAGTGAGGGCAAGGTTTGCCCATCGACTTCCGGAGGTTTGTAATGGGAACTGACCAGTACGTCCATATCGTCTATTCCGTTTGCATGGGGGTGATGGCGGCATCGGGAACGGGCTTGGCCGGATTCCCCTCCACAGGCAGCGTCGGTGTCGGCTCCGTTGGTCCCAGAGGCGCCCCTTGGTTTTCCGGGGTGGCTTCGGTTTTTTCCTTTTCGATCTGCTCCTGCATAATGGCATCGCGCTGGGCGGCCTCATCGATCATCTGGATGTACTGGGTCGCCTGTTGCGCGTCCTGCGTGCCGGGCATGGCGTCGGCCAGCCGCTGGAGTGCTTCCTTGGCTTTCTCGAAATCCTTCTGCAGGAAATAAATCTCCGAAATCAGGGGCAGAACCGTCCGCTTTACATTGACATCTTCGGGATTGGCTTCCAGATAATTTTCGAGCGTCTCCACGGCCTTGTCATATTTGCCCTGTTCCTTGTAGATATTGCTGATACGATTGACATGATGGATTTTCTGCGCTTCGATCACTTCCTCGTCCAGCGCCTGCTGGGTCAGGCTGATGGCCTTTTCGTATGCGGCATCCGACCGCTTTTCAAATTCCGATTTTTTCCCGGCATCTTCTACGTTATTGGCAGCCGTAGCCATGATCGAGCCTACGCCCCAGTACAGGATAGGCAGCATATCGCTTTCCGGCTGATTATCAATCTGGTCCTGGTATAGTTGGGCCGCTTCTTCATATTTTTTCTCCTGCACCAGCAAACCGCCCAAAACGCGCATGGCGGCAAATTTCTCTGTTTCTTCCACCGATTCATCCATGGAGTCAATATAATCGCGATACAGTTCAATGGCTTCCGGCAGGCGGTCCTGGTTTTTCAGAAGATCCACCAGCATCCCCAGCACTTCCTGTTTTTCCTGATGACTCTCCGCCGATTCCAGCAGTTGGGTCAGGTAACTGTGGGCCAGTTCATTTTGTTCCGAGATCATGTAGAGGCTTGCCAATTGAAATTTAGCCTGGGTCTGAAAATCCGGATAGGCTTCGGTCTTTTCAATGACATCCTTGACGGTATTGATGGCCGTTGTGTAATCCTCTTCGGCCACATAGCTGTTGACGATGTTGACGACAGCATTTTGGATGAGAGGAGAGGAATATTCACCCTTGTCCACGATGGTTTGCCATTTTTTGCGCGCTTCGGGAACCTCACCCGTCTGGGCCAGGGCGTTTGCCCACAAAAAACGGGCTTCCTGGGCAATCTCGCTCTCGGGATCCGCCTTGATGATTTTTTCACACTTGAAACCAACCCCGACCATATCGCCCCGCTGGGCATCCTGGTAAGCCGCGTCCAGAAGTTCCTCGGGAGTCTTGCTGCCGCAGCCGATCAGGCCCAGAAGCAACACCCCGATCATTATAAAATGCATCCATTTTTTTGTGGTACTCATATTATTTTCCTTAAAAATATTTTACGAATATCGCGTTGTTTGGGTTCTGAATATTGGAATGCCTATCCCCCGGAGAAACTATATTCCCGTCAGCGAAAGGCTTTGTCATGCGGGGAAAAGAAAATTTCGGCTTCCCGCCCATGCTTCCCCTTCTTCCAGAAGCCACAGCGACTTTGCAAGTTTAACAGATAGAGCGCGGGAATTAAAGAAATTCCTTTAGCTGGCGCAGGCCGTAACGCAGGTAGTTCCAGAGCTCGCGAAAAGATCGGGACCGGGCCAGGGTCCGCAGAATAACCCGGGGCTGGAGGTAGAAATTCTTGAGGGCGTGATTGCGGGCTTCCATGAGTTCCTCGCGGGACATCTCCAGGGCGGCCATGGCCGGACCGTCGTAGGCGGCCTTGGGAATGCTGCCGGCTTCCAGCAATCCCAGACGCACGGCTTCCTCATAGAGCGGCGTACCCGGAAAGGGATATACGTAAAAGACTTCCATGATGTCGGGGTCGATCTCGCGGGCGAATTTTTCGTTGGCGGCGAGGCTTTCGGGCGTGTCCCAGGGCAGGCCGACCATGAAATAGACGCTGGACAGGATTCCGGCCTTGCGGGTCATGCGCAGGGCCTCGCGGGCCTTGGAAAGGTCGGTCTTTTTGCCGATTTTGTCAAGCATCTCCTGGCTGCCGCTTTCGATGCCAAAGGCAATGATCCAGCAGCCGGCACGCTTCATGGCCGTCAGCATGTCGGGGTCGATGGTGTCCACCCGGCTGTTGCAGGACCAGTCAATGTCGAGTCCGCGGCGTTCGATCTCGGCGCAGACTTCGAGCACCCATTCCTTGCGCGCCGTGAAAAGATCGGAGCGGAAAAGAAAATCGCGGATCCCATATTTTTCGACGCATTCCTGGAGTTCGTCCACCAGGTTCTTTGGCGAGCGGATGCGGTGCTTGCGCCCGGCTACCTGATTGGCCAGGCAATAGACGCAACTGAAAGGACAGCCGCGATTGGCCACGACGGTGGTCTGGAGCGCTCCGGTGTCGGGGCGGCGATAGAGTTCGTTGTTTGCCAGCTGGCGCGCGGGAAAGGGCAGGCTGTCCAGGTCTTCGATAAAGGCCCGTGCAGGAGTGCGAATGATGCTGTCGTCGATGATTTCGGCCTCGGCCTTTTCGGCAAGGGCCTCTGGTTCGATGAGGGCTTTGCGGAAGCTGATTCCCGCGATCTCGTGAAGGGCCTTGCCCTGGGCCATTTCGCGGCAGGCGGCTTCGAGTTCGCCCCGGAAAACCAGGTCCAGCGCCTGCCAGCGCCGCAGGCTTTCCACGTCAAGCGTGTTGAAATGCGCGCCCTTGGCGGCCACGATACAGTCGGGGCGATGCGCCTTGATGGCCGCGGCCACGGCCATGTCGTCCTCGATGCCCGGAGTCGTGATGCTGAGGATCACCAGGTCGGGCTCCATCTTATCGATGTCGGCAAGCAGATGGTGGAGTTCCAGTTGTTCGCCGGGATAATCGACCAGGCGGCAAGAAGCCCCTTCCGCCTCGAAACAGGCCGCCGCATAAAGCAACTCGATAGGCGGACGCAGGGCCACCGTCGTCATGTGCTCGATGGGCGTCTGGCAGCGATCCTCCCGGATATACAAACCAGTGGGCGGAACGGCAAGCAGGACTTTTTTGATAGAAGATGATTTCATATTTTCCCGATCCAAAAACACATCTTACCTGACCGGAGGAGATGGGACTATAGAGAAAAGCGGTTTGTTTCTTTTTCTGCCTTGCGAAAAGTTTTTATGGTATCTGCCACCCCACAGAAAAACCGGGCTTCATTCGTAATGAAAGAAGCCCGGTTCGATAATGGTTCTGGAAAACCGGAAACGAATTACATCTGGTCGTCCGGCGTCTTCAGGCTGCCGTCTTCGTTGATCAGGTCGAAGGGGGTAACCATTTTTTCTTTCGGGACTTCCAGCAGGACCGCGTTGTCCGGCAGAGAGTCGCGGAAATAGTCTTCGTTGACATCGTCGGGCTGGTCCTTGATGTTGCGCACGAGATACTGCACATCGTTGATGCGAATTTCGGAACCTTCATACTGGCGACGCCAGACGTCCACAAAGCGCATCATTTCGTTTTCGCGGTCGGCGAGCCACTCGTTATAAAGGCGGCGTTCCTTTTCGGCCCTTTCGATCCGGTCCACCAGACCGGGTTCGGCGGCTGATGGATTGCGGTATTTTTTGTAAAGTTCCTTGCTTACGTTTTTCGCGTGGTTTTGCAGGTTGCGATACATGGACTCCAGGTTGCTGTCCGCCGTTGCCGGGTTATATTCCGGTTGTTCATCCTCATCCAGTTCCTCGCGGATCACCGATTCTTCCACATACTGGTTCCAGAGTTCCAGTTGGTCATAAAAAAGCGTCCATTCGGCCATCTGCCGGATGACGTCCGAGCGATAGGCGGCGCTTTGCTGCATGCGCGACTGCGTACCGGGGTCAATCTGGATCATCATCTGGGCTTCTTCTTCGGTATATCCGTATTCATCGATATTCTGGAAGTTACCTTCCAGAAATTCGGTATACATCTGAATAAGGCCGAATTCACCGTCCAGGGCCGCCTCTTTCAGGCTCTCGTATTCCGTGGAACTGACCTGGCGGCGCATAACCTGGTCGCTGTCTTCCATTTTTTCATACCAGAATGCGACATACTCCGTGTCCAAAGCGTCCTGGGCCGCCAGGGGCAAAGCCAGGATGAAGAGACTCAGTGTGGCGAGAATCAAGCATGCAGTTCGAGAGCGCATGGATACATTCCTTTCCGGTCCTGCTTTTTGGGGAAAATTACCGTTAAACGCCTCTATCCCAAGGCCCGCAACCCCGGAATATAAGCGGATAAGCACACAAAAACCAAGCACCACCATATATAAACATGGCAGTTTACAGCTTTATACTGCAAAATCGGCGGCCAAATGGCAAGCACAAAATAAAAGAAAAAGCCCGGTCAGCCGCGAACTTATATATCCCGGATCGATCATCCCCGGCTCAGCGGCAGCCAATCCAGGACCCGCTGGATTTTCTTGTCCCAGTAGGCCCATTCATGGATGCCCGGTTCTTCTTCGTAGGTGTAGTCGAAACCCAGGGGTTCGATCCGGTCGCGAAATTCGGCATTGGCCTTGTAGAGAAAGTCCTCGGTGCCGCAGCACTGGTAGAGTTTGGGCCTGGGCTTGTCTTGATCGGCGATTGCCTGCGCCTGGTGGATAAAATCGTTGATGCTGCCCTTGAATTCCTCGGGGCTTCCCATGGCAGGCTCCAGGCTGCGGCGCATCTCGGGCCGTGCTTTCTGATTGTAGCGCTCGGCAAAGCGTTCGGGCGTCCAGAGCGCGCCCGAAAGGCTGGCGGCGGCAGCGTATTGGTCAGGACAGTTCAGGCCGAGCTTGAAGGCTCCGAATCCGCCCATGGAAAGCCCGGCGGCGAAATTGTCCTCCCGGGCCTCGGACAGGGGGAAAAACTCCCGCGCCTTGGCCGGAACTTCCTGGCTGATATAGTCCCAATACTGCCCGCCATCCTTGAGGTTGCAGTAGTAACTCAGGTGGACCGCAGGCATGACCACCGCCAGGCCCAAGGGAGCCACGTAACGTTCGATGGAAGTCCGCCGCAGCCAGATCGAGTGGTCATCCGAGCGGCCATGGAGGAGATAGAGCGTCGGATGTTTATCACGCTGGGCCGTTCCTTCCATTCCGATCAGGCCCTTTGCCTTTTCCGGCAGAATCACATTCATGGACATGCACATGCCCAAAACTTCCGAGAAAAAATCACACTGAATCAGCGCCATGATATTGTCTTTCTATGTATGTAATTTTAATCGCAATCGCACTCGAAAAATCCGACTTCTTCTCTTGAACCACGAAATACACCAAATACACGAAAAAAGCCGGCAAACCGGCTTCCGACAAAATTACCAATCCCGGCTTTCTCTTCTTTTTCCATCATCCACCTTCCGCTGCCACCAGGATGGTGGCGATACGTACCGCCGGCATCTTGCCGGCAAACCGGCTTCCGACAAAATTACCAATCCCGGCT
>CAYWYC010000047.1:0-20767 GCA_964462565.1 uncultured Candidatus Sumerlaeota bacterium | reverse complement strand
CTTCGGGAGCAGAATGTTTTTCTTTTGTTGAGACAGATCAAATGCCCGGGCTTGCGATTATCGCGCCTGGGTGCAAAGGAGATTATATTATGGCCGACAAGCCTCCGTCCGGGGGATCCGCCCCCAATTCCATGCTTCGCAAAAACCCGCCCGCGCCACGCACCCTTGGCCCCGTATCCGATCTTGAGCGCCACCTGCCATCGGATTGGTGGCGAAACTTGTTTAACTCGCTTTATTTGAAGACCGACGGCGATGTTGTCGAGAATCCGCAGAATACGCAGCAGGACATCGACCTGGTGGAAAAGTTGCTCAAACTGGAAAAGGATACTCGTGTGCTTGACTTGTGTTGTGGACAGGGAAGACATTCGCTGGAGTTGGCGCGTCGAGCTTATCGGGAACTTACGGGAATGGATCGGTCACGCTATCTTATTCGCCAGGCCAAGAAACGCGCTCAGGCCGAGAACCTGTCGGTGAATTTTAATGAAGGAGACGCCCGCAAAATCCGGCCGTCCCGGGAACCTTACGATTGCGTTATCATTATGGGTAATTCTTTCGGCTATTTTGAGCAACCCCAGGATGACGCGGCGGTGCTCAAGAGTGTCACGCGAATACTGAAGCCCGGCGGGCGCATCCTGATGGACCTGGTGGACGGCGACTGGATGAAGAAGAATTTTGAGCCGCGCTCCTGGGAATGGATTGACCAGAATCATTTTGTTTGTCGCGAGCGAAGTTTGTCCAATGACGGGCATCGCATTATTTCGCGGGAAGTCATTACCCATGCCGAAAAAGGCGTAATTGCCGACCAGTTTTATGCCGAACGGCTCTACAACGCCCGCGAACTGCGCGCCCTTCTGCAATCGGTAGGATTTGAGAGTATCCATTTCCATGAGGCCCCCGTCACCGCTTCCTCGCGCAACCAGGACCTGGGGATGATGGCCCACCGGTTGATTCTGACTGCTTCCACGCCTTTTCGCCGGCCGGTGGTTCTCAAACCGACCCTCTGGCAGGACATTACCGTGCTGCTTGGTGATCCGCGATTGGGAGACCAGGTAAAGTTGAACGGGCAGTTCAATGAAGAAGACTTTGCCACCATTCGAAAAATGCAGGAAGCCCTGGGGCAACTGGAGGGATTTCACTTTCACTATTATGACCACCACGATAAGTTTCTTGAAGAGATGACATGCCGACCTCCGCAGTTTGTGTTGAACCTTTGTGACGAAGGCTATATGAATGACGCCTTTAAGGAACTACACGTACCGGCAGTCCTCGAAATGCTCAATATTCCCTATACCGGCGCAGGCCCCGCGGCCTTGGGCCTGTGCTATAACAAGGGCTTGATCAGTGCGGTGGCCCAGTCCCTGGACATACCCGTTCCCCTGGAATCCTATATCGGTCCGGACGATAGTTTGGCGACCCTTCCTTCCACATTTCCAGTATTGATCAAACCCAATTTCGGCGACAGCAGTATCGGCATCACGAAGCGGGCAGTTGTGCATAATACGGAAGAGCTGATGGAATACATCGACTGGCTGCGGAATACCTATGGCCGAATCAGCATTCTGATCCAGGAATATCTGGAAGGTCCGGAATATTCGATCGGCATCGTGGGGAATCCGGGACTTTCGTACAAGGTGCTGGCGCCCTTGGAAGTGGACTTTTCGATGCTGCCGCCCGGTTTGCCGCCGATCCTGGGCTATGAATCGAAATGGGATCCCAAATCCCCTTATTGGACCGCTATCCGGTGTAAACCCGCAGAAATTGATGACGAAAGACGCCGCAAGTTGCTGGACTATTCCAACCTGCTTTTTGAACGCACGGGATGTCGGGATTATGCGCGCTTTGATTTCCGATGCGACGGGGCCGGCACGATCAAACTGATGGAAGTAAACCCGAATCCCGGCTGGTGCTGGGACGGCAAGATGAACTTCATGGCGGGCTTCGAAGATATGTCTTACAGCGATTTGCTTGGGATGATCATCAATGCCGCACAGGAACGCCTGGGGCAGCAACATAGCGCCAAAAATAACGAAGCCTAGTTCGGTACAAAAAAATCAGGAGTTCTGCCGGGAAGCGGAACTCCTGATTCTTGCGCGAAGGCGCTGATATTTGATGATCTGCCGGCTCAGGCCTTGAGGACGGCGGAACCGCGCGAAAGGGCGATGGCCCCGGTGCGGACCATTTCCAGGATGCCGTATTGTTCCAGCAGGTCGATGAGGGCGGTGATGCGGTTCTGTGAACCCACGCCTTCCACGACGACCGATTCTGAACCCACATCGATGATGCGGGCGCGGAAGATCGATGTGATCTGCATGATTTCGGCGCGGCTTTCACGATCGCACTTGACCTTGATCAGGACGAGTTCGCGTTCCACGTGGGATTCGTCGGAGATATCCTGGACGCGGATGACGTCGATGAGTTTGCGCAGTTGCTTGATGATCTGTTCGATCACCATGTCGTCGCCATGGGATACCAGGGTGATTCGGGAGATGGTGGGATCGTGGGTTTCACCGACGGCGAGGCTGTCGATATTGAACCCGCGGCTGGAAAACATTCCGGCAATCCGGGCCAGCACACCGCTTTGATTTTCAACCAACACACTGATTATATGTCGCATCAGGCCATTCCTCCCATCATCTGTTGGACACCGGCGCCGGCCGGTATCATGGGGTACACGTTTTCTTCGGCTTCAACAATAAATTCGGCAAAGACGACGCCCTTGGTCTCCAGCATCTTCTCGAGGGTCGGACGCACCTGGTCCATGCCCCTGGCTCGCAGTCCCGTTGCCGTAAAGGCCTCGGCCAACTTGACAAAATCGGGAATGTAGGCGCCTTCGGGAAGGTCCTTGATCTTGGGCTTGAGGTTGGTGGCCGAGTAGTTGCGGTCGTAGAACATTTCCTGCCACTGGCGCACCATGCCCAGGAAGCCGTTATTCAGGATAACGACCTTTACGGGCAGTTCTTCGTTTACGGCGGTCGTCAGTTCCTGCATGTTCATCTGGATGGAACCGTCGCCGGCGATATTGACGACGAGTTCGCCGGGATGGGCAATCTGCGCACCAAGAGCCGCCGGAAAACCGTAGCCCATAGTGCCCAGGCCGCCGCTCGACAGAAACTGGCGGGGCTTGTCAAACTTCCAGAAATGAGCCGCCCACATCTGGTGCTGGCCTACTTCGGTGCAGACGATGGCCTTGCCACCGGTCAGATTATAAAGTTCGCGAATCACATGCTGGGGGCGAACCTTGCCGTCTTCCTTGATCACGAGCGGATAGTTTTCCTTCCACTGCGCGCATTGCTTTATCCATTCCTCGTGCTTGACTTCGGAGACCACGTCAAGGAGTTCCTTGAGGATGCTGGTGCAGTCGCCGACGACGGGAACGGTGACAGGAATAGACTTGGAAATCGACGAGGGATCGATGTCGATATGAACAATATCCTCGCGGTTGGGAGCGAATTCGGAAAGCTTACCGGTCACGCGGTCATCGAATCGCGCGCCCACGGCAATGATGCAATCGGTATTGTGCATGGCGTAGTTGCCATATTGCGTTCCGTGCATTCCCAGCATTTCCATGGCGTGGGGATGGCTTTCGGGAAAGGATCCCATACCCAGGAGGGTGGTGACGCAGGGGATGTCACATTTTTCGGAAAGTTTCACCAGCAGCTCGGGACAGCGATAATTGTTTGCACCACCGCCGACATAGAGCAAGGGGCGCTTGCTGCGTTCGATGGCTTCCGCCGCGCGCTTGATGGCGCGAGCATTACCTTCAACGGTCGGCTTGTAGGAGCGGATATCCACTTCCTTGGGATATTCGTAATCTTCGAGAATCTGGTTCTGCACGTCCTTGGGCAGATCGATGACCACGGGGCCGGGACGGCCGGTGCGCGCGATGAAGAAAGCTTCCTTGATCACGCGAGGCAATTCCTCGACACTGCGGACGAGATAGTTGTGCTTGCTGAGGGGACGAGTGAATCCAACGACGTCCACTTCCTGAAAGGCATCGTTGCCGATGGCCGAAGTAACCACCTGTCCGGTGATGGCGACCATAGGCACGGAGTCCATGTTGGCCGTGGCCAGCGCCGTGGCGAGGTTGGTCGCGCCGGGGCCGGAAGTGACCATGCACACGCCGACCTTACCCGTACTGCGGGCATAGCCGTCGGCAGCGTGGCCGGCGCCCTGCTCATGACGGGTGAGTACGAAGCGGGGCATGCCCGGACGATTCATAACGTCAAATACATCAATGATAGCCCCGCCGGGATAGCCGAAGACGACTTCGACCTCTTCCTGGACCAGGGCATCCATCAGAATTTCTGCACCAGTTAATTTTTTACCCATAATGTTCCTTTACCTGCCTCTCTGGAGCCTTGCCTGCGGAGACATAGAAAGGCGGATTCTAACCCGCTTTGATCGATCCTTCAAGTTCTTTTTCCACCTGCAATGCCTGTTCGGTGTAAAGTGTTCATAATAATAGACATAGGCTTGAAGAAAAGCCCGCCGGTTCGGAGTATCAATAAAAATCCTGCTTAAAGAGGTAGAGGATTTCTTCCCAGCGGCCTTGCGTCGTGTTGTAAAGTGTAAAGGCGTACCAGGTGTTTGGCTCCAGGGGCGTAATGCTGACCGTGCCTCCGGTGGTTCCCGTTTGTGCAGGGGCGAGCCAGGAGTTCGTGGAATAGTTCCAGGTGCGCGCCGACCAGAGATCGCCGTTTGATCCGATGCCGATGGACTGGTCTTCAAGAATACTGCATGTTTCGCTGACCACGCTGAGTTTGGTGCTGGATACGTAGGCTGTATTATTCGTCTCGTCCGATTCGTTTATCTGGTTGCCACTGTCAATGATCCATCCCACATAATACTCGCCTAGGGGCAGGGATACGGGAAGATTGCCGGTCCAATCGCAATTGGCTACCTGCGATGCCGCAATGCCGTTCAGGCCGACCTGGCCGAGATAATAGTCCTCGTTGGTGATGTTGGTGTCGACAGAGGCATAGATACTCACGGAAAAGGCGCCGCTGTCGGTACCTCCGGCGTTGCCAATGTCGATCCAGGTGCTGAGCGACTCACCTGTTTTGAGCTGGGTGGGGGAGAAGCCGCGGTCCGAATCGGTAGGGCTGGCGTCATAAAGATCCGGTTGATCCGGCTCTGACCAGTACACGGTCACTTCCAAATAATCGAGTTTGCCCGAATTTCCGATTTGATTATCGACAATATAGACATACCACGTCTGGTTGGCTCCTTCGCCGTTGAAGGCATCGGTCTCGCGCCAGTTCAGGTAGATGTCGCTATCGTCGGAGCTGTCATCGTCATGGTCGTCATCGGTGGCGCCGCCGAGATTGTCGTAAACCAGTTCCGTCTTGCCGGGGCCGCCGGATTCTTCGGAGGCCATGTAGATTTCATAATCGCCGCAGCGGAATGTGTCCTTATCTCCGCGGTGCATGACGCGCAGTCGATAAGCCAGTTTGGTGGTGACTGCACCGTCGGGAGCACCCAGGCCCGGACGCACCTGAAGGCCGAGCCAGTTAAATCCGTTATCCGGCAAAAGCAGGTCCGTTGTTTCGGACATTTCATAAGAGCCGGTTGCGCGCGTGGGTTCGGCGCTTTCGTTTTGATTCGCCTTCATGAGGTCTGCCTTGCGCACAACTGTATGGTTCTTGCTGGAGATATCGGACTCCTCCGCATGCAAAGCCGGCATCGCGAGGCCGAGCAAGATAAGCAGGATAAGGAATGCAGATGGCCGGGAAAAAATAGGGGTATCAGTTTTCATAAACAAGCCTTTCGTCTTCATAGTGAAAAGGCGTTTCAATATGAAGCCTCGGAATGATTCATCAGAGGAATAAGAATGCTGCGAACACCGTCAGCCATTCTGCCCGCAGCATTTTTTGTATTTTTTGCCACTGCCGCAGGGGCAGGGATCGTTGCGACCGACTTTGGGTTGGTCGCGGACGAAGGTGCGGGGTTTTCTGGGTTCCGGTTGCTGGCCACCGCCCACGCCTGCCGGAGCCTGGTCCGGAGACGGTTGCTGGACATCTTCCATCGCGCCGCGGCCGTAATCGACGCTCGCCGTTCGCGTCTGAGCCGGTTCGCGCACCAGGTTCACCCGGAAAAAATGTTCGAACACAATCTTCTGCACATCCGTCATCATGCTCTGGAACATGTGGGTCGCGTCGCGCTGGTATTCGATCAGAGGATCGAGCTGGGCATAGGCGCGCAGGTGAATGCCCTCGCGCAATTCATCGACCCCGTGCAGATGGTCCCGCCACTGCTCGTCGATGGCCTGCAAAATCACCGCCCGCGAAAGTTGCAGTGTAATGTCCGGCCCAAAAGCATCGCGACGGGCTTCATAGGATTCTCGAATCCGTTCCATCAGCGTTTCCATATAGGCTTCGTCGGGTTCGTCATAGTCGGTCAGATCATCCAACTTGATCCCCGGAATCATCGACGCCAGATAGCCATGAAAGGCAACCAGGTCGTAAGGCGGCGCATCGCTTTCGCGGTTCTGCGTCTGGAAGTCCTCGATCTTCGCGCCCAGATAATCAAAGCACAAATCAAAGAGCACATCTTTCAGGTCTTCGCTCACGAGCACCTCGCGGCGCAAGCCATAGATCGACTCACGCTGCTTGTTCATCACATTGTCGTAGTCCAGGGTCCGCTTCCGCCGCTCGAAGTTGATCTCCTCGATCTTCTTCTGCGCCTTGGTAATGGCTCGCGTGATAAAGGGGTGGTGGATTTCTTCGCCGTCTTCCAGTCCCAATCGCTGCATGATGCCCGAAATGCGATCACTGCCGAAAAGCCGCATCAGGTCGTCTTCCAGGGAGAGATAAAAACGTGTGCGTCCCGGATCGCCCTGACGCCCGCTTCGACCGCGCAGCTGGTTGTCGATGCGTCGCGCGTCATGCCGTTCCGTACCGATAACCTGCAAGCCGCCCGGTTCTTCGGGATCGAGTTCGCCGTTTTCGTCCTTGCGAATCACGCCTTCGCCCAGTTTAATGTCGATACCACGCCCTGCCATATTGGTCGCAATCGTCACGGCACCCGGCTGTCCCGCGTCGCGGATAATCTCGGCTTCTTTCTGGTGGTGCTTGGCGTTGAGCACACTGTGGGAAATGCCTGTCCGTCGCAACATGCGCGAGAGCAGTTCACTCACTTCCACCGAAACCGTACCCACCAGCACCGGCAGGCGCAATTCGCTCAGCCGGATAATCTCCTCGATCACGGCATTGTATTTCTCACGTCGCGTCCGATAGATCACGTCGTCTTCATCTTCGCGACAAATCGGCCGATGCGTCGGGATTACGACCACGTCCATCTTGTAGGTGTGACCGAATTCCGCCGCTTCCGTTTCGGCGGTTCCTGTCATGCCCGACAGTTTGTCGTACATGCGAAAATAATTCTGGATCGTGATAGTCGCCAAGGTCTGCGTTTCCTTCTCGATCTTCACACCTTCCTTGGCTTCGATGGCCTGGTGCAGGCCGTCGCTGTAGCGGCGTCCCGGTTGCAGGCGTCCCGTGAACTCGTCCACGATCACGACTTTGTTGTCCTGCACCACATATTCCACGTCTTTTTCAAAAAGTGTATAAGCCCGCAAAAGCTGCGAAAGATTATGCAGTTCCTCGGAACGGATTTCGTTACGCTGGCGCACTTCCGCCTTGCGTTTTTCTTTATCTTCTTCCGAAAGCGAATCGTCGCCCTCGATGGCCGAAAACTCATCCACAATATCCACGATCAAAAACTGGTCGGGATCTTCCGGCGAAATCGCTTCGCGACCGTTTTCCGTCAGGTCCACGCTGTGGCCTTTTTCGTCGATCACGAAGTAGAGTTCTTCTTCCACATACCTCATCGATTTTTCGCCCAGCTTGCTCTTCTGGTCGATCATGAAGTCGTTCTCGCAGCGATCCACCAGACGCGAGATATCGGGTTCCGAATAATACTTCATGAAGCGCTTGTTCTTGGGTGAGGCCTTCTTCACCTGAAGCAGTTTGATCCCGCCCTTGTAGCGTGAATCGGGATCGCCAGCCTCGAGCAGTTCTTCCGCTTCCTTCAGCAATTTCTGCACGAGATTCGCCTGCTCCCGGACCAGTTTTTGGACGGGCGCGCGCATTCGGTCATACTGCTGCGTCGAACGATCCACCTGGCCCGAAATAATCAGCGGCGTTCGCGCCTCGTCGATCAGGATCGAGTCCACTTCGTCCACGATGGCATAATGGTGATCGCGTTTGAGGAATTCAAAACGCACCCGCGCCATACCTTCGGCCACTTCATCCACACCGAAATGCTCATGCAATTCCGGAGCGCGAGAGGGGAGCGCCGGAATTTCCGTTTCGCGTTTTTCGCCACGCCAGTAGATGCGCAATTCCTCGATGCCGAAGCGGTCGGAGTATTCTTCCAGGATCGGCGCAACGCGATTCAGCGGTATCTCCACGATGAGGGTCTGGAATCCGTCGGCCACTACCTGGCCCGATTCATCGGCCTTGGCCGTGGCGATAATTTCCTCGGCGACTTCCTGCGCCAGCAAAGAGCGTGGTCCCTGGACCAATGCGTTGGCGCTGCCCGTCATGTTGTCGCGCAGATAGTCGAAGCCGAATTCGCTGTTCTGTCCATAAGTCACATCGCAGGCATACTGCTTGCGGCGTTCCGGCGGATCCATGTTCTGCTGCAGGCAGCCCACAGTCAGGCCCAGCCATTGCAGAATATGCCCCGTCCACTCGCTGTCACGCAGGGCCAGAAAGTCATTTGTCGTCACCAGGTGGCAGCCCCGACCTTCCAACGCGTTCAGATAAAGCGGAAGCACGGCCACCAGCGTCTTGCCTTCACCGGTCCGCATTTCCGCGATCTTGCCTTCATGCAAGACGATCGCGCCAAAGAGTTGCACGTCGTAAGGCACTTCCACCCACTCCACCGGATTGCCGGCGGCCATCCAGTTTTGCCCAACGTTTCGTTTGCAGGCCTGCTTTACGACGGCGTAAGCCTCAGGCAGCAGCTCGTCGAGGGTCGCGCCATCTTGCAGACGCAGACGAAATTCGGCCGTCTTGGCCTGAATTTCCTCATCGCTCAGGTCGTGCATGCTTTCGTAGTATTGATTAATTTCTTCCACGCGCGGCCAGATTTTCTTCATTGTTCGCTCGTGGTGGGTTCCAAAAAGTTTCTTTATCACAGCCCCTATCATGCGCGGGCCTCCCGATGTATGGATAGCGACGCATCAAAATTCCGCGCCGCCTTGAACATTCTCAACAGCCGATTGGACACTCCTCAAGACCGGAGGTTCCATAGCGACATAGTACCTCATAACTATAACAGGAAAAGCACGGTATTTTCAAAGGCTTTAGGGCATCCATCATTCACGCAGGCTTGCGCCCTTTTCTTTGGCCAATCGTTCCAGAATCTCCTTCTGGATGGCATCCACTTCCTTGTCCTTCAGTGTGCGGTCGGGGCAGCGGTATATAGCGCGGTATCCCAGACTCTTCTTGCCTTCGCCTACCTGTTCACCCATGTAGCAGTCAAAGAGAAAGAGCGATTCCAGCAATTCGCCAGAAGTCGAACGGATCACTTCTTCGATTTCGGCCGCTGGGGTATCGGCATCCACAATCAGGGCCAGGTCTCGGTCAATCGCCGGATATCGCGGGATTTCGGTGAAATAGCGTTCCAAGTTGATTGCCGGAGCCAGCTGTTCCACGTCCAGTTCCACGATGACGGGCCGCATCTTGAGGTCCAGTTTTTCGCGATGGAAGGGATTCAATTCGCCCATCCAGCCGATCTCGACCTTATCGTTATCATTATGCGTGATAAATATTTTGGCAGAACGTCCCGGATGCAGAAACTCCGGCCCGCCCCGTTCGATTCGCAAACTTCCAATGCCCAGACGCTTCAAAAAAGTCTCGAGCACGCCCTTCATGTGGAAGAAATCAAAGGGTTCACCCACCTGGTCGCGCCAGGTCTGGTTGCTTGTGCTACCCATGCCCGCCAACATCAGCCGCGCGGGTTCCGAGCGTTTTTCCAGCGAGCTGTCTTCCGTCCTGAAAACCTTGCTGGCTTCGAAGAGCCGCATGCTCGTAATCCCGCGGTTTTGATTGTAGGCCAGCGTGCGTAGCATGGAGGGTACCAGCGAAGGCCGCAGCACTTCCTGTTCGCGCGAAAGCGGATTGAGCAGTTTCAGCACTTTCTCATGCTCCAGCCCTAATTCTTCCAACTGATCCGCGCCGATCAGGCTCATGTGGAGCGCTTCCGAAAAGCCCATCTGCACCAGGATGTCCTGAATCAGGCGACGCACATATACTTCCGGGTGCAAGGGGTTCGACATGGCCGGCAGGTATGGTGCCGTGGATTCGATTTTATTATAGCCATAAAGGCGCGCGATTTCTTCGAAGATATCTTCCTCACGGCTGATGTCAACACGATGCGTGGGTACGGAAAGCACGAGAATATCGCGCTCCATGCGGACGATTTCGCAACCGATGGACGCGATAATATCGGCAATTTCCGTCTTGCTCATTTCCACACCCAGGAATTGCAGGGCACGTTCGGAGCGAAACATAAGCAATGGTTTTTCGAGGCGCTTGGCGTGGTTGTTGATCACTCCCTTGGCGATTTTGCCATCCGCCAGTTTGCCGATCAGGCCCGCCGCACGATCCAGCGCTTCTTCCAGAATCCCCGAGTCGGCTCCGCGCTCAAAGCGATAGGAGGCATCCGTCGAAAGTTTGTAATCCTTGGCGGAGCGACGAATTCGCGTCGGCTTGAAATAGGCGCTTTCCAGCAGGACGTTTTCCGTTTCTTGGGTCACTTCCGAATCGCCGCCGCCCATGATGCCTGCCAGGGCCACGGGGCCGATGCCGTCGGCTATGACCATGTCTTCACCGGCTTTCAACTCCAGTTCCGACTCGTCAATCAGGCGAATCTTTTCACCCTCGGCGGCCTTGCGCACGATGATTTCATTCTTGCGGAGTTTCTCCAGGTCAAAGGCATGGAGGGGATGTCCCATTTCCATGAGCACGTAATTCGTGATATCCACCACGTTATTGATCGGCCGCAATCCTACTGCCAGCAGACGTCGCCGCAGCCAGTTCGGGCTTTGCGCGATCTGCACGTTTCGAATCACCCGCGCGGTATATTGGGGGCAATCCTCGGGACAGCGGATCGAAATCGTGACCATGTCATGGGCGTTTTCAAAAGTTTCCTTGAGGCGATCGGCGTGAAAATACACCTTCTTGGCATAGGAAGCCGCCAGGTCGCGCGCCAGCCCCAAAACGCTCAGGCAGTCAGGGCGGTTTGGCGTGATCTCCAGAGTCATGATCAGATCATAGGGCTCGCCCACCTTGGCGTCGGGTTCCAGTTCAATGATGCCCGAATGGTCGTTGCCCAGGCCCAGTTCATCCTCGGCAAGCAGCATGCCGTTCGATTCTACGCCGCGCACCAGGGCGCTTTCGAGTTTCATGCCGTTGGGAAGGGTGGCGCCGACTTTGGCAAGCACCGTAATCACGCCCTCGCGCGCATTTGCTGCGCCGCAAACCACGCTGACTTTTTCGCCGTTTCCCGCGTCCACCTCGCAGATAGTCAGGTTCTTTGTTTTTTCATTAGCCTCATCGCCCATCGCTGCCGGATGGGGCTCCACCTTTTCAATCCGGGCGATGCAAATGGGATTGCCCAGAAAGCCCAGGTCAACCGTTTCTTCCACCTCGTGGCCGATCATAATCAGGCGATCGATCATTTCCTGCGGATCGATATGGAATCCAAGAATCTCACTCATCCATCGATATGTGGTAATCATCTTTGCTTTTCCCGATCTATTTCAGTATCGATATCGTTTTTCCTTGTTTGGCTTCATGCCTGTCAGGCAAACTGGCTCAGAAAGCGCATGTCATTTTCCAGAAGGTGGCTGATCGCGTTAATGCCATACTTCAGCATGGCGATTCGATCCACACCCAGCCCAAAGGCAAAGCCCGAAAACTTGTCCGGATCGATATTGCAGTTTTCGAGCACGTTCGGGTGAATCATCCCCGCGCCCAGAATCTCCATCCAGTCTTTCACCATGTGGCCGTTTGGGTGGCGGCGCTCAAAAAGAATATCCACCTCGGCGCTTGGCTCGGTAAAGGGAAAGTAATGGGGGCGTAAACGGTAAGGCGTTTCCGGTCCGAAGATTTCGTGAATGAAAGCCTCCAGTACGCCCTTCAAGTCGCTGAAGCGAATATTTTCGTCCACCATGAAACCCTCGATCTGATGGAACATAGGGCTATGGGTCACGTCGGCATCGCAGCGATACACCTTGCCCGGCACGATAAAGGCCAGCGGCGGCTTCTGCACGCTCATCGCCCGAATCTGTACAGGCGATGTATGGGTCCGCAGAAGCAACTCGTCGTTCAGGTAAAAGGTGTCCTGCAGGTCGAGGGCCGGATGGTCCTCCGGAAAGTTCAATGCCTGAAAGTTGTGATAGTAATCTTCGATGTCGGGGCCATGCTCAATTTTGAATCCCATGCGCAAAAAGCAGTCTTCGATGCGGCGCTGGGTAATGGTGAGGGGGTGCAGGCTGCCCGTTTGCGGCTCTATCCCCGGCAGTGTAATATCGATATATTCGTTTTCGATATCGCGTTTCATCTCGGCGGTCTTGAGTTCATGGGCGCGCTTGTCGATAGCCGCCTGGAGTTCTTCCTTGATCTGGTTGATCGCCTTGCCGGCCAGGGGGCGTTCTTCTTTGGTCAGTCCGCCCATTTTTTTCATGATGCCCGAAAGACGTCCCTTTTTGCCCAGAATATTCCGCCGCGCTTCGTCCAGTGTTTCCGTGGAGTCCGCGTAGCCGATCTTCTGGATTTCCTCGGAATGAATGGCGTTCAGTTGCTCCTGGAGCTGCGCCATCATGTCGCCGGTGGTTACCCATTCGAACTTGTCCATGATTGCCTTCCGTTTCTGTATTTGCCTGTTATTTAAGCCCGGAAATGTTAAGGGGCTGTATATTTTCTGTTATTACTTGCAGGAACGGCAAACGCCGGAATCGATCAATTCCGGCGTTAAACCTTTGCGAACCATGTTAACCGTCAGAGGTCGATCGATCAACCCGCGGCTTCCATGGCCGCGTCGATAAATCGACGAAATGCTTCCTGGTCGTTGACTGCCAGATCAGCGAGCACTTTTCGATTCACGTCGATATTGGCCTTGTTCAATCCGTTGATGAAGGCACTATATGTAACACCTTCGGCGCGGCAGGCCGCGTTGATGCGGGCAATCCAGAGTTTGCGGAATTCACGCTTACGATTGCGGCGATCGCGATAAGCGTAATTCCACCCACGCATCAGGGTTTCTTTCGCGTTTTTGAAGAGCCGGCGGCGACCGCCTACGTAGCCCTTTGCTTGTTTCAGTACTTTTTTGCGGCGGCGACGCGTCGCTACGCCATTGGTGACTCTAGCCATTTGTTCAGCTCCTTATTGTGCGGGTTCGGTATTGGTATGGAATCTTACTGCGATGGCTTACACCACCAGCAGGCGTTTGATAGTTTTTTCACGGGTCGAATCCACCAGCGTGGACTGGCGAAGGTGACGTTTCCGTTTCTGGTTCTTCTTGGTCAGGATATGACCGGCGTTGCAATGATGACGCTTCACCTTGCCGGAGGCCGTGATTTTAAAACGTTTCTTAGCGGCGGCTTTCGATTTCATCTTGGGCATAATCTTCAACTCCTTAATCGCTGTATCGGTTTGCTGCGCCTGACGTGGCGGGAAACCGTGCCCCCATGTCGCCAGACTTCGTATGAATAAGCTGACCCGTTTCGGTCAGTTTTTTTCCGCTTTTCGCGCCAGCTTGCGCTCCTGTTCTTCTTTGCGCTGCTCTACTTCCTTACGATGCTGACGTTCCACTTCCTGCAAAACATCCTTCGAAGGGGACAAAAAGGCGCTAATCATGCGACCATGGCCCAATTGGCTGCTTTCCACGGTGGCAATGTCTTTGACATCGTTCATCATCCGCTGGACTACCTGACGTCCTACATCATATCGCCGCATCTCACGGGCTCTGAACTGCAGGGAAATCTTGCATTTCATGCCCTTCTGGAGGAATTCCCGCAGATGATTCAGCTTCGTCTGATAATCATGCTCATCGATGTTGGGACGCAACTTTACTTCTTTTGTGTCCGTACTGCGCTGATTTTTCCGGGCTTCCTTCATCTTGCGCTGCTTTTCATATTGCAGCTTGTTATAGTCCATAATCCGGCATACCGGAGGATCCGCCTGAGGGGCAACCTCCACCAGATCGACTCCGGCTTCTCCGGCCATTTCCAAGGCCTTTTCAAGCGGGACGATCCCGATCTTATCTCCATCCTCACCCACCAGGCGCACCTGGGGGGCGCGAATATCCTCATTCATCTGATATTCTGCTTCTTGTCTTTTTCGGTACCGGTTCGGCGATCTGATATCAGCAACCTTCCTTTCGTGTCTGGTCCACCGCTGTACTGAGCGGTCATGCATAATCCCCTGAAAACAATGGGGATAACTATAATGCGCCGTGCTGAGTCGGAAGGCATTAAGCCAAGAAGAATCAATGTCCTTGACACAACACGCGCTACTAGAAAGAGATTTATATGATGAATGTGCACAAAAGTCAAGCCTAAAAACAGACCAAGAGTCAAATTTTGTACATTTTTGCACAGGCTTTCCGCTTATCCCGTTGCCCGTTCAGATAAACATCCCCACGATGCAGGCCGTCATAAAAGCCGCCAAGGCGCCCCCGATCATTGCCTTGAAACTCAACTTGGCGAAATCTTTGCGGCGTTCGGGAACCAGATTGCCCAGTCCGCCGATAAGGATGCCGATGGAGCCGAAATTGGCAAAGCCGCAAAGGGCGTAGGTGGCGATGGTAAAGGACCGCGGGGAAAGTTGTTCCTTCATGGCCGTCAGGTCCATGTAGGCGATAAATTCATTAGCGATAATCTTCTTTCCGATGAGAACCCCTACGGCATGGGCATCGGCCCATTCGATTCCCATAATCCAGGCGAGGGGCGCCAGCAAGAGGCCCAAAATCCGTTCCAGCGAAATATCCGCGCCACCCACCTGCGGCAGCAGCCCCAGAATCAGGTTGATCAGGTAGAGCAGCGCCAGAAAAGCAATCAGCATGGCGGCCACATTCAGCGCCAGTTTCAGGCCTTCGCCCGCTCCCCGGCAGGCCGCGTCGAGGATATTGGTATCCTGACGCGGGACTTCAATCCGCACTTCACCCTTGGTCGGAGAATTTTCCAGCTCGGGATATAAAATTTTCGCGATGACCAGTGAGGCCGGGGCCGACATGAATGACGCCGACAGCAGGTGTCCCGCGTCGATGCCCATGCCCACATACGCCGCCATGACCCCGCCCGCAATCGTCGCCATGCCTCCCGTCATCATCGCCATCAGTTCCGAGCGCGTCATGGTCGGCAGGTAGCCCCGGACCACCAGCGGCGCTTCCGTTTGTCCCACGAAAACATTCGCCGCCGCGCAGAGAGACTCCGACCCGGAAGTATCCATGACCCAGACCATAATCCTGGCAAGAATCTTGACAATAAACTGAATGATACCCAGGTGGAAAAAGATCGCCATGAGCGAAGAGATGAAGATAATGGTAGGCAGTACGGAAAAGGCAAAATAATGTTCCTGAAAACCCTCTCCAAAAACAAAGGCAGCCCCCGCGTCGGAAGCCTTGAGCATGGCGGTAATCGCCGTGTTGGCTCCAGCAAATAAAATTTTCCCCGGCCTGGTTCCCAGAATGATTCCCGCCAGGGCAAACTGCAGCAGCAGTCCTGAAACAATCAGCCGCCAATCCATCTTTCTGCGATTGCTCGACAGGAGCCAGGCAATCAGCATCATCACAAACAAGCCGAGAAAACTGATAAACTTCATGACGATCTCCTTGCATTTGGATAAATACAGGCACGCGAAAGGCCATGTTTTCCATCTTTGCGTATATTTTCAACAAAAAAGCGCCGGAAAGCCATTTGCGTGCAGTCAGCGGGAGATTATTGCGCCTGATTGATGCAAAATGTCTCAGTCGAACGGGATGAATGTGTCAAGAAGAAACAGAGAAATCCAAAAAATGACGCGAGGCTGATTTAAGAAGAATAAATGCAATATTCTATGTTTTAGCACAGCCTTTGCTTCATATTATGAGTGAAAAGCAGCCTGAAGCGCAAATTCCCAAAAATCCAGGCTGGAAAAAAGATAATTGAAAGGAGGTAAATGCTATGACCATGAATCGCAATCTCAGCAAATTAGCTCCTTGGAACTGGTTCAAAAAGGAGCAAAGAACGCAAAACAACAATATGCCCCTCCAAAGAGGAGATATGGGCAATGGTAATCGGTTTCCGCTTGATCGGATGCGTCGGGAAATGGAGCGGCTTTTCGATGATTTCTATCAGGAATTCGGAATCGCGCCCCATTGGAAAACGCTCTGGCCGGAAAGCCTGGGTGACGCCTTTATGCGGCCCGAAGTGGACATCTCGGCCACGGAAAAGCAGTACAAGATAGAGGTGGAACTTCCGGGTGTACAAGCCGATGATGTCAAAATCGAGATATCGGGAGACAATCTGATTATTAAAGGGGAAAAGAAACAGGAAAAGGAAGAGAAGGAAGAGGATTATTATGCTCTCGAACGTTCCTATGGAAGTTTCCAGCGAATCCTCGACCTTCCTGAAGATGCTCAAAAGGATGATATCAAGGCCGATTTCAAAAACGGTGTCATGTCGATCCTGATTCCTCGCACGAAGACCGCCAAATCAGAAATCCGGCAAATCGAGGTTCATAGTTCCTGACGCCCTGAAAGCCCCATTTTTACGGAAAAGGCCGGAATTTTTCCGGCCTTTTTTTCATCGGTTTCCGAGCGATGTCCGGAAGGTTCAGAGCCGCGATCCCGGATAAATTTGAGAAAAGCCGTTAAAATGTCTGTTTCGGATTGGGCGGGTTGTCCAATACGCTGCGAATTTTCTGAAGCAGTTGTTCATGGGAAAAGGGCTTGGGAATAAGATCAAATCCCTGATCGAAGACAAAGTTCGTTGCCAGCATATCCTCGCTGTAGCCGCTGGTGAAGATGGCTTTCAGGTTTGGCCGAAGGGTTTGCATGCGCTTGAGAGCCTCACGCCCACCCATTTCGGGCATTACGATATCGAGGATTACCAGGTCTATCTGATCTCCCCATTCTTCATAGAACATATGAACGGCTTCGAGGCCGTTTTGCGCCGTGAGGACCTGATAGCCGGCCCTTTCGAGAAAGCGTTTGGCCAGGCGCCGAACACTCGCATCATCTTCAACCAGCAGGATGATCTCATCTCCACCGCTTGTTTCCGGCCTCTGTTCCGATTCCGCAGAAGACGGGGCGGTCATTATTAAAGGCCAGTGAAGATGAAATGTTGTTCCAATACCTTCCTGGCTTTGGACATAGACAAGCCCTTCATGCTGCTTGACGATGCCATAAACCGTCGCCAGGCCCAGGCCGGTTCCTTTCCCCACTTCCTTTGTGGTAAAAAAAGGTTCAAAAATATGGTCGAGCGTATCCGGACTCATGCCGCAACCCGAATCGATTACACTCAAGCGTACAAAACGTCCGGGTGTGGCCCAGTTGTTTTTTTTGCAGAATTCCTCATCCAGCAGAACATTGCTGGTTTCCAGTATCAATTTTCCGCCATCGCCCATGGCGTCGCGGGCATTTACGCACAAGTTGGTAATGGCCTGTTCGATCATACCGCGGTCGCCGCTGATTGTGTGCGAACCGGGGCCGGGATGCCATTCCAGCTTGATGTGCTCGCCGATAATGCGTCCCAGCATTTTAATAAGATCCGCGACCACCTCATTGACGTCCAGGTTTTCGGGGCGCATGATTTGCTTGCGGCTGAACAGGAGTAACTGTTCGACCAAGCGGGCAGCCCGTTTTCCGGCTTTGGCGATCTCGTTCAGGTTATCTCGGGAAGCATGGTTGGGTTCCGTGTCCATCAGCGCCAAAGCCGCGCCGCCGTTGATCACCTGAAGCAGGTTGTTAAAATCGTGGGCCACGCCGCCTGTCAGTTGTCCGATTGCTTCCATCTTCTGCGATTGCCGGTATTGCTCTTCCAGGCGTTCGCGTTCGCGCTCCGATTCTTTCTGTTTCGTAATATCCTGCATAACCTCCACCATCGCGGTTACATTGTTTGCTTCGTCGGTCACCGGGTAGCCACGCACCAGCCAGGTTTTGCCGTCGGGTGTTTGGATTTCTCCGACCCTCTGTTTTTTGCTGTCCCGCGCCCGAATCACGGGACAATCCGGGCATATTTCTGAGCCGTGCCGCATGACTTCCCAGCAGTATTTTCCTTGAATTTCTTCAGGGCTGAAGCCGGTAGACTGGCTCGCGGAAAGATTGGCCCAGACGATTCTCAAGTCCGGATCACAGTAAAAAATATTTTCGCCCGTTGTATTCAGGATGAGATTCTTTTCTTCTTCACTTTTGCGCAGCGCCTCTTCGGCTTCTTTGCGTTCGGTAATGTCCAGATGCGAGCCCAAGACTCGGACGGGCTTGCCCGATTCGTCACTGAGCACCGACGAACGCGCCAGAATCCAGCGCCAGGAGCCGTTTTTGTGGCGAAAGCGGAACTCTACTTCATAGCCTTTCAGCAGGACAGAGATAGCATTCTGGATGCGTCCCATGGTTGGCTTGAGGTCATCGGGATGCACCCGGCTTTCCCATTCCTGAAAATCGTCTTTGATTTCGTGGTCTTCATAGCCGATCATTTCCTTCCATTCCGGAGAGAAATGGACCGCGTTGGTTCGCAAATCCCAGTCCCAGAGGCCCACATTGGCGGCCCGAACGGCTTCATTCTGCATCAGCACGGCATCTCGGAATTTTGCCTCGGCCGATTTCTTGTCCGTAATGTCCTGTCCGACGATAATGATCGTGTCTTCTCCATCCATTTCCACCCGAACAGATGTGGTAAGAGACCACCTTCTGCTTCCATCGGCCCGGATGACTTCCAACTCCAGATGGTCAATTTCGGGCGAATTTTTGATGTGCTTCATGCGCTTGAGGAGTTTGCCATGATATTCGGGGGCGATAAAATCGAAGGCGTTGAGGCCAATGATATCTTGCGCTCGAGAACAACCTAGCATGTTTAAGGCGGCGGGATTGGCAAATACATATTTGCCCCGGCGCAGAAGCATGATTCCCATCGGCGAGGCTTCGACCAACGCGCGAAAACGCTCCTCGCTTTCACGCAGGGCGGCTTCCGTGTCTTTTTCCTGGCTCACATCAAATAATTGTCCATTCCAGCAAATACAGCCATCATCCAGTTTTCTCGGTCGAGAAATGCCACGGATCCATCGTGCCTGGTCATCTGCCAAAACAATGCGAAACTCATGGGTCCAGCTGTTCATTGTTTGTGCCGATTCTTCGATGCTCTTCCATAAAGCGGCCAGGTCATCGGGATGCACATCCATAAAGAGCAATTCGCTGTTCACGATATCTTCCATGGGACGCTCGAATAGTTCTTCCGCGCCTTTACTCATGAAGGGGATATCGATACTGCCATCCGCTTTTCGGACTAATTGATACACGGCTCCCGGGGCATTTGAGATGACATTGCGAAAGCGCTCTTCACTCTTCTCCCAGGCAATTTGGGCCTTTTTACGTTCTGTTATGTCTTGAAAAACCCCCTGGACACCGACAATTTTGTCCGCTTTCCAAAGGGGACCGCCAAGGACCCGGACCCACAGTTCATTCCCTTTTGCCGTGATGAAAGGCAGTTCCAGATCAAAGGCTTTGCCGGCCCGGTGCGCCTCTTTGACCGCATTCTGGATAAGGGGACGCGCTTCAGGCGCATAAAAGTCGTATGCCTTACGGATGTCCGGCTCAAAATCGCTGGGCGTTTCATGAATGCGATAAACTTCTTCGGTCCAGATGAGTTGATTGTTTTCTACAAAATATTCCCAACCACCAACCCGCGCCATTGCGTTGGTGCGAAGCAGCAGGTCCCGGCTGCGGCGCAGTTCGTTTTCCACTTTTTTCAGAGAGCGCAAATCCACATCGATACAAAACATCTGTTTGGAACCGGCGGGTGTTTCATGCATAACATGAGACGAATAGACCGGAATCCCGCGCCCTTCTTTATTACGCAAAATGAGTTCTTCGGATGGGATGGCCGGACCACCGTCTAACCATGCCATCACTGCCGATACGACCGATTCCCGCATCGCGTCGGGAATAATCAGGTCTTCGAGTCTTTTTCCAAAGGCTTCTTCTCGCGTATATCCATAGGTGCTTTCGCTGGCTTTGTTCCAGTAGATCACGCGGCGTTCGGCATCGTAGCCTTGAACGGGGATAATTTCAACGTGGTCAAGAATTTTACGGAAGCGTTCTTCGCTGGCCGCCAATGCCGCCTCGGCTTCGCGGCAGCGACTTTCGAGTTCATCGTAACTGGGTTTGCATTTTTTCATCGCGGTTCCCCGGCTGTTTCCAGCGGATTTCCATAAAACAGCCAAAACTTTCGTGAGCAAAAAACCGTCTTTTTCTCCCCAAGCACCGATTAATCAGCTTTATCGACAATGAGAATGCTTGTCTTTAGTGTGCAGGTAAGCAAAATGTCAGAAAGGCAGCACCGGGAAGAGGCCGTCGCGAAATGGCCCGTTTGTCGTGAGCCTCGTGCGGGGCGTTCCCTAAAGAGCCAGATAAGACGCGCCTTACGGCGCTCACTACGAACCCGCTGCCCTTGCCTGCGACGAAAAACAGCCATTTCGTGAGAGCCTCCCTTAATCCTTCAAGCAGCAGAGCCGAAAGCCGTAATATCCGCAAAACCTGAGCGATTCGCGGCTAAGAAAAT
>CAYWYC010000046.1:0-20864 GCA_964462565.1 uncultured Candidatus Sumerlaeota bacterium | reverse complement strand
TTCAGTTGGAGATGCTGAAGGGGCATTTGCTTACCAGCAGTCCTGTTCCCGACGAACTGCTTCCCGATGCCGATGTGAATGGGGATGGCAAGTTGGATGTGGGGGATATTAATACTTTATTGGCGCAATAGGGTGGTCATCAAGATGCTTTGATGATGGCGCTGGAAAATCAAATGCAATTGATTCCAGGCTTTTTGCTCTGAATGCTAACTCGCGAAGGTGGCGTAAGGGGCGACGGCCTGGTCGAACTGGCGGAAGTCTTCAGGCAGGGGGGCTTCGACTTCGAGTTCTTTTCCTGTGGATGGATGGGTCAGGTGGAGTCGCCAGGCGTGGAGCATTTGGCGTTGGCATTTGGCGATGGCCTGGATGATGGCCGGGTGTCCCGGAGGCACGCGCAACTTGGCCTTTTGGGGGTCGAAACCGTAATCGCCGTCGCCGATGATGGGAAAGCCCATGTATTCGCAATGGACGCGTATCTGGTGGGTGCGGCCCGTTTCCAGTCGGCAGAGCAGACGCGTCACGCCCGGACCCCAGGCTTCCACCTGCCAATGGGTGATCGCGGGACGTCCTCCGCGCACGACGGCCATGCGGGTGCGTTCGCGCGAGGACCTTCCGATTGGCGCATCGACCAGGCCGGATCGTTCGGTGACGACGCCCGAGGCCCAGGCCAGATAGATGCGTCCCATGCGGCGCGTGGCGAGTTGGGCGGTCAGGCTGCGATGGGCGGCATCGGTCTTGGCCACGGCCAGGCAGCCGCTGGTGAGGCGGTCGAGGCGATGCACGATTCCCGGACGAAAGGCCCCGCCGATTCGAGACAGATGATCGCAATGGTGGAGCAGGGCGTTGACCAGCGTCCCCTCGCGCACCCCGGCTCCCGGATGCACCACCATCCCGGCGGCCTTGTTGATCACGAGAATGTCATCATCTTCATAAAGCACTTCCAGGGGTATGTCTTCCGGTTCGGGAATAATCTCGTCGGGTTCCGGCGGAATCAGGCTGATGGCTTCGCCTCCCTGGAGTTTCAGGCTGGGCTTGCAGCGTTCGCCATCGACCCATACCTGCCCGGCCTTGATGGCGGCGGCCAGTCGGCTGCGGCTGAATTCGGGCAGGTTCTCGGCCAGGTAGGCATCCACACGCATGGGGCACTGGTCGGCATCGGCCTGCAAGTCAAGACGATCGGGGCCTTCGGGTGTGTCGGTCATGGGCCGCTTGCCTTTCGTATCTGTTCCAGATTTTCCTGTGCCAGTTTTTTCTCCAACGGGGAGAAAGCATCTTCAGCGGCCCTTTGCGCGAGTTCCAGGGCTTCTTGGGTGCGTCCGAGCTCCAGCAGGAATTGCGACTTCTGAATCTTCCAGTTGGACTTGAGCGGATGCAGACCGATAGCCTCATCGATCAGGCGCAGGGCTTCTTCCCGGTGGCCCGCCTGCCATTCCGCGCGGGCCAGGTCGGCACGAATGGCGGCGGAAGTCGGGTGCAGTTCGGCGGCGCGTCGCAGTTCGGCCCGCATGGCGTCGGGACGTCCGACCTGGGCATAGGCATGGGCGCGCAGTTGATGGAGCCAGGGATTTTCCGGCTGCCAACGCAGGGCCTTGTTGGCATATTCCAGGGCCTGCATGCGCCGGCTCATGGGCGGGGGACCGGATGTGGTATCCTGCCAGATGTCGTTCACACGCTGCTCGTAGAGGGCGCTCATGGAGTCGGGCATCAGCACCAGGATGCATCCTGCGGCGATCAGGGGGAATGAGAGTTTCACCAGAAGCCCCGGAAGAAATCCCGACCTGGGAGCACGGCTGTTCCGGCTGCCCACGGCCCCGGCAAACCATGCCCCCGCGAGGAGTGAAAAATCGATGAAGACTTCCCGCGAGTTGAAGAGCAGGTCGCCTGTGGAATGAAAGAGAAAAATGGCGATGGCCCCGATCATAGCGAGGCCGACCGGTGTCGCCGTGGCCAGATGCACCCGCCGCAGAAATCGTCGTCCCAACAGAAAAAGAATCCCCCCGAAAAGAGCCAGTCCGATCAGGCCGGTTTCAACGGCGAGTTCGACGATGAAGTTATGGGGATAGCGGGACTCGCCGGCTCCGGAAAGGCGGGCCATGGGATACAGGCGTCCGTAGGCCCCCAGGCCGTGGCCGCGAATGGGTCGGGCCTGCCACATGGCAAAGCCGCTCTGCCAATAAAAGAAGCGCTGCTCCAGCGTTTTGATGGATCGTGGGCCGTCTGATTGCGTTGGCTCCTGAACCGGCTCTTCCGATTGCCCATCGGCGATACCCGTCAGGTTCGGCAGCAGGCATAGCGTCAGCGCTATCAGCAGAATCGAGGTGCGGGGCATGGAATTGGCTGAAGATCGGCGATGATTCCAGGCCCAGAGAAGCGTGACAAAGATCAAGCCCATCGCCAGCAGAATCGCCAGGATGCCGCCCGCGGAAGCGGTCCGGAATGCCGCATAGAGCAGCAGGCCTGTCGCAATGCCAAGCAGCAGGCGCGCATGGGCCGCGTAATATCCGCGCACCTTCCAGGCAAGAGTGGCCATCATGGGCAGGCACATGGCCAGAAAGCCGCACAGCACATTCGGATTGCCGAAGCGGGACGATACCCGCCGGAGTTTGAGAGCGTGGGCAATGCCTTCGGAAAGCCAGTCGTCTTCCTGGAGCAGTCCCATCTGGCGCATGGCGCTGAGCCGCGCGGGGTAGATGAAGTGGTATTCCAGGATGGCGTGGATAGAAAAAAGGGTGGCCAGCAAGGTAAAGAACAGGAGCAGAATCATGCCGTTCGCAGGTCGCCTGGTCGGGATCGTGGTCGGCTCCCGCATCAAAAAAGCCCCCAGCCAGAACGCGCCCAGACCAAGAGCATAAGTAGCAAGCGTAAAGCTGCCGTCAGAGGGAACCAGCGAAACCCGCGTGGCGATCCAGGCGTAGATGAGAAATGCCGCGTAGAAAAATCCCGGCAGAACCAGGCCCCGAATGGGAACGCGATGCAGCAGGATCATGCCGCCGGCCACCACCGCCAGCGTGCCCAGGCCCATGCCGCCGATCAGGCCCACCAGGGGATATGCCTCCGACGGATACCAGTGCATCAGCGCGAGAAATAATAACAAGAGAATGAGAACGCCCTGCCGCATGAAGGCAGGAACGTCTCCCGGAACACGTGCGTTTTCCACCGAATCGTTCATGAATTGGAGCCGGTACGGGCGTCGGTTCGCTTAATGCAGGAACCAGCGCACTCCCGAATTGATCATGGTCATGCTGTATTCGTTTGCCGCCTCGATCACCAGGTCATCGCGGACCGATCCGCCCGCCTGCAGGACAAACTGCACACTGCTGCGGCTGGCGCGGTCGATATTATCGCGGAAGGGGAAAAAAGCGTCGGAACTGATGGCGAGGCCCTTGAACTTGGCAATCCAGTCGCGTCGCATACGCGGGGTCAGGGGCTTGGCGTTTTCCGTGAGTTTCGAATTGAGCTCGTCTTTTTCGGAATCGGACAGATCGCTCCAAAGGAGAAACTGGTCGATCACGTTCATTTTTTCGGGACGTTTGAGGCCGTCGATCATCTTCAGGCCACGCACACGGGAATGCTGCTGAAGCATCCACTTATCGGCCTTGTCGCAAGCCAGGCGCACACAATGCACGCGCGACTGCTGCCCGCAACCCGTACCGATCACCTGGCCGTCGTAGGCCACCACCACGGAATTGGACTGGCAATACTTGAGCGCCACCGTCGCTACCAGCAAATTCGTGCGGGCCTCATCGTCCAGGTCGTTGCGCTTGGTTACCACATTCTGCAGGAGCGTTTCATCGATTCGCTTGGTGTTGCGCATCTGTTCGACGCGCATGCCAAAGCAATCGCGATATTCCATTTCCGGCGGTTCATAGTCGGGATCGATCTGAAAGATCGTATAATTGCCCTTCTTCTTGTTCATCAGAATTTCCAGGGCTTCTGCTTCGTAGCCCGGCGCAATCACCAGATCCGATACTTCCGGGGCAAGCAGTTTGGCCGTGGATACATCGCAGATATCGCTGAGGGCCGCGGCATCGCCGAAGGACGACAGTCGGTCTGCTCCACGGGCGCGGGCATAGGCCGTTGCCAGGGGCGAGAGTTCGGCGTCGCCTACCATATAAATTTCACGCAAGGTATCGGACAGGGGTTTTCCGATGGCGGCCCCTGCCGGGCTCACATGCTTGAAGGACGCCGCGCCGGATATGCCGGTGGCCTGCTTCAGTTCCCGAGCCAGCTGCCAGGCAGCCAGGGCGTCAAGAATGTTGATCATGCTGGGAGTGCCATTCAGCACTTTCAGGGGAGCCTTGTCCCCTTCATAGACCACGCGTGCTTCTTTTTGATGCGGATTGCATCCATATTTCAAATCTATCGTTGCCATTTATTCGCCTCCTCGCAAACAGCTTGCGGCCATGCAAAGGGCGTATCATAATACGTTTACCGTCCATTGCAAAGAAAAAAGCGATAGCAATTATTCAGAATATTGATATTATTTGTTTTAAGGATAGCGTCTTGCTAAAAAAAGAATCAGGATACAAGGGGAAATCAGGCAAGAGCACCCGCGAAATCAAAGGTGGCGGAAGCCTGCTGGGTCTGACCCGCGCGCGACGTTTCCGAGTAGGCGCTTACCGCCTGGTCAGGAGAAATATGCTCGCCCTGTTCCGCCATATCCCGATGCATTTTTTCCATCTGTTCGGAACGCAACTCGCTGCGCGCCTGTTGTTCAATCTTTGAAGCCTGCGCGGCAACACTGCGGTCCTGGGCCGAAGGATTCGCCGGAGCCAATGCCGCACGCTGGACCACCTGCATCTTTTGGACCGTGGCCTGGGGATCGTTCGGGATGGGGCTCATGTCAATGGGCACTTCACCGCCGACGGCGTAGCGCTTGTTGTCGGGACCGCTTTCATAGGTATAGCTGGGAGCCCCGGCGTACATGCCTCCGGCGGCTTTGTGCGCCTGCTCATGGGCACGCACCTCGCGATCCCGTTTTTCGAGCCGATCCACCTCGCGCTGTTCTTCCTCAGTCAACCCCTCATCGCCGGGAGCCTGTGAAGCCTTTGTGCCTTCCGCTTTGCCTGTTTCCCGGCTTGCTTCCGGACCGCTTGCCGGATTGGCCTCTTCCGCAACAGCGGAACTAAATGCAGCCAAATCACTGAAGAAAGGCGGTGTCCGTTCCATAAACTCCGCAAAAGCTTCTCGGCCATTGCTGCTGATGCTGACCTGGTCCCCATGGCGGAGCGGATTATTGATAACCGGTTCCGCCAGGTTCGGCGGCAGGCCGTAATTTGCGGGGTGCTTTTCCGAAAGGCTCCGAGAGGATGAAGACGCAGAAGAATCCTGATACCGAAAAACAGCTGACGCGTTTTTCGACAGGGAAGGACGGAAGGTGATGGCTTCTGCGTTGAACATTTTTCGAATCGGCGAATTTTTATTCGCTTTATGAGCCCGACTTTCTTAGTATATGCTATTGGAGTGGTGCGGTGTGAGCGAATTGATGTCTCGCCAGGATATTTCGCCCCTCTCCAGACTGATCGAGGATCGGAGAAGCCGAGCCTCATCATCATTTATCGACAAAAGTTATTGATTAGATTAGCTTTGGACAAACACTAGCGAAAGATACATGTTGAAATATTGTTGCGAACGTTACGCATTGGGAAAGCGAGACAAGCATGCAAGTTGCCCTTATTGGTTTCAGTAAGTCAGGTAAGACCACTGTTTTCAACGCATTAACGGGATCAGAGGCCGAGGTGTCCGCCTTTGCCACCGGCAAGGCCCAGACCCATCGGGCGGTGGTGGAAGTTCCCGACGATCGGCTGGATAAACTCTGTAAACTCTATGAATCCAAGAAACTGGTTCACGCCACTATCGACTATCTGGACCCCGTCGGCATCCGGCGCGATCTGGCCGGACAGGGCGAAGGTCTGGGCGACGACATGCTCCACACCATCGCCAACGCCGATGCCCTGGTGGCGGTGGTGCGCGCCTTTGAGGATGAAAGCGGCATTGACTGCGATCCCGAGGGCGATGCCGAGGCCATCCAGATGGAACTGATCCTGAGTGACCTGACCAAGGTGGAGAACCGCCTGGAGCGCGTGGAAGCCCAGGCCCAGCGCATTGGCGGCAAGGACCGGGACCGGCTCATTGCCGAGGGAGACCTTCTGAAGCGCTTGAAAGAATCCCTGGAAGCCGAAAAACCAATCCGCGCGCTGGAATTTACTCCCGACGAGGATCGTCTGCTGCGCTCGTTTCAGTTCCTGACGTCCAAGCAGCTGATCCTGGTCCTGAACATGCCCGAAGGCGAAGACGGCCAGGACCTGGCCGAAGCCATCGAAAAATCCGCCCGGGAATGCCTGGGTGAGGATGCCGGCTCAGCCATGCCTCATATTCTGGCCCTTTGCGGTGAGACGGAAATGGAAATTTCCCGACTCGACGCGGAGGAGCGAACCATCTTTCTTGAAGAATACGGCATCGAGCAAGCCGGCGCCGACCGCATGATTCGCATGTGCTATGACGCCCTGGGGCTGATTTCCTTCTTCACCGCGGGCCCCACGGAAGCCCATGCCTGGACCATTGAAAAAGGAACGCCCGCCGTGGAAGCCGCCGGAACGATCCACTCGGACCTTCAGCGCGGCTTTATCCGCGCCCAGGTGGTGCGGTGGGATGACCTTCTCGCCGACGGCAGCACGGCGGAAGCCAAGAAAAACGCCCACCTGCGTGTCGAAGGCAAGGACTATATTGTCCAGGACGGCGACGTGATCGAGATTATGTTTAACGTCTAAGGGAGGGCGGTCAGGGCGTGTCATAGATGGCAAGGGAAAGCACGCTGAAGCGCGCTAGTATTTTTTGGGGGCCTGGAGGTCCCTCCGTTTGAAGCCAGTTTGAAGCCGGGGGCAGACAAGAGCCTGCTGAAGCAGGCTGATAGCCTTCGGCGTACCAGGGCAGTAATCTAAGGCATGCCGGATCTGTAACAAAAATTGCGACATAGTACCTTTGTCTCTGGCTTCTTTCACAAAAACAAAGAAACCTTTTGGGTACATATTATTGCAGGCATGGGAGACCTCCGTTTGTAGTAAGGGCCGTCGTCCGGAGCAGAATTTTCCAGGATAATGAATGGATTCCATTCAACCCGACGCCCCTCACGGGGCTGACTACGAACATGCAAGCCTCTCAAAAAGTCCCATTCTTGATTATTTTTCAGCACTGAAAGCGCGATTTATAATAGCCTGGAGTGGAGCGCCCGTAGGAGGCGGAACCCCAGATTGCGATTTACGCCGCAGAATCCAGACAGTATCTCCATGCAAGATGCTCCGCGGCGTTTGTATATAAGGAATTCGCAAAACTCAGGACGCAGCCAGGCCCGCATTTGGCGAGAAATGGCTGTTGACATGTTTGCCGGTGGGTCCTATCATATCGTGCTTCATTCGGTTTTCCCGCTGGGTTTAGAAGGGAAGCCGGGATTTGTGCAAACCGAACTCATTGGCTTGGGTTTTGCCCCGGTCCAGGGGCACTTTTCGTATATATGGGGGATTGATCAAATATGTCAGAAGAACGTGGAGAACTGATCCAGAATCGCATAAACAAATCGCGCGCGCTGCGGGAAAAGGGAGGCAATCCCTTTATCAATCGCTTTATCCCGACTTATAACACGGGCAAGATTCGCGAAGATCAGGAGAGCCTGGTCGATTCGGATACGGTGGTGACTGTTGCGGGTCGCGCCCTGACCCTGCGCAGCTTTGGCAAGGCGAGTTTCTTTCACTTAAAGGATGCCACCGGACAGATTCAGATTTATGTGAAGAAGGGCATGATCGATGACGTCGGTCTGGAAACCTTTAAGGAATATGTGGATACGGGCGATATTGTCGGCGTGACAGGCAAGGTTTTCATCACGCGGACGGGTGAATTGACGGTAGGCGCGGAGAGACTGGTGCTACTGAGCAAGGCCTATCGTCCGCTTCCGGAAAAATGGGCGGGATTGAAGGATCGCGAAACGCGGTATCGTCAGCGCTACCTGGACCTGATCGTGAACGACGATGTGCGCGATGTTTTTCAGAAGCGCAGCAATATTATCTCGCACCTGCGGCGGGAGCTGGATGGTCGGGGTTATATGGAAGTGGAAACGCCGATGATGCAGCCGATCTATGGGGGCGCGGCGGCGAAGCCCTTTACGACGCACCATAACGCGCTGGATATGAAACTGTATATGCGCATCGCGCCGGAGCTGTACCTGAAGCGGCTGATCGTGGGCGGTTTTGACCGGGTGTATGAGATCAACCGGAACTTCCGCAACGAAGGCATCAGCACCCGGCATAATCCCGAATTTACCATGCTGGAACTCTATACGGCCTGGTGGGACTATACGGATACGATGGACCTGCTGGAGGATTTGGTCCGCGATACGGCCAAGGCGGTATTGGGCCAGGCAAAGATTCAGTACCAGGGCGAAGAGATCGACCTGGAGTCGCCCTTTCAGCGCCGTTCGATGCTGGACCTGATTCATGAAAGCCAGAACCTGCCCGACAGTTTGAAACTGTGCTGGGGACCGCAATGCCATAATGCGGCGGAGGCCCTGGTCAAGACAGCGCCTGAAGATTTTCGTAAAAACGTATTGAACAAGCTGAAGTCGAGTGATGAAATTCTGTTCGCCTTTTTCGAGGAGTTCGTGGAGAAGGACCTGAAACAACCGACGATTGTCTATGACTTTCCGAAGAGCCTTTGTCCTCTGGCTAAATGCAAGGAAGACGATCCCCATACGGCGGAGCGCTTTGAGTTTTTTGTGGCGGGACTGGAAATGGCGAACGCCTATTCTGAATTGAACGACCCCGAAGACCAGAAGGCGAATTTTGAAGACCAACTGCGTCGCCGGGAGCAGGGCGATGAAGAAGCGACGATGATGGATGAGGATTATGTACTGGCGCTGGAACAAGGCATGCCTCCGGCCAGTGGACTCGGGATTGGTATCGACCGGCTGGTCATGCTGCTGACTGATTCGGCTTCGATCCGCGACGTTATCCTGTTTCCCCTGATGCGTCCGGAATAAGGACGATTTCGCTTGCTGCCGGCAGGCATAGAGAAAGACGAAAATGGATCCTGCTGCTGGAGATCAAATTACCCTGGGTATCGGCATCGGGCTGGCAGTTTTGCTGGTGCTGCTGATCGTGCTTGAGTTTCGCAACCGCAACGCTTTCTTTGAGTGGGCGGTGGCTATGCGGCATCTGATGTCGCGTGAACGGCGCCGCCTGGTTTCCATTATTACCATTATTTCCATGCTCGGCGTTACGGTAGGCGTCTGGGCGCTGATCGTGGTGATCTCGGTGATGGACGGCGCGCAGGAAGACTACATGGCGAAGTTGATCGACCAGTTCAGCCATCTGGAAATCTGGGAACGAGAATACGAACATGGTCCCATACATCCCATGGAAAACTGGCAGAAAGTCTGCGACATTGCTGAACAGGACCCGCAGGTGGTCGCCGCGTCGCCGGTCATGCGCTTTTTTGCCATGCTCAAGCGGGATTCGAGTTTCGATGAAAACCGTTCCTTTCGTCCCGCCCAGATTTACGGCATCATTCCCGATATGGAAGAAGATGTGTCGCGACTCTTGCCACAGGCTGAAGAGGAAACGGATGACGATAATATAGACGGTGAATTTTATTACTCCGGCGGTGTTTTGAATGTGAAGGACGTGCCGCCTTTGCGCGGGAAGCGCGAGCCCGGCGAGGGTGAGATTGTACTGGGACATCTGCTGGCCCGATCATTGGATCTGAAATTGGGCGACAGGATTTATGCCCTGACCGGCAAGGTGGCCCGGACGGCGCACGGCATCGTGCCCAAGCAATCGCCGTTGACGGTGGTGGGGATTTTCAAGTCGGGCCTTTTTCAGGCGGATGAGGGAATTGCCTATGTTTCTTTGGAAACCGCCCAAAAGGTCAACCTGCGCGGGAACAACGTGGACTTCGTGCATTGCCGCGTGAATGATCGTTACCAGGCGGACACGATCAGAGACCGGGTTCAGGCGCTGCTTGGGATGAAAACCAAGGGTAATTATGTGGTGCGCAGCTGGGGCGAATTGAGTCCGGAATTTTTTCAGGCGCTCTGGCTGGAAAAGCTGGCGCTCTTTATTATTCTGCTGCTGGTAGTGGTAGTGGCGGGTCTAAATATTATTTCCACGCTTATCCTGGTGACTATGGAGAAGACGCGGCAGATCGGTATTTTACGGGCCATGGGTACGTCGCGGCGTTCAATCGCGCGGATTTTCATGAAGCAGGGCTTTCTTATCGGCGCGGTGGGAACCTTGGTCGGGGTGGTAACCGGGCTTTTTTCCTGCTGGTTTATCAAGACCCAACTGATCGACTTTACGCGCGACCTGATTCCCGAGGCGATTTACGGGCTGGATGGCTTGCCGGTATTGGTCAAGCCCATGACGGTGTTTATCATTATGGTGAGTTCCATGGTGGTCTGCCTGCTGGCGTCGATTATTCCGGCCTATCAGGCATCGCGACTCGACATTGTGGAGGCGCTGCGATATGAGTAAGCCCATCCTCCAGACCATCGATATTCATAAGTCCTACCACGACGGGGAGCAGGAACTCAAGGTGCTGCGCGGGATCGACTGCACGATTTCCAAGGGGGAAGTGGTGGCCATCGTGGGTTCCAGCGGTTCCGGCAAGAGCACCCTGCTGAACCTGATGGGAGCGTTGGACAAGCCGACTTCCGGTGAGATATTGATCGACGGGAAGAAGCTGACGGAGATGAACTCCACCCGGCTGAACCACATGCGGCGCGACAAAATCGGTTTTGTTTTCCAGTTTCATCATCTGCTTCCGGAATTGCGGGCCTGGGAGAACATTGCGGCTCCAGGCCGGATTGCCGGCCGACCCAAGGCGGAAATCCAGAAGCAGGCTTATGAATTGCTCGAACGGGTCGGCCTGAGCGACCGGGCGAATCATATTCCGGCGAAGCTTTCCGGCGGCGAGCAGCAGCGCGTGGCTCTGGCCCGGGCCCTCATGAATGACCCGGCCCTTATCCTGGCAGACGAACCGACGGGCAACCTGGACGCCGAAATGGGCAAGCAGGTCATCGATCTGCTCTGGGAAATGGTAAAAAAACGCAACTGCTCTCTGATAATCGTTACCCACGAAAAGGGCATCGCCGATACAGCCGACCGCATTCTGCGCTTAGATCGCGGCAAGATCAAAAAACTGTAAAATACTGGCCGGACAGGAGACCGTCATGGAAATAATCATCGAGAATAGCAAGATCGAGATGGGAAAACGGGCGGCTCATGATGGCGCGGAAACCATCCGTCAGGCGCTGCAATCACGGGGTGAAGCCAATATCATCCTGGCCACGGGCGCGTCGCAGTTTGAGATGCTGGACGCGCTGCTGGTCGAACCTGATGTTGCCTGGGACAAGATCACGGTCTTTCATCTGGATGAATATGTGAACCTGCCGGTGACCCATGCTGCTTCCTTCCGGCTTTATCTGTGGAAACGGTTCCACAGCCGCCTGCCCGTGCCCTTGCGAGCCTTTCATTATCTGGATGGGGAGAGAAAGCCCGAAGCCGAATGCAAGCGGATGAGCGCGATTATCCGGGAGCATCCCATCGACGTGGCCTTTGTGGGGATTGGAGAAAACGGACACCTGGCCTTCAATGATCCGCCGGCGGACTTTGAGACCGAAGTGCCTTACCTGATCGTCAAACTCGATGAGGCATGCCGGGCCCAGCAGATGGGCGAAGGCTGGTTTGCCACCATGGAAGACGTACCGCGCCGGGCCATATCCATGTCCATCCGCCATATCCTGAAGTCCAAGAGCATCGTCTGCACCGTTCCGGACAAGCGCAAGGCGCAGGCCGTGAAGGAAGCCGTCGAGGGATCGGTCAGCCCGCAAGCGCCGGCCTCGATTTTGCAGCGCCACCCGGATGTCTCGCTTTACCTGGACCGGGATGCAGCCTCTTACCTGAGCCGGCTTGCCTAGTTCATTATTCTGGAATTGTGTACTATTTTCGGGGACCATTCTTTTCTGATGGGTATATGTTTCTTGTTTATGGGGACAATATTCCATCAGGCTTGTGCAATTTGCCCCGAAAACATTCCACTTCCGGCGTTGCATAAAGTCCAGTTATTTCAATCTTTTCCGAGAACCCCTCTTCAGCATTCTATAATTCCTGCTTGCCCACCGATGATCAGAAGTATTTTTCTGGAATATATTATAGATAGGCTTGACACACAGGCTATATCGCATTATAATTATTAAAGAATACGGTATGGATATTGTTATGGTACAGGGTTAAAAGGTATTATATGAGCACCAAGGTAACGCGTATCCTGGATTGTCTGGCAGAATCTAATTCGCCCGTTTCCCGCGCCAGGATTCTGGAGCAGACGGGGCTTTCTTCCGCCACACTGACAAGGCTCCTGAGTGATTTGACAAAATCCGGTCATCTGAATCGCAGCTATCGTGGATATTATGAGCTAAATCATCGCTCCCGGAAATATATGCTACAGAGTTCCCAGGAGAATGTGGCTCCAAAAGGTAATGTGCATGTATTGGCCGAAGTTTTTACGCATTTTGAGCGCGGCCTGAACAGCGCTTGTCAGGCTCTGTCGGAGCATGAGGTGAACTGCGTGGCTCATCCGTTGGGCAAGCCGCTGGCGAAGTTGACGCGTGAGGATCTTTCGCGGCTGGATGATGCCATTGGTATTATCATTTTTTCCGTTTTGCCCATTCCGCCGCAGATTCGCAAGTATATCGCTGAAAAGCGGATTCCGGTGGTTAAAATCGGCCTGTCCGAACACTGGGAGGGCGATTCGGTTGCCTGGGACCAGGTGGATTCCTACTATCGCCTGACATTAAATATGATAGATAATGGCTACCGTTCATTGATTTTTTATGAAATACGCGACGCCATAAGTAAGCTGCGCTTTTTTCGCGAACGCCTGGACGGCTACGAACGGGCCATGCTGGAAAGAGGTTTGCAGCCGGTGGTGTGTCTGGGGTCGGAGACGGCAGAAGGCCTCGTGCAACTTCCCGAGCTGATCCAGACGTTGGAAAGGACTGAAAAACCGGTGGCATTGGTCTTGGCGCGTTCCGATGAATTTGCCCTTCGTATTTTGAAAGGGCTTCACCGGGAAGGCTATTCGAAGGCTTCCAACATAGCCTTTTGTGGGGTTATCAGCCATATCAGCAGCATGGTTTACGAGATTTTCAAGCCGCATCTGGATATTTGCCTCTATGAGCCCTGGGAGGAAATGGGGCAGTTGGGCGGCGAGATTCTGCTTCGTCGGATGCAGGGCAGCAAAGCGCCTGTTTGCAGCATGCTCCTGAAGTCCGACCCGCAGGACGTAAAGGAAATAGATCAGATTTTCAGCATGAGCAGCCCGAGCATAGCCTGATAGGGAGGCTTCCGGATGCAAGGTCCGGACTTGCGGGATCATGCTTGCAGGAAAAAAGTTGGTAAAAAGGGTGGTGAAGCCAAGTGTATATAATATTGGCATCACATCATTACAATGCAGGACAAATACATACTCAAGGAGGAATGTGGTAATGCGAGGATTTATTATCCGGATGGGCTTGATTGGTATCCTGATGGCTCTGCTGGCAGCATCTGTGGGAGCACAGGACAGTAAGTGGGAAAACATTTCGGCCAGTCTTTTGGATGGCCTGGAGGGATATTCCGACGATATCCCGGGAGCGCGTCGCTTTGGCGCGGTGATGGTGGACCGGCATACGGGCGATGTGCTTGCGGGGTTGCATGGCAAGCCCTTTGGTGTGTATCGTAGCCAGGATGCCGGCAAGACCTGGAGCCGCTTTGACGACGGAATAATCGATGGGGGCTGGCAGCGTTCATTCTGTATGCGCCAGGACTTGGATAAGCCGGGCCGCATGGCTTTCTTTACGACAAGTCCACCCGCCAAAGAGAACAAACCAACGAGTGCTATGACCCTCGACGGTGGCAAGAGCTGGATCCAGTTTGCCGATCCCTTTGCTTTTCAGGGTCAGGGCGGCTGGCGGCATGGCATGGTGGACTGGTCGCAGGATCCGGTTCATATCATTGCCCAGAACCGCATTCGTCCGAAACTCCAGATCAGTGTTGATAATGGAAAAGAATTCAAACCGGCTCCCGGCAAGATTGCCGGCGTGATGGACCCCAATTTCAACCTGACCTATATCCGCGCCAAGGAACCGGCCAACTATGAGCGTTATCTGAAAGGTCAGGTTGAAGGTTATGGCCTTTATCAGGGCAACATCATTTTCGGCGAGCATGACGGCATCGAGGTCAGCATTGGTGAAGACGGTGAAATGCAGAAAGTGGCCGACTTCATCGTAACGGCTTATACGCCCGTCCTCTTCGACGGTAAACTCTACTGGGGTTCCGAAAAGGGCGTGATCATGTCGGACGACGCCGGCAAGACCTGGTCGCTGATGGGTAGCGAACTGCCCATGGTGCGTAAAGGGCCCTATATCGGCGCCGACGCGAATAACATGGTCGTCGTGGCGGAAAGCGGTGTCTTTCACACAAGCGACGGCGGCAAGAACTGGAAAAAACTGACCGACCTTTTCAAGGTTCCCGATGCCTGGCGTGCGGACGAAGGTCCTGTCTGGCTTCGCACGAACTACGCGTGGGATCATACACGAAACATTCTTTATGTAACGGGCCTGGCTGGCTCGCTTTACAAGATGGAGGTAAAATAAATGAGACACAGCACCATCAAAATACTGGCGGCAATTCTGGCAGTCTGCTGCATCGGATCGATGGCTTTTGCCAAGGACGATCTCGTGCAGTGGCATGAAAATCTGAACCGCAACAACGTGGTCTTGGCGGAAGACCTGCCCGATCACCTGGGCGACGACAATCGTCTCTGGCATCTGGAATTGCAGGGGCGGCCCTTTTTCAACATCATCACGATCGAAGGCAATCGTGTCTATTGCGGCATGAGCGCCAAGAACCTGCCCAATCCGGAGAAAGACGGTGGAGCGATCCTCTGTCTGGACCTGGAAACCGGCAAGGAAATCTGGACGTCTATCATTGGCGAACGCGGCGGGGCATATGGCCTTTCGGTGGTGCCCCTGATCGAGGAAGAAGGCATCTACGTGATCCATAGCAACACCGCCTACTTCCTGAACCATGACGGCGAAATCCAGTGGGAAAGTAATGAAATCACCCAGGATTATTTTGGCGAGATGCACGGCACTCATTCCACGGGCCTGATCATCGGCGACTACTGGTGGATTCCCACAGGCCACGCCACGGGCAGCGATTGCAACTATTGGATCAACAACGCGCTCGAACAGCCCTGGCATCCGAACGTGGTGGTCCTGGACAAGCGCACGGGCAAAAGAGTGGCTCAGGATAATACGGTCACCGGTCCCCAGCAGCACGGCACCTGGTCGTCGCTGTCGTCGGGCGTGGTCAACGGTCAGCGCCAGGTTTACTGGGGCGACGGCTACGGCTACATCCATGCCTATGAAGTGCCGGACAGTTTTCCCGAAGGCAAAATCACGACCTTGAAGGAAGTCTGGTATGCCGATGCCAACCCCAAGCATTATCGTGTGATGGACGACGGTACGCCCATGTCTTATGCCTTCTATATGGGTACCTGGGGCCCCAAGGACAAGGGTCCTTGCGAAATTATCGCGACACCGGTTTTTCAGGATGGCAAAGTCTATGCCACTCTCGCCCGCGACAAGGCCTATGGCCTTCCGCAAGGCAAGCGCCGCCTGGGCGAGGGCGCGGTGGTCTGCATCGATGCCTCGGGCGAAGGCGATGTTACCGAGACACACAAAATCTGGGAAAACACGGATGTTGCCCGCACTTTCAGCACGCCTTCCATCTACAAGGGCCTGATCCTGGTGTCCACCCACGCGGGTTATGTGAACTGCCTCGATCTGAAGACGGGCGAAAGCATCTGGCAGGAAGACATGAACGCCACCATCTGGAACTACTTTCAGGCGGTGGGCGATGACAAACTCTTCGTGACGAATGAACGGCGCGACTTTTTCATCATGAACGCCACCCCCGAAGGCGGTGTGCTTTATCATGAAGAATTGGACGGCGTGAACAATCCCCAGCCCGGAATCACCAACGGCGTTCTGGTCGTGGGGTCTACGCGGTCCATCGCCGCTTATGGCGGACCGGAATACATGAAGACACACGAGTCTATCGGAGCGGTTGAGAAGAAGATCAACCCCGAAGACGATAAAAACGGACACTAAGATAAGGAAAGCAACATGAAGCAATCAGCAAAAAACGCAGGTTTGTTTATGATAGTGTTGCTCATGGTTTTCGGCAGCGTGCAGTCCGGCGCTGCCGAAGAACCCATGCAGTGGCACGAAAATCTCACACGCAACAATGTGGTCCATGCCGAGGACTTGCCCGATCATTTGGGTGACGATAATCGCCTCTGGCATATCGAGCTCCACGGCAAACCCTTTTTCAACATTATTACCATCGAGGACGGCAAGGTCTATTGCGCCATGAGTGCGCAGAACCTTCCCGAGCCTGCCAAAGACGGCGGAGCGATCCTCTGCCTGGACCTGGAGACGGGCAAAGAACTCTGGCACAAGGTTCTGGGCGAAAGAAGCGGGCCTTACGGGCTTTCCATCATCCCTCTGATCACCGATGACGCGATCTACGTGCATCTCCACGAGACAGCGTGGCGACTGGACCTGAACGGAGAGGTGCAATGGGAAAACAACAATATCAAGCAGAGCTATTATTCCGGCGAACACGGCAATCACTCTACCGGCCTGCTTATCGGCGATTACTGGTGGATACCCACGGGCTTTGCCACGGGCAGCGATTGTGATTACTGGATCAATAATTCCATTGAGCGTCCCTGGCATCCCAATATTCTGGTTTTGGAGAAAGACACCGGAAAGATTGTTGCCCAGGATGATTCCATCATCGGGCCGGTTCAGCATGGTTCCTGGGCGTCCCTCTCTTCCGGCATCGTCGATGGGCAACGCCTGGTTTTCTGGGGAGATGCTTCGGGCTATGTCCATGCCTATGAAGTGCCCGACTCTTTTCCCGAAGGCGAATTGACTACCATTAAGGAGAAGTGGATATGTGACGCCAACCCCAAGGAATATCGCTTTATGGAAGATGGTACGCCTTGGCCCTACGTAGCCTATATGGGCTATGCCTGGGGCCCGAGCGACAAAGGGCCCAACGAAGTCATCGCGACGCCGGTTTTCCATGACGGTTTGCTTTATGTGGCTACCGGCAGGGACAAGGCCTATAGCAGACGCCAAGGCAAACGCCGAATGGGTAACGCCTCCCTGGTCTGTATCGACCCACGGGGTTCCGGCGATATAACGGATACGAATAAAGTCTGGACCAACAACGATATTAACCGCAGTTTTTCTACCCCGTCCATTTACAAGGATATGATCTTCGTGGCGACACATGCGGGTTATCTCAACTGCTTCGATCTGAAAACGGGCGAGAAAATATGGAAGGGCGATATCGATACGACAATCTGGAACTATTTTCAGGCCGTGGGAGATGACAAGGTCTTCGTTGCCAACGAACGTCGCGATTTCTATATTTTCAATGCAACCCGTGAGGGCGGTCAGTTGTACCATGAGGAGTTGGACGGAATGAACAATCCCCAGGCCGGTTTGACGGACGGGGTTGTGGTGGTGGGGTCGATGCGTTCGATCACTGCTTATGGCGGGCCGGAATATATGAAGACGCACAAAGCTATCGGGCCTGTCGAGAAGAAAGGGGGGCACTGAGCCGGAAGACCTGTCGCTATCGATGTCTTTCGCCTGAGTGGATCTCCCTTCAGAAAGGAGTTTGAAAAAATGGTAAGAGCTATTGGTTCGGATACGCTGAAGAAATCTATGCTTTCCAACAAAGCGGGAAGACTTGCGGGCTCAAGTTTTCTGATAGTAGCACTGGCGCTTGCCATGCTGTGTTTTTCCGAGGCGCAGGCCGCAAGGAGCGAACCCATTGATGGTCATGATGGACGTCCGAGCGTTTATAACACGCAAAACGGCAAATGGCTCAAGACGCTGAAGCCAACCGCCGAGACGCCCGGCGTGGTAGACGCGGCGCTGGCCGGCCCGCTCAAGGATGTGGACGAACTTATCTTCTGTGTTCGCCTGCGTGGTCCCGGGCATTTCTATGAAAGTTTCGGCCATGACTTTCGCCTTCAGGATAATTTTTCGCACAGCCCCGGCGGCGGGCGGATGCTGAAACTGAATTTGAAAAGCGGCGAGACCAGCGTCTTTATGGAAGATCTGGAAGGCGCTTTTCGCGATCCTTATCTGCACTACAGCGGCGAGAAAATGCTCTTTTCCTGGCGCAAGGGCGGCACGAATCTGCATTACATCTATGAGATCGGCGTCGATGGCGAGGGCCTGCGGCAAATCACCGATGGCGAAGGCGGACGTTTTGATGACGTGGAGCCGATCTACATGTCCAACGGCGAGATCATGTTCGTCTCCGGTCGCGCGCGGCGCGGTGTGCCCTGCTGGACGACCCAGGTGGGGCTTTGCTATCGCGTCAATCAGGACGGCTCGGACGTGCGCGCCGTGTCGAACGGCATCGAGCATGAAATCACGCCCTGGCCCCTGCCCGACGGACGCATTCTTTATATGCGCTGGGAATACATCAACCGCAGCGCCACGCAATATCATCATCTCTGGACCTTCAATCCCGATGGCACGGCGGTGATGACCTACTACGGCAATAACAATCCCGGCTTTGCCATGACCGAAGCCCGACCGATTCCGGGGACGGACAAGGTAATCAGCATTTTCGGGGCGGGTCATGGGCGCAACGAACGCGAAGGCTTTCTGACGGTGATCGATCCCGAATATGGCCCCGATGACAAGGCGGCGGCTACGCTGTGGGCGACGGACTTTCCCGAAATCAGCAAAGACCCCGAATGCTGGCGCGATCCGATTGCGCTAAGCGATGAGTTTATTCTGACTGCCGTGGAAGACCGGATTTATATCGTCAATTCCAAGGGGCAGTTCGAGACGCTTTATCAACTGGAAGAAGGCTACAAGGTTCCCAAAGGCCGCGGCACCTGGATTCACGAACCACGCCTGATCCAGGGCCACCCCCGCGAACCGGTGATTCCGGACCGCACGGATTTTTCCAAGCGTAACGGGCAACTGGTCTTGCAGGATGTGGCGATCAGCCGCGACAATCGCATGCAACGGGCCAGTGACCGCATCGCCGAACTGCTTGTGGTGGAAGCATTGCCCATGGCGGTGAGTATGAGCTGGACGGCGGACAGCGCCTTTACCAATAACGGCAGCTACAATATCAAGCGCATCCTGGGCCGCATTCCCGTGGAGGAAGACGGATCGGCATATTTGGAGGCGCCGGCCATGCGTCCCTTTTATTTTATCGCCCTCGATGCCAATGGCAACGTGGTGAAGGAGATGAACAGCTTCACGACGCTTATGCCGGGTGAGGTGGCGAGTTGTGTGGGATGCCATGAACAACGCACCCGCACGCCCAAACCGATTCCGCGCAATAATCTGAGGGCGCTGGAACGTTACCCCAGCCTGATCCAACCCCTGGAGAATGTTCCCGACAGCGGTATCTATCATATGCCCCGCGATATCCAGCCCATCTTTGACAAGCATTGCACCAAGTGCCATAACTATGAAAAGTATGCCGGAGAACTGGTGCTGACGGGAACGCCGGGGATTCGTTTTCCGAATTCCGCGGCCTGGTTCGAGGCGAAAAATATCAACGCCCCCCGTCTCATGTCCACCCTGGCCCGCGGCCATCATGATGTCAAATTGTCCGATGCCGAAATGGAACGCCTGAAATGGTGGACCGTGGTGGATATGCAGGTCAGCGGGACCTACGCCAGTTTTGGCACGGCCGGCGATGAGTGCGACATCCCCTTCGCCCGCAAGGATGGTCCGGCGGGTCAAGAGAATCCCGATGCCGTGGCGCTGGAATTTGACGAAACGATTCTGGAAAAGCGCTGCGCCTCCTGTCATGATTCGGGTGGCGGCAATCCGGGGCACTCGAAATACACCGGTCGCGGTTGGCCGCGGCAACGGAGTTATGATCACTATTTCAACATGGCCGAGCCGGAGAAGTCCCTTATGCTGCTGGCCCCCCTGTCCAAGGAAGCGGGTGGCTACGGACTGTGTGAGCAACGCGAATCGCGCACGAAATATAAACGCAAACCGAAGGACTTCAAAACCGAAGCGCCTCCCGCGAACGTCTTTGCGAGCAAGGATGATCCCGACTACCAGGCATTGTTGAAACAGTTCCAGGAGATGAGCGCGCATCTGAAGGCGCAAAAAACCTTTCCCCACGCCGAAAACTGGCGACCCGTTGGCGATTATATCCGCGCCATGAAACTTTATGGCGTACTGCCCGAAGATTACGACTATGCCAAAAATCCGGTCGATCCTTTCCGGATCGATGAGGGCTATTACGAGATTTTCTATGACGGGCGCACCGGAAACGACGCGCCGATTTCGATTCCGGATTTGAAATAAGCAGGGCGGGGGTACGATATAAACGGGGAAGTGTTTTTGCTATTAGTGTATTTTAAATAGGCGACTCTGAAGCCCGAGAAATGAATTCGCTGATCCTGTTGCAGAATCTTGCGGTTTTATATTTGGCAGAAAGGCTTTCGAGAAGGCTCCACTCAAATCAATACGGATGATCTTACACTGAAGTACGTCGAGGAGCGAATTTTGGAGTGCGTCGGCTTGCCGACGCCTTTTTAAGCCGGAATGGAACGAACGGGACCAAAGCCCCGCAACAGCAAGGCGAGGGCAAGCCCTCGCACTCCAAAACATCAAAAGTTTGGGTGGCGACATAAATGGGACGGAAAGATACCATCAGAAGACGTGCAGGTGGTTGGATCGGGCCTTCAGCCCTCTG
>CAYWYC010000045.1:1903-21147 GCA_964462565.1 uncultured Candidatus Sumerlaeota bacterium | reverse complement strand
TCAGCCGGCCCGTCATCGACCGGCTGATTATGTCCGGTTTAGTAGAGGGTCCAGATGCCGTTGTCCACGCTGGTGGGCGGGACAATTTCATCGGCTCCGATGTCGGGCAGACCGATGCGTTCCTGGCCATCGATGTCCGTAGTCGGGGCGCTGGTGCTGGTTCCCAGATCGATCACCGGGGAATTATCCGCAACATGAAGGTCGCCAATGGCGGCATTCTTGTAAAGCGGATCGCCCAGAGTCGTGAACGAATCCGTCTCCGTGATATCGGTATCGCCCGTGTTCCAATCGGAGGCGTTGCCGAAGAAGTAGCAATTCGTCATTTCGACTGTACCACCGCCGTTCGCGCCAACGGCTGCCTGGGAAGGCGAGTTGGTGAACAGGCAGTTGATCAGGATCGCCTGGGTATTGGCCTTGTTGCTCTTGACCATTTCGTCGGGACCATTGTTATCAAAGCTACAGTTGATAGCCGTGATCTGGTTGCCTTCCCCATCAGTACCGATCGCGCTTCCGTGAGTGGATGCCACATTCTGCGAGAAGAAGCTGTTGGTCACATAGACGGAGGAAGCGGCATTGCTGCGCAAGGCAATAGCGCCGCCCCAGGTGAGACCAGCCGTCTGACGCGTCCAGCCGTTACCGACAAAGCTGCAGGCGTCGATGGTCATGCCGCCGCCACCGCTGATGTCGATCGCACCACCCCAACCATTGGTGGAGGAAGCCGCGGCTCCACAGCTGGTGAAGCTGCTGTCCGTCACGGTTATGTCTGCACCGGGGTCGTTGTTGACGATGGCTGAACCACCGGCCCAGTTGTTGGAGTAGGTAAGGCTGGTGAACTCGCAGTTGTCAACGAGGACTGTTCCGTTGGCGCCAACCGCGCCGTTGACCGTAATACCGGAACCGCCCAATTGACCGCGAAGGTTGAAGAACTTGCAGTTGGCGATGGTGATATTGTCGCTTCCACCGACAATAGGTATGATACCGCCAAAGCCGCCCTTCGTCCAGTTCTGGAAGGTGAAGCCGTCCAGACGGTTGTTCTGAGCACCGCCCTGGAAGTCCACTACGGCTCCGCCGGATACGCCGGTGCCGTCCACGATGCTTTCGTTGGCGGCGATGTCCCGCTGGGTCAGGTCGAAGAAGGGACCTTCCGTACCGGCAAAGCCACCATACATGGAGGCGCCGTCGGCCAGGTTCAGGCCCTTTTCGGGATAGGTACCGGCAGCCACCCAGACCATGTCGCCGTCGCCGGCCTCGGCCACGCCACTGGTGATCGTGTCAAAAGCCGTATCCCAGCTCAGACCGTCCATGGGAGCAGTCGCGTCGTCATCGACGTACCAGATTTGCGGACCGGTGTATTCTTCATTCACCTCAGCCCAGCTCTGGCCGATGTTGACTTCGTCGATCTGAAAGATCGCGTCACCCGAGTCGAAGTTCAGGGCGTTGTGGAGCACCCAACCATTCATTTCGCAATCCTGGTCCATGATTTCATCGCCCGTCTGCCATTCGTAAGTCACTGAAGTTTCCAGGGCAGGATCGGCCGCGCCAACGGTCGGGTTCACCCACAGCGTCACCGTATCACTGGTGGCAACCGGGGTGCTCTTGTCGTTGGCGGGATGATCATCGGAGGGATGATACTGAACCACGATGAAGTAGGTCGTTCCGGCCGTCAACTCCGTGGGCCACCATGCGGTGTTGTCCACGTCATTGAAGCGTGTGGAAACGCCCAGTTCAAAGCCGGCGTCCGTCGCGCGGGCAACGAGGGTTCCACGTTCCCACATGGACAGGCTGTTCTGCGCCCATCCCTGGTTGGGGAAGTGGTTGTAGTTGCTCTTGTCCATGAGCAGGGAGAAAACCTGCTTGCCGTCGGTGGACGCGGCACCGGGAAGTTCGTTGGCGCGAAGCAGCATCGAATAGTAAAGACCATCCGAAGCGGCCAGCGTTTCCGAAGACAGGCTCGGGTAGAAGGGAGCCTGCGCGTTTTTGGAACCGGAAGTCAGGGCCACACTGCGTCCTGAAGGCGGTACCAGGCCCGGATAGACCAGGTTGCCGTCGATAACCGACGACGTGTCACCCGTTCCACTGCTGGCTTCCACGTAAGTGTTGTTCGAAGCGGTTACGAGTTCGCCGGTGGCATAATCGAAGGGTTCGTAGGCGGGCAGCGCAATACCGCTGAAACCACCCAGCGAAACCACGGAAGCCAGGCTTTCAGCCGCAACCGTGTTATCCACCACGTAGGTCTGGAACTGGCCCGAATCGTCTCCGAAGTAAAAACCCGGAGCCGTCGGAGCAAACTTCACATAAACCGTCTCGTCCACGATGTATCCAACCGGCGTCAGCGAGAGGTCGTTGGAGAAGTTCACGTTGTCGATAGATACCGAGTAAGGAGCCGGCGCCTCGATAACCACGTCATCGGAGATGGCTTCGGCCCGCAGCTCGTAGCTCAGCGTTCGGGACTGACCGGCAAGGACGTTGCGGAAGCTGAGGTAATTGGCAAATCCACCAGCCCAGCCATCCTGATGATCAATCGACCACGGAGGCAGGTTCACGGTCACTTCCAGCGAAGGCGCGCCAAGTACATCGGCCCACACGTCCACCGGAGAGGGCGAACCGGAATCGTCGGACATGATCCAGAAGGTTGCCGAGGTCATGCCTTCGACAGAAGAGGTGATACCGAAAACGATTTCACCGCTGCTGCCGGCATCGATCGTAGAGTCAAAGCTGACCACGCTGAAGTTGCTGTCGCCACTCTGCAGGTTCACAGCAGAGATGTTCAGGGGAGCAACGCCCGTGTTGGACACAGTAAGAGCGCCCGTTGTCAGCACGCCATTGAGAGCACCACCCAGATCAAAGGGTGAGGTGTAACCGATGGCTGGCTGCGGGAAGAACTCATACGCACCCATGTCCCAATCGGCCGTACCGTCGATATCGCCGTCCTTGGGACGGGCCGTACCGAAGTAGTCGGTTGCGGGAACCAGGCCCATGGACGTACCGGCGTCGATAGCGGGCGAAATACTGCCCACGGCGTAGGACAGCTTGAAGTCGTCCGGCGTACCGCCCTGCACGTCGTTGACAAAGAGCGGGTCCACTCCAACTCGATCGCTGAAGGTTCCGGAGGGGATCAAGGTATCGGAACTGACCGTATCTACGTTTCCGCCGTTCCAGAGGTTTTGGTTATGATCGAAGAAGAGGCAATTGCTCAGGCTGCGGGCTGTATGGATCACCTCGGCTCCTGTGGTATTATGGGCAAAGATGTTGTTATAAACATCCACGCCGCCAATGCTCGAATCACAGGCTATACCGCGATTCGTATCGTTCCAGGCGAAGGTGTTATTGGCAATGCGGCTGCCTTCGGTCATCGTCAGGTTTCCGCCATGGCTGACGCGAATGATAGAGTTCGACCAGCCTGAGCCCGTACCCGACGTCATGACACAGTTTTCCACGATCAGATTGAACTCCACTGTGCCGTTCACCGGGCTGATATGGATGAAGGGACTGTATGCGGCCTTTTCATCCGTGAAATAGCAGCCATAGAGCTGGAGATCGACGTCTGCTCCGGACCAGTGGCGAATCGAACCGCCCTCGTCACCGCCTCGGTTGCTCATGAAGGTAGAACCCCAGGCATGCATGGTGAACTGGTTACGATTGTTGCCGATGCAGGCATAGTCATCGCCCGACACGTTATAAGCAAAAAGCGTGTTGGTGCTATAGATGGTAATACCTTCCGCGTATATGGCTCCACCGTCGTCGGCGGCCGTATTGCTGGTCACTTCACAGTTTTCCATAAGAAGCCACAGTCGGTCTTTAGGCCGGTCGGTGCGCAAGAAACCACCATCACCCGTGCCACTGCCAAAACCAGCCGAGTTCGAGGTGATAACGCAATTCGTGAAAGTCATCGTCGAAATATCATTGCCCCACTCGGGGATGTCCACATAAATGACACCACCCTGGTCATGGGCATAGTTGTCATAAAATAGGCAGTCGATAAAGGTCAAGGTTCTGACATCGCCATTGGCATCGAACACGCCACTGTCATCGCCGGTGCGGCAGTTTTCGAATTTGCAGTCGGTAAAGATCCCAACAGGCAGATCCGACCCATCGTCGCCGATGAGCATACCGCCACCGCGACCAGCATTATAGCCGTTTACCAGATTAATCGAGGTCAGGCTGAGTGTGGTGATTTCACCGTTCGGCGGGTCAAAGTCAATAATAACGTTCTGATTCTGACCGTCGAAGATGGTCGGGTACAGTTCGCGGTCATTGCCGGTTGTTTCCGTGCCCGTCAGGGTCGCGTCGAAACTTCCGACCATGGTGATCGCCGACGTCAGGGTCGGGGTGGTGTTGTAGTAGGTACCTTCGGAGAGATAGATACCGGGAGTGACGTTGGGCCGCATCAGGTTGGCCGCATCGGCATAAGCCGCCGCGTTAGCCCAGTCGCCGCCCAGTCCGTTTCCGCGAGCCGCAGGCGCGGCAAAAACGGGATTGGGATCGCGCGTTTCGCCACCGTAGTTCTGAAGTTCGTAAGCACCGGCATCGGGGAAGGTGTCATCCGCGTACCAGGCCTGGACGAAACGCGAGTTATTCAGGAAGTCCACGGAGGGAACTTCCGGGAAAACAACACCGATGTCCAGGGCGTTCGACGAATCGGTCAGGCGAAGGTCATTATAGGGACCATCGACAAAGCCGGGATCGGCAACAACCGTGTACTTCATGGGTTCATTGCAGAGCGCGGCCGTAGCCGTATTGCCCCAGAAAAGGTTCGACTGCGTGGAGCCGGCGTTAGCAGAATCCTTGTGATACAGCACCGTATCGTTGCCACCGTTGGTACCCGTGTTGTAGGTAAAAATATTGTTCGATATCTGGCTGTTATCAACATTGTCATTCCACGGCACTTCCACATAGAGAGCAAGACCGTTGATATCCCCAGCCGATGAACGGTTCACCGTGTTCGAAGAAAAGGTGTTGTTTACTACGAAGCAGGTGCTGTTGCCGGCGTTATGAATATGGAGAGCGCCCGCTTCATAATCGCCATTCACCACATTGCGGGTAAAAAGACAGTTGGTAATAACGACGCCATTGTTTGTCACACGAACGGCGCCGCCGCGACCGGCCGCAACGTTTTCATCAAATACACAGGAATCGAGCGTGAGCAAGCCACGGCTCCAGGCTTCCGGAGCATTAATAGCCGCACCGTCGCTGCTTTTGGTGTTGCTGGAGAATTTGCAGTCGGTAAAGGTGGCGGGAAGTTGGTTAATCTGCAAAGCACCGTCACCAGCACGATAAAACTGCAAGCCATTAAAGTTGAGGGATGCAACATTCTCATCAATATCTACACAGCGTCCGCTGCCTTCAGCATCAATAACGGAAGGATTGTTCCAGGCGTCACGACTGGCGAATGCAGTTCCTGTCTCGTAACCACCTGTCAGCGTCAAGGTGTTTGTGGAAGGGACATATGGCGTAGCCGTATACGTACCCTCTTCGAGTAAAATGTCGTCTCCGGGATCGGCATTGGCCAGGGCAAAGGTCAGGGACGTGGGATCGCCCGTTGTCAGACCACCGCCGCTACCCGTCGGCGTTACGTACCAGTTAATGGCAAACGCCGAGGACGACAGGCCCAGGACAAAGACCATTGCCAGAAGCAGGAGACAATGCGTCTTTTTGTTGTTGGACAACTTGTTCATAAAATTCCTCCTCATCTGCTTAAGAAATGTGAGTGTGTTGTCCGATAAGGGTTCAAGGATAATAAAGGAGCCGGGCTCCTGTAGTGCATTAAGATTCGAAAAAAACATAGATGAACCAAATCGGACAGTTGCCTTTAAAGGCAAACATCAGCCGAGCGTCCGGGACTGCAAAACTGTTTCCATATCCCCTTCGCCGACCGCCAAACTGATTTCCGGGGTCATGCCTTTAATAATGATACAGCATGAAATCGGAAAAACTTCCATGGTGCGCAGGTAAACCCAACGCCCGGTCGCCTCCTTTCCTGGAAAAACTTCAGCCTGTAAAGCATTCCCATGCAATTTGTGCTAGCCAAATATTGTTTTCCCTTCAAAAAAAATTCGGGTAAAACGATGATGATGATTACTTAACCTGAGTATTCTAACCCAACATCATTACACATTGCAAGAAATAATAACAAATATTAGTGAATGAAAATGCACTTTTTTCTACACAACTATTGCCTACATGCCTGATTTTTCAATGATTTCATCCCATTTCAAATGGTCAGACAGGCGCTTTCAATATAACAATTGCATTTGATCGAATGATAATAAACGGTCGCAAGCCATACCAAACAGCAGAAACATATATCTGTGAATTTCGTGCATGTAACACCTTGGCTTTGACTGAATATGACTAGAATCATTAAGCATAGCCTCGTCACCCGCTTTCTGCTAATCTGCGATTATGAAACGGCTCGCTCAAATATCTGCCGCAATACGCAAGCATCCGGTCCGCTGGGGTCTGGGAGCCGGTTTATGTATTCTGCTGATACTGGTAATCATTGCCGCCACAAATCCAATGGCCTGTTTTCGCTGGGGCGCCACGCGGTATTTGAATCTCTATGGAATCGAACGAAAAAAACTGAAGGCCGGGTCTTTCAGGATCAGCTACCTGGAAGGTGGCGCGGAAAACGCCGAAACCGTGGTGCTGCTGCATGGTTTTGGCGGAGACGGTCTGACGGCCTGGCTGCGGACGCTTCCCCTGCTGCAAAAGCACTATCATGTCATAGCGCCGGATTTGCTCTGCGGCAGTCCGAAAAAGATCAATATTACGAATTACTCCGCGACGCGCGAATTTCAGCTGGTCATGGCGCTGCTTCGGGAAAAGAAGATCGACAAGGCCCATTTTGTCGGGCTTTCGGTGGGTGGCTGGATCGCCCTGATGACGGCGTCGGTCCAACCAGACATGGTGGATCGACTGGTGCTGATCAGCACAGCCGGCGTCGAAACAGATATGACGGAATTGATGGAGGTGGCTTTTTCTGAAACAAGCAGCCCCGCGAAGCAGGTGGATCTTTTCTTTTTTCACAAACCGCCCTTTGCCGAAGCAGCCTTTGGCGATCATTCACCCGAGGGCCGGCTGCTGCGCAACAAGATCAAACTGGTGGCCCAGGTCATGATGGAGCGCGGCCCGAAAATGGACGGCGTTTTGGACGATATCGTACATCCGACCTTGATCCTGTGGGGCCGGGATGATCGGGTCTTTCCCGTGGAAACGGCGGAATATATCCATGATCGAATGCCGAATTCGAAACTGCGGATTTTTGACGAATGTGGCCATGCCGTGGTCTGGGACCGGGGCAACGCCATGAACGCGGCCATCCTGGAATTTCTGGGGGCCGATTAAAATATTTTTCGCGCGATTTGACGAAGGGCTTGCAGGGGATTGCGCAGGGCGCGGCGCAGGCGGCCCGATTGGGCGCGAAGGGCGTCGTTTTCGGCCTGGAGGATGGCGTAATCCTGGGGCCAGCCGCGATATCGTTGCTCGATAATGAGGGACAGTTCCGCGCCATACTGGTGGAATAACTCGGGATGGAGCGCGACCATAATCCGGCGCAGGTAACCATGGGCCTGGGGCGTGAGGCCGCGGATCATGGACTCGGGACGGACGCGATAATCAAGCAGGGCTTCGGGATAGCAGAGCAGCGCCCAACCGGCTTCGGCCAGCTGTATCCAGAATTCCCAGTCCTCATAATTATACTGCATGGCAGGCTGAAATCCGCCGCATTGGTCCAGCGCCCGCGCCCGCACCATCGACGCCGCAGCCAGGCAGTTTTCGGCCAGCAAGTATGGAAATTGTCCGTGGGGGGGAATCCACATGTCTTCCTGCGCGCCAAAATGCCGGACCCAGGGCGTCACGGCTCCCACCCCTTCGTGACGATCCAGAACGTCAGCCAGCTTTGCAATATAATCCGGCTTCAGCAAGTCATCGGCATCCAGAAAAACCAGGTAGTCCCCCGAAGCCACAGACCGCCCGTGATTCCGCGCGGAAGGCAGACCCCGGTTCGGGGTGCGCTCCAGGTGCACGTCCGGATCAAATTCATAGGCGCTGAGCACTTCGCGGGTTTGGGGATCGGTGGAGCCGTCATCGACGATGATGATTTCGTCGGCAGGACGACTCTGGCTCTTCACGCTGGCCACGCAATCGCCGAGATAGGCCCCCAGGTTATAGCAGGGAATAATGACGGAGACGGTGCCGGCTTTCTGCCCTGCGCACGGAGACAAATCGGGCCGGCTGTGTGGATGGGGCAGAAAATCGGGAAGCCCGGAAATGGCCTTTTCGTCGAAAGCTTCGATCACTTTTTGGAAATAAGTTTCCCTCAGTCGGATATTTTTTTCGTTGCCGCAAAGCTGCAAAACCCTTTCGCGCGCCGCCTCGCCGATTGTTCGGCGGGCCGATGCGTCCAGTTTGAGAGTTTTTGACAAAACATGATAAAGCGACTCGGCATCGCCGGCCTCAAAATGCCATCCCGATTTGCCGTCTTCGATCATTTCCGCCAGTCCGCCCACGCGTGCCGCAACAACGGGCGCCGCGCAAGCCATGGCCTCGATACAGACGTTGGGAAAGTTTTCAAAACGCGATGGAATGCAAACGATTTCGGCGGCGCTGAATTCCGCAACCAGATCTTCCCGGCTCATGTGATCGATAAATTCCCATCGGCTGTCCGACCGCACGGAGTTGGGCAGGGACTCGAGCCAGCTTTGGCCGGAAATGGCCTGATGGCAGTCGCCGCCGATCATACGAATGGAAATCTGCGGCAGTTCCTCCATGAGCCTGCGCCCGGCATCCAGAAGCAGATCGACGCCCTTTAGGTGCTGGAAGCGTCCGACAAACAGAATACGCCCCTCCACGGACTTCCGCTGGACCTCGATATTTTCAAACTCGCCCAGGGGCAGGGGTATCGTGGCGATACGGTCTTCAGCAAAATCCATGCGCTCTTCGGTCAGATTTTTCAGGAATTGGCTGGGACTCACCACGGCATCGGCCAGGGCAATGGCCATTTCTTCATTTTGGCGGCGGTGGATCAGAAAGCGTGAATAGACGTCTTCCAGATCATGCTCCGCCAGGTCGCGGCTGGCTGAATGCAGGTGAACCACGGCGGGTGTCTTTGGAAAATCGGGACGCATCAAGCGGGCCAGGAGAAAATCGTAAAGGGGCGCTTCGTATTCCGGCGCTTCGATCAGTTGAATCGGTTCGCGCTCGAGCAAGGTCTCCAGATAGTCGCGCACCTGGAGGCTGAAGACGCGCATGGGATCGCGGAATTTCAAGAGATGGCGATAGTCCAAACGATGGGCAATATCGGGATGCAGGCAGATTCCGGGACGGCGATGATCGCGGAAGGGCAGACGATGGATGGTCATTCCCTCGCGCAGTTCGAGCGCTTCACTTCCGGGGAAGGCCTCGGTGATCACGTGAACGCGATGCCCGGCCTCGGCCATAAGCCGCGCCACATTGGCGGTGTAGCTGCCGATGCCGCCACAGGGAGCCGGTGGGAATTCACGGGTGACAAGGGCACAATCAAAGCCGTTCATTTTTGCTCCCTGCCAATCAAGGACAGCTGGTATCCGCCCAGGAAATAATGCCCCTTACCAAGCGGCCGCACCAGAGGCAGCATCCACTCGGGCGTCGTGTTCTGGAAAATCTGGCCGGTCACGACGCGGCGATGAATCCGCAAGCCGGCCTCCCGGCAGACGCGGCTCATGTATCCCGCCGTGAATTTCAATAAGCCCCACTCATGGCGGACCAGCAATCCGAAAATCGCCAGCAAGGGGTGGAGGGCGTTCGGCTCGACGCTCCATATATATCCGTCATTTTTAAGGACGCGGGCCGCTTCCTTCAGCGCCGATGCCGGCTCCTTAAGATGGTGCAGGAGATTTCCCATAAAAACCAGATCGAAGTGTCCATGGGCAAAGGGCAATTTGGTGCAATCGCATCGAACCTTACGCTTGGCCGGGTTTCGGGTCAGCATGCTTTGATGAAGGTCTGTGGCCACGAAAAAAGCATTGGCGCCTGAAAGGGCATCGCTGAAAACACCGGGTCCCGCGCCCAGTTCGAGGACCTTTGAATCTCTCGAAAGGGCCGCCCCGTGCTCTTCCTGCATACGCCTGAACACCCGCAAATGATCCCGCACAAAGGCTGCTACCACGGGGTGCTCAGGCCCGCGGTAGTTACTTTCGTTCCAGGGAGATTCCGTTTTTGAATCAGACAAAGATCGCATCCTTACAGGAAGATCGCTTTCCCGCAGCGTTTAGAGTTCCACGCCCCATTCCTTGAGTTTATCCTGGATGAGGTGATAGTCCAGCTGGCGGGGCAGCAGATCTTTTTCGGCACAAAGCGCCCCGGCGATTCCGGCGGCCTGGCCCAGCGACAGCATGTTCCCCATGCTCTTGCCGCCATAGTGGCCCAGCATGGTGGCCGAGCTGCATCGTCCCGCCACAAGCAGGCCGTCGATGTCTTTTGGCAAAAGCGCACGATAGGGAAAAAGGGCTCCCTGCTTGATGGCCGTGTAGGGCCGCTGCTGACCGACGGGATCGCTGCCGCCGTACTTGCTGGCCACGGCATCATCAAATTCCGTACCTTCCATCACGTCTGTGTTGGAAAACTGGTATTCGCCAACAAGCCGGCGCGTATCGCGGGCCATGGCATAGCCGCCCGTACGCATGAGGTGGACGTTTTCGAGTCCGGGAATTTTCTTTTCGCGGGCAAACTTGATGAAATTGATCGCCTGGTCGATGGCCATTTTTTCGATCAGCGTCAGTGACTCACTCTTCGAGCAATCGAGATGCAAGGAATTCGAGGTGCCGTTGTTGATGGAGACGACGCCGGGGATGGTGGTCTTGTTGAAACCGATCCAGTTAGGCAGGTCGTAGCCCTTTTCACGGTATTCGCCGAGCAATTCATTAAAGGCCTTGAACTGATGGCGGTCGAGTTCGATGTCGCCTTCGAGCCATTCAAAGAAGCGATCCGTGTCCACGTTGCAGATGGCCCAGGCCACGGTGACGGGTGGCCGCCAGCCGGAGTCGGGATCGCCTTCGGTCTCCATCTGGCAACCGGCCACATAGGCCAGGTCGCCGTCGCCCGTGGCATCGACAAAGCTCTTCCCGCGATAGGCCACGCGGCCTTCCTTGGCAGCAATGACGACAGCGGTCAGACGATTGCCATCCTTTTCCACATCGACCACGGGACTATACAATTGATAGTCGATTTTGTATTTCTCGAAAAGATCGAAGAGCACCTTCTTCAGGTATTCGGGATGAACGTCCAGGTTGCCGCCGCTGCCGGGTTTTTGGGGATCGCGCTTACCGGGAATTGAGGCATCCTCGCCCCAGGAACGGATGGCGTCGATAAAAATGGTATGGATGCCCCCGCGGTCGGTTTCGTTGTTATCCTTGAAGAGGAAGTTGATCTCCATCCACATGGCGGCCGTGGCGGTTCCGCCAAACTGGCTGCGGGCTTCGAGGATGAGGGTCCGTGCTCCGCACTTGGCGGCGGCCAGGGCGGCCCCGATCGCGGCGGGTCCACCTCCGGCGATGATCACGTCATAGACCACATCTTTTTTGGGGGATCGCTCGTAGAGGACATTCGTTTCAGCACTCATGGTATTCTCCTTTGGAATTTCGGCCGGTTTTTCCCGAAACTGGCCATGATTCTTGCTCCGGATCTTTTTATGGTCCTTTTATCTTCAAGCCCATTCCTGTTATTAATTTCATATCGTGCGGAATTCATAGCGGGAAAACAAGCACAAAAATCGAATAATTCGTCCGGTTCGCCGCGGACTTATGCATATTTCATCATTATGGGCGCTTTCCTTTGGAAAAAGACTTGCCAAGGGCCTCATCAGTCGCTAATCTGGCTGGGTTGGCCATGGTGCAAAGCGATGCGAATATTTCATCTGCTTGGAGATATGAGCCCTTTTGAGTCGCGACGAATTCGGGGGGATTTTTTCCTATCTCGCTCATCAGGCACAGTGACTGGCTTTTTGATTATGCAGCAGGATGGGATTTGGGCTAAACATTTCGTAATTTCAGGGCGATAAGGCAAATGGAGTGAAAAGATGCTGATTCTCACCCGCAAATCCGGTGAAACAATCCGAATCGGCGACGATATAGTGATCTCCGTTATGGAAATCCGCGGCAACCAGGTGCGCCTGGGCATTAATGCTCCGCGGTCGGTAACGGTGCATCGCCAGGAAGTGTACGAGCAAATTCAGGAGCAGAATATTCAGGCAGCAAAGGTAAGCTTGAGCGATAAGGCCCTGGTGCAGGGACTTTGGCAGAAAAAAGGCGCGAAAGCCGGCGATAAAAGCCCGAAACAAGGAGAGCGCTAAGCACTATGAAGATCCAGACCACCCGTTTCGGCGAAATCGAAATCCCCGAAGAAAAATTCATCAGCATACCCGATGGTATTCTGGGCATGCCTGATGCCGTCACCTATGTCCTGCTCGAACATGATTCCGAAGGCACACCCTTCAAATGGCTTCAGGCCGTGGACAATCCCGACCTGGCCTTTATCGTCATGGACCCGCGTCTCGTGGTCGAAAACTTTCAGGTCGATTTTGAAGATGAACTGCTTCAGCGCTATCAGATTCACGACATCAATGAAGAATTCGCCTTCATGTCTATCGTGAACATTCCCCGCGAAAACCCCATCGCCATGACCGTCAATCTGCGCGCGCCCATTATCGTGCACATGAAAAAGCGCCTCGGCTGGCAACAGATTCTTCCCAACGAGGACTATCCCATCCGCCACCGCCTTTTCCCCGATCCGGAAGAAGAGTCCGAAACAAGCTCCCAGGCCGGCGGCTAAGTTTTTCCACGAGACCAAACTCCTCATAAATCGCAATCGAACCAAAAACTCTTGCCTGCGATCTTGTCCACCAGTACTCAACTTACAAACATGATGCGCGCCTTTGCTCGTAGTAATAATTAAAAACCGGGAAACCCCTTCAGGGTTATCATATTGTTTGGGGTGTCTGTACCACCGGGTTAAAACCCGGGCTATTATTGGGCAACGCCTTCGGTGTTATGCTGAAATCCCCAAAATTCTCGGAAGGGCCATTTATGTTAAAGCCCCACCAAAAGCCTTGGCCTCAATGACCAACAGAGACCTTCTCTTTTTGCGCCGGCTGCGATTTCCATCTGGCAATGTTTTCCCAGCATAACTTGTTCCACTGCCACCAGGATGGTGGCGATACGTGTCGCGGTGATCGATAACATCAATCCTGAAAACAGGCCGGCACATGCAGAGTCGCCATGTATTCGAGCGACGGGATAATGACCCGGCTCCAGCATCCTTCTTCGACAGCCTTCGCCTTTTCACCCGATGGCGCGTGGAATATTTCGGACTGTCGTTTGTCGGTGCGGATCAGGCACTCGACATCGCGCAGTTCCGGCATATAGGTATAGACGGGATACCAGTATCCCGACAGATCTTCGCGGGCGCTGTGGTTGACCAGGTGCACGATCGTCGTCGCCCTTGCGCAAAGCCGTGAGTTCAACCATGGCCTGTGTATCTACCTTGGCGATGGGATCGGGCAGCAGCCTATCCACCAGTTCAACCAGATTTTTAGCCAGTGGCGGATGGATATTCGTCTGATACTCGCGAAAGACACCAGCCGCCACATAGATTATTTCACCCCGTCCCAGGCGGTTCCGTACTATCCCGGCACGTCAATTTCATCCCGCAAAAACCTTCGGCGGCGACATGAGGCCCGTGGGGATGAACTGGTATTCGCTCCCGGCGGGTTGTCCTGAGGGATAAAAACCGGCGATCCAGCGTCCCCAGAGGCCAACGGTCAGGTGCGAGCCCATCATGTTTTTCATGTTGCCATAAACGTCCAGGCTGAGCGTGTGGTCGCCCTTTTTGAAGTCGCCGCTTGCCTCCAGCGTAAAGGGCGGATGCAGAATTTCGCCCAGAGCATCGCCGTCCAACTCCACGTGGGTCAGGGCGCCTTCAAACTGATCGGCCACCACCTTCAGATTCTTCGCGTCGGCATCCAGCGTGATACTGAAATTATAGCGCACCGCCGCCGGATAGAAGGGCAAGCCGTTCTGCGTCCAGTCGTTCATTTCGATTGGCTGCGCCGGTTTGATCGTAAAGCCTTTTTCTGCCGGCTCGATGGAAAAATCGCCCAGCACATAAATCGGCGCGATCATGTGAAGCGGATGAAAGACATCGGCCTTCAGCGTCAGCGTGTTCGCACCACGCTGCACCGCGTCTCCCGCCGGCAGCGCCCCCATGTCGGGATCGAACCAGCGTTCGGCCTTCGACTGGTCCAGGTGTTTGTCGTTCAGTTCGATAGTATAGAGATTGGGGCGTTCGACTGCGATGCGCATTTTCTTCAGCGTCTCGTCGGACACCGACTCATCCACATTAAAATGATAGCGCACCGTGAAAGCACCCCGGGGGTCGGGTTTGCGTTCCAGAATGTTGCGCTTGAACTGATGGCCCGCCCAGCCATAACCTTCCTCGAAGCCCTGCCATTGCCAGTTCAAATTATCGCACTGCGGCGCGTAGAGTTCCCTGGCCGAATGGCCGCCACGGCCTTCGATGTCGGCATACTCGACAAAGAGGCGGTTTTCTTCCAGCGCTTCTGCACCGGCAAACTCCACCGAAACAGGCGTCGCGATCTCGGGCTTGGGTTCGGGGCTTTCGGCCATCGCGCCGGGCTTGCTCACCCAAAGCGCGTGACCCCGCGAGGGCAGGCTCACCTTTGCCAGCACCTCGCCATCCTGCTCAAAACTTTCCAACGCCGACATCTCGCCCGAAGCCGTATCGAGCGACCAGGTCGCGTCCGTTTCGAGCCGCACTGTGAAGTCCATCGTCTCGCCCCAGGGGTTCGCGAAGTAAAGAATAATCTCGCCGTCGGCATTCTCGATGCGTCGCCACAGCAGTTCCGCAGGCAAGGCTTCGCCCTTCGGACCGGTCAGGCGGGGCGGAATCGTTTCGCGCAGGGCCGTGATCATTTCCGCGTTATCGCCGAAGCACCGCACGGCTCCGTCCTTCGCGTAGAGTTGTGCCGGGGCATCGCTGATGCGTCCATCGAGCCGCGACGGTGCGTCACGCAGACTCCAGAGCGTGCCTCCCTGCTTCGTGTATTCCTCGAAAAGTTTGAGCGTTGAAGACTTCCAGTTGTCCATCACCTGCGGCACGATCACTGCGTCGTAAACCGCCTCGCCCACGCGCAACTTACCGTCTTCCACCGAGGCCACTTCTTCCATTACGATCTCGCTGCCCAGGTCGAAATCAATCTGGTAGCCATAAAGATCGAGCACCAGTTCATACGTCAATTGCTCCAAGGTCATGAGCGCCGCGCCATCCACTTGATATTTGTCCCTTTTAGACAGCGGGTCCATGTGTTTCCAGGTGGTCGTGGCCGGATGCAGCAGGAGCACGCGATTCTTTTCACGGCCCTGGCAGAGCGCCGTATTCGCGCGGCCCACGTGTTCGGCCTGGTTGTAGTAGTATTTCCACCAGGGACTATGGTCGCTCAGGGTGTGGGGAAAGTCAAACTTGCCACCGCCGATCAGCGTCAGGTGCGCCAGATGCGGGTCCATCACGTTCGTGCCCAGCGCCAGCAGATAATCCTCCAGCGGCTTGAAAAGCTCGAAGGAAGTATGATACCCCGGCCCACCGCAGGACTCCACCATCAGCCATTCGCGGTTGAACTGCGAAACCAGCGACGACACTTCGCGCATGTTGAAAAAGTACTTGCCGTTGTCCATCATGTTGGTGGCCTTGAACTGAAAGCCCAGCAGGTCGATGCCGGGAGCCTGCATCCAGCGCAGCGAAGCCATGTTGTCCGGATGGGGCAGGGGAAAGGGAAAGGCGTTTTCGATGATATGTCCCGTATATTCCAGGTCATTCTGTGCGCACCAGTCATGAAGCGGCAGCATGAAATTCTGGTCAAAGAGGCGCTGCAAGGTCTGGCAGTAATCATAGCGTACCTCGGCCGAGCCCTCCTGCGCGAAAAAGAGTTCCCCGATTTTATCGCGCAGCTCGTAGCCATGCTCGTCCAGAAATTCAACGAAAAAATGCGGCGAAAGCGGTATGATCTTCGCCGTCGCCTGGGGTTCGTCGCAAAACATGAACTTCACGTTCTTGCCAAAGGCGTCGCCCGACTTGGCCTTGTACTTGTCATGGGTCGTCTCGATAAAGGTTTTCACCGTTTCCGGACGCAGCAGGTCGGCCTTCGGAAAGTTCCGCGCCACCGGGCTGTTTTCCATCAGGATCACCTTCACCGGATTTTCGCAGGAAGCATCCTGCACGGCGCTCGGGTCAAGCCGCTTGGGAACGCCACTATCATTCGCCTCAAAGCAGCCCAACACTTCCGCATCACCCACCTGCTCGGCAGACGTAATCGTCACGATCCGCGTTTTCTTCTCCGCCACATCGGGACGCTCCGACACCACCATGCCACCCGCGTTGCCGCCCGGACAGGTGAACTCGTCATAAATGTGAAAATCAATGCCCACCTTGTCGGCATAGCGCATCGCATAGTCCCACAGTTCAAACCACTCTTCCGTCACATAGCCGTTGGCGCAGCCTGGACGCGCGTGCATAAAAAGCCCGCCGCATCCCTGCGCGGCAAACTGGTCCAACTGCTCGCGAATGCGCTCCTTCGTCACCAGCCCATTCCACGACCACTGCGGCATCGTCCGATATTTCCGCGGCGGATTTTTAAATTGCTCTTCCCATGAAATCCTAAGCATAATCCCCATCCTTTTCTTTCGGTTTCGTCTTTGAATCTCAGCATGTTTTCAAAGATAATGATAGCGGATCATACTGCAAGTGAATCAAAAATGAAAGCCCGAAAGCACCCCGCGTAACAATTTATACAAACCTCGCGCACTTGCAATTGCGTTGCAGCATTCCGCCCAAATCAAGTCACGCGACTCACGTCGCTTACTACAAGCCTATTCCCTTTTACTTTATCGAAATAATGAAGCCGCACCGGCTTGTAGTCAGCCCCGTGAGGGGCGTCGGGATGCATGGAATCTAATCATCATCCTGGAAATATCTGCTCCGGACGACGGCCCTTACGGGCCTTACTACAAACGAGAGATCCCCAAAGCTTTTTGTTTTGGTGAAAAAAGGCAGAGACTAAGGGGCTATTTTCCCTTGCGCGCGGCCAGGTGGATCATGATGGCGGTGATGTCGGCGGGGTTGACGCCGGGCATGCGCAGGGCCTGGCCCAGGCTGGCGGGACGTCTCGCTTGCAGAATTTCCGCCGCCTCATGGCGCAAACTCGGGATGCCCATGAACTTCAGGTCTTCCGGGATTTTTTCATCCTCCATGCTCTTGCTGCGCTCGATCTGCTCCTGCTGGCGCTTGATATAGCCAGCGTACTTGGTCTGGATTTCGGCAAGTTCGATCACGCGGGCCACATCGTCGGGCGCGAGGCGTTCCAGGTCGGGATTGCCGAAGCCCATTTCTTTGAGCAGGGCATAGTGCATGTCGGGCCTGACGAGCAGGCGTTCGAGGGTGATGCTTTCGCGCGGCATGTCGATTCCTTCGCGTTCGAAAACCGCCGCGTCTAATTCGGCAGGCCGCAGGCGGGTTTCGGCCAGGCGCTTTTTTTCCACATCCAGGGCATCGCGCAGCCGGCAGAAGCGTTCCCAGCGTGCATCGTCCACCAAGCCGGCTTCCCGTCCACGCGGGGTCAGGCGCAGGTCGGCATTGTCCTGCCGGAGCATCAAGCGGTATTCGGCGCGCGAAGTGAAAAGACGGTATGGCTCGGGGGTGCCCTTGGTGATCAGGTCGTCGATCATCACCCCCAGATAGGCTTCGTCGCGGCGGAAGGTGAGGCTTTCGCCTTCGAGCAATTGCAGCGCCGCATTCGCCCCCGCCACCAGGCCCAGTCCCGCGGCTTCCTCGTAGCCCGTCGTCCCGTTTACCTGTCCCGCCAGAAAAAGCCCCGGCACGCTTCGCGTTTCAAGCGTCGGCTTCACCTGCGTCGGCGGGAAAGAAACGTACTCGATGCCATAGCCATATCGCGCGATTTCGACCTTTTCCAGCCCGCGGATGGTATGGATAAAGCGGTCCTGCACATCGGCGGGCAGGCTTGTTGAAATGCCGTTGACGTAAACCAGATCGTTGTGGCGGCTTTCGGGTTCCAGAAATACCTGGTGCGAATCGCGACCCTCGAAGCGGACCAGTTTGGTCTCGATGGACGGGCAATAACGCGGACCGATGCCGGTGATCACGCCGCTGTAGAGGGGCGACCGGTCCAATGCGCCCAGGATGATTTCGTGGGTGTCGGGATTGGTCCGCGTGATAGCGCAGGCGATCTGTGGCTGCTCAATGCGGTGCGTCATGTAGGAAAAAGGCGGCGGCGGATTGTCGCCTTCTTGCGCTTCCAGGCTGTCCCAGTCGATGGTGCTCTTTTTCAGGCGCGCGGGAGTTCCCGTCTTCAGGCGCTGCGTTTCCAGGCCCAGACGACGCAGACTTTCGGCCAGGGTCGTGGAAGGAGGGTTGTCCCAGCGTCCGCCGGGAAAATGATCCATCCCCACATGAATCAGACCGTCCAGGAAAGTGCCCGCCGTAATGATCGCCGCCCGGCATCGCACCGACTCGCCGCCGTCCATCGTCACGCCGCAGACGCGCCCGGAAGCATCGGTCTGGATGGAATCGACGGTGGCCTCAGCCAGGTGGAGATTGGGAGAATAATTTTGCAGGGCGCGCAGCATCCAGCGGGGATAATCCACCTTGTCGCACTGGGCGCGGGGAGCGCGAACGGCGGGCCCCTTTGCGGTGTTGAGCATGCGAAATTGAATGCCTGTGGCGTCGGTGGCGAGGGCCTGGAGTCCGCCCAGGGCGTCGATCTCGCGCACGAGGTGCCCCTTGCCCAGGCCTCCGATGGCCGGATTGCAGGACATGCGGCCCAGTTCATCCAGCCGCATGGTGACGAGCAAGGTCTTCACGCCCAGGCGCGCCGCGGCCGCCGCCGCCTCGATCCCCGCATGGCCGCCGCCGACCACCACCACGTCATATTGCCCATCCAGCCCCATGAATCAAACTCCCGCCGCTTCGTTTGTGGAAAAAACGTACCGCCGGCATCTTGCCGGCACAAGTGCCATCCGACCGAATTACCGGTATTGGTGTACTTCCTTTTCCGGTTTCATTACCAGTTACTGGGGACAAGCCTTTATCCGGTAAACTGTCCTCCACTTGCCACCAGGATGGTGGCGATACGTACCGCCGGCATCTTGCCGGCACAAGTGCCATCCGACCGAATTACCGGTATT
>CAYWYC010000045.1:0-1803 GCA_964462565.1 uncultured Candidatus Sumerlaeota bacterium | reverse complement strand
CAAGCCTTTATCCGGTAAACTGTCCTCCACTTGCCACCAGGATGGTGGCGATACGCAGGGTCTATTGCCGGCCCCAGACATAATTCGCCACCACATAGCCGATGTGCAGCGCCAGAAAGAGAAAACCGGGCCATCGGGGAAAGCTATCCTTACCGCATGCTATGCAAACCCGGAACAAAATCAGCACGGCCATCATCACCGGAAAATGCAGCCGCAGAAAAAGCGGATCCACCACCAGCGGAGCCGCGCAGGCCGACGCGCCGATCACGAAAAGCACATTCAAAATGTCCGCGCCGATAATGTTACCGATCAGGATTTCTTTCTGGCCCTTGATGATGCTGGTAATGGCCGTAACCAGCTCGGGCAATGACGTGCCGAAGGCGATGAGCGTGGCCGATACCACCGACGGCGGAACGCCCCATCGCAGGCAAAGCACCTGAACGGCAGGCACGGCGATGTGACTACCCGTAAGCACCAAGAGCAAGCCGCCCAGCAGCATGCCGGCATCCAGCAGCAGCTTGTTTTTCACCGGAATACGCTCCAGCGTCGCATCGACATGTTCCACAATGGCATCCACGCCCGGATTGGGATGTTGCTTGGCCCAGAAAACGGAAATCCATATATATAATACCAGGAGGCCGATCAGGAAAAAACCCACTCCCCGCGGAAGGATGCGTTGCATTTCGCCATCGTCCGCCCTGCTCCAGAAGAGCAGCGACAGCACTACCAGCAGCACCCCGGACCCAAACTGGATCCAGCCGTGACGATTCAGGATAAAGCGGTCCTTGGGCAGGCGGGTGATCAGGCAGCTGAGGCCGAATATAAGGCCCGTGTCGCAGATAATACTCCCCACGGCATTACCCAACGCCAGGTCGGGCATACCCTTGAAAGCCGCCAACACCGACACCGCCGCCTCGGGCGTGGTCGTCCCGATACTCACCACCGTCGCGCCAATAATGGCCTTGGGGATACCCATCCGCTCCGACAGGCCGACGGCGCCATCCACCAGATAGTCCGCGCCCTTGACCAAAATCCCGATGGCGCCCGCCAGCATCAGCAGGATCACCGCCGAATGTTGTCCTTCAAAAAAATGCTCGAGAATCTCTTCCATAAACCCACACGCCTCTCCACAAGAATAGCCCCATACCATTCAGGTCAAGCATTATGATCAAACCCTTGCCCACAGTAAAGCTATTCTTTATTGTGCAAGACATGGGGCCGTCTCTAAGTTTTTCTGATTCGCTCTAAGGAAACGCCGGGCTGCGGCGCGGAGCATTTTGGACGTGGATATTATCTGGATCTTGCCGCTAAAAATCGCAATCGAATTTCCAAAGAAACGCGAACCGCCAAGCCGCTTGGGTATGAAGATTTGCTTCTGTTTTTGGAGTGCGAGGGCTTGCCATCGCCTTGGTTTGCGGGGCCTTGGTCCCGTCGTCTTTTTGACGAACTCCATATTTCGTTCGCAATCGCATTGGCAGGCGTAATATTCCGTATTGACACTTTCGTGCAAAAGCCAGATACGGTTTCGCTATCATTTTCTCAAGGCCATCAATCTGGCTATGTTTTTTGAAAAATACTGCTAAGGCGGGCTATGCCCACAATCCATTTGTCGGGATTTTTGAAAGGCCTGCATGTTCGTAGTCAGCCCCGTGAGGGGCGTCGGGATGCATGGAATCCATTCATCATCCTGGAAATTACTGCTCCAGATGACGGCCCTTACGGGCCTGACTACAAACGAGATCTCCCATGCGAATGCCGACGAAGTCGCCGGGGCCTTTTGCGAATACTATCTGAAACCCTCTT
>CAYWYC010000044.1:4343-21237 GCA_964462565.1 uncultured Candidatus Sumerlaeota bacterium | reverse complement strand
GAAAATATGCCAGGAAATATATGCGCATTCTATCTGAAATATGTCGCCATCGCTGCTTAGATGACTTTCATTTCCTGCATGCATTCGATGAGTTTTTCTTTGCGGATGGGTTTGACGAGGTATGCCTCGCACTGTTCGCGAAAGGCCGCAAAGATATTTTGGGAATCGTCGAGGGCGGTGGTCATGATGATTTTGACGCCGTCGAGGCCGTGGATGCCGTTTTGTTCTTCGAGTTCGCGGACGGATTTGAGGACTTCATGGCCGTTCATTTCCGGCATCATGATATCGAGGCAGAGGAGGTCGTATGGTTTTTCATCGGCCAGTGATTCGTGAAAGGCTTCGAGTGCTTCCTGTCCGTTTTCGGCGAGGTCGCAGGGGCCATATTCCGAGAGGATATGACTGAGCAACATGCGCGCGGACATTTCGTCTTCAACAACCAGACTTTTCATAATTTTCCCCATTCTATCTATTCAGTGTTCCTAAAAAATGCTGTCTCCGCATCCCAGGGCTTCCATCATGCGTGATATGAGGTCTTCCTGGGTAAAGGGTTTGGTGAGATAGTGCTTGGCTCCGGCGCGGATCGCTTCGGCGACATTGTCTTTTTGCGAAAGAGCCGTCACCATCATCACGGGAATGTCGGCGTAGCGCTTGTCCTGCTTGATTGTATTGAGCAGTTCCATGCCGTCCATTTCGGGCATATTCCAGTCGAGCGTAATGAGCACGATTTCCTGATAGTGGTTTTCCAGGATTCGGAGCGCGGCATGGCCGTTTTCGGCCTCGAGGCATTCATAGCCCAGCACTTCCACTCCGCCGCTTATAATGCGGCGCATCGTTTTGGAATCGTCCACGGATAATATTTTCATCAGTCTATCCTCTTGCTACTCGTCTATTTGAGCCTATAGTATATGCCCCTCATATGTTCGAGCATTTCATATTCCTGGCTGTAGGCGCTGAGGGATTCGGAAGCGCCCAGAAAAAAGTAACCCGATGGATTGAGCGATCTTTTGAAGCGCGCGAAAAGGTCCTTTTTAAACTCATCGGAAAAATAAATGGCAACGTTACGACAAAATATGATGTCAAATTTTCCAAGGGAGGAAAAGTCCTTTTGCAGGTTCATTTTCTTCAGGGTGACCATCTTTTTGACCTCGTCGGAAAGAACATGGACCCGTCCTTCGGCCTTGAAGTATTTGTTGCGATAATTGACCGGAAGGCCCCGGTTGATGGAGATGGAATCGTATCGTCCCATCATGGCGATCCTGAGGGCTGTTGTGGAAATATCGGATGCGATAATTTCGAGTTTGATTTTTTTGAGCGCGGGATTTTTGGCCTGGGCTTCCAGAAATACCATGGCCAGGGAGTAGGGTTCCTGACCGGTGGAACTGGCGCTGGACCAGAGGCGGATGCGGAAGCGTTTTCCGGCGGCGGCTTCCTGGGCGTATTGAGGCAGCAGAACTTCCTCGAAGATGCGAAAAGGATGATTATCGCGAAACCAGAGGGTTTCGTTGGTGGTCATGCGATCCACTATTTTGTCCAGAAGATTGGGGTCTGCTCCGTTTTTAAGTTTATTATAAAGTTCGCCATAGGTTTCACACCCCGTTTCGGGCAGCATGCTGCTGAGACGGCTTTCGATCAGGTAGGCCTTTTCCTTGCCCACGAGAATCCCGCACGTCTTCTCGATAAAGGCGCGAAGTTGCTCGAATTCCTGGGGCGACAGCGTGGCGGTCATTTAGACAGAACCTTTCCCCATAATAATATCGAGTTGTGTGTTGACTTCTTTAGCGATGCTTTCGGAAATTTCTGACTGAGCATCCCGAATAATTTCCCGGGCTTTGGCTCCGGCAATTTTCATGTCCTGGATTTGTTTTTCCAGAAGGTGCAGTTGGTGGCCGGCCTGTTCTTCGCTGGTCTCCTTGGCCAGGCGATAGTCTTCGGCCTCTTGCATGCGTTGCCGGTAATCTCTTATATTTTCGATTCTTTCTTCCATGAGGTCGAAGTTGACGGGTTTTTCGACGTAATCTCTCGCGCCAAGACGCATGGCTTCGACTGCGGTTTCGATAGATGCCTGGGCGGTAAGAACGATAATTTCCTGCCTGGGATCGATTTCTTTGGCGCGTGCGATGACTTCGATGCCGGACATCCCCGGCATGACCAGATCCGTCAATATGATATCGTATGGCGATTTCTCAATCATGGCCATGGCGTTTTCGCCGGAGTCAGATATTTCAATAGAGTCGTCAGGAAATTTTTGCTCCAGGGCTTCCTTGTAGAGCAGCCGGGCCGTCGAATCATCGTCAACGCATAGAATTCTCATGGTCCTTATCATCCTTTCCGGGCCAAATCGCTTATTCTTTTTGCCATATCCTGGATATGGGGACTTTCATCGGACAGGCCGGCCTGGTCCACGGCGGCAGGCATGCCGTAAACGACGCAAGAGGCCTCGGACTGGGTCAGGCAATAGCAGCCTTTGCGTTTCAGAATCTGGACTCCGCGCATTCCGTCGTTTCCCATGCCTGTCAGGATGGCCGCCAGAATGCCCTTGGAACCATAACAATTGGCTACGGATCGGAAGAGGACATCCACGGCGGGTCGGCAGCTGTTTTCCGGGGGGCCGTCGTTGATTCCGACCACGATTTGCTGGTCCTTCTGGCGCACTACCATATGCCTTCCACCGGGGGCGAGGAGTACGCGCCCCTTTGCCACGATATCGTCTTCAGATGCTTCCTTGACTTCCAGGGCCGACTTGCGGTTCAGATCCATTGCCAGGGCGTTGGTAAAAGTCGGCGGCATGTGCTGCACGACGACGATGGGCAGAGGAAAGTCTGGCGGCAAGAGGGGAATCAATTCGGCCAATGCCCGAGGTCCGCCCGTTGAGACGCCGATGGCCAGGACGCCGAATCGCTTGGGTGTCGGGGCCATGTGTTGCCTGGCGGGAGGCGGTGCGGCCTGGGGCGTGGTTTTTTTCGTTTCCAAGCCTGTGGCGCTTCCGTTCTTTCGAAAACGGCGCGTATTGACGAGCCGAATAATCGGCTGTAATGATTCATGCAGTTCACGAACACTTGCCTGGGCATCGCTTGTTTCCGGTTTGCGGACAAATTCCACGGCGCCCATGTTCAGGGCCTTCACGGTGATGGAGGCTCCGCGTTCGGTGACGCCGCTGACCATCACCACATCGGTCATGGGGTGTTTTTTGCGGATGGCTTCGAGCGTTTCCAGGCCGTCCATTTCCGGCATCTGGATATCCAGCAGCACGAGATCGAATGGGTTCTGGTCGAGTTTTTTCAGGGCGACACTACCCGATGGCGCGGTTACGACTTCATCCACGTCGGATAATTGTTTCGCAACTTCCGACAAAATCTTTCGGTAGGTGATGGTGTCGTCAACGACCAGGATGTTCACAGATAATTGTCTCGCTGTCCAGGGGTATGGGCCTATGCGCTTGCTCGCGCCTGCTGATACAACTCGTCCAGTGCCTCAAACAGTTTTTCGCGCGTCTTTTCAAAATCCGCCATCATCCGGTGAGCGTCATCCATACGATCCGCGTTGACCATGGTAACGATCTCTTTGATTTTATCATGGACGGCTTCATGGTGCTTGTTCACTTCCTGGAAGACGGGACAGTCGGCCAGGGCCTGGCCTTCGCCAAAGTACCATTTCCCGAATTCGCAATCATGGTGGGATGCCACCTGGTCGGGAGATATTTTTTCCACGCCGCTTAAGACGCCTTCGAGTTTGGTGCGCCAGGCCAGGTGGGCGAGTTTGACCTTGCTGATGTCGAAACTTGCCGCCTCCACCTGGAACTTCTGAACCATGTCGAGCATTTCGGCTCCGATGCGCGACACCTCGTCGGAAGCGGTTCGCGTTTCGGACGCGCCGACCGCGGTGGATCGGGTGGCTTCGTAGAGGGACTGGATGTTTTGCGATATCTCTCCCGTAGCCGTGGATGCTTCTTCCACGTTGCGGGCGATTTCGTTTGAGGCGTCGGATGCGCCACCGATGCTCTGGGCGATTTCGCTGGTGGTGGATGACTGTTCTTCCACGGCGCTGGCGATGGTCTGGGAAATGCTGTTCATTTCCGCGATGACGCTGGTAACCCTTTCGATAGCCTGGACGGCATCGTGGGTGCTGGCGCGCATGTCCTGAATTTGTTTGGCGATTTCTTCGGTGGCGCTTGCGGTCTGCTTCGCGAGTTCCTTGACCTCGTTGGCCACCACGGCAAAACCTTTTCCTGCTTCTCCAGCCGATGCGGCTTCGATGGTCGCGTTCAGGGCGAGCAGGTTGGTCTGGTCGGCGATATCTTTGATAGTGACCAGCACCTTTCCGATTTCTTCGGCGGACGTATTCAGTCGGTCCATCTGGGTGCTGGTTCCGCGTGACAGTTCGTCGGCATTGGCGGCGATTTCGGATCCCTGGGAGCTGCTTTTGGCGACTTCGTTGAGCGATGTGCTCATTTCCTCGATGGCTGCCGCGACGGTATTGACGGATGTTGACATTTGCTCGGCTGCCGCGGAGACGTTGTTCATGTTTGCGGTGAGTTCTTCGGTGGCGGCGGCGACGGTGGAAGCCTGGCCTGTCATGTCTTCGGCGCTTTGAGCCATCTGGTTGGACGTGGCGGAAAGTTCCTCGGACGAGCTGGCCAGGGTGCTGGACTGGCTGTTCAGGTTGAAAACGATTTCATGGAAATTGCGGATCATTTTGTTGAGGGCGCGAGCCAGGACACCGAGTTCGTCCCTGGAATCGTCTTCGAGATGATTGGTGAGTTTGCCCTGGGCGACTTCGTTCGCGATGTCCACGCATTTTGAGATGCGCCTGAGCACCATCCGGCGCAAGAGAAAGGCGCAGAGAAACATGAATGCGATCAGGCCGACGGCTATGACAATACCGGCCTTCAAGAGGTTGGCGGCAATGGCCTTGTCGGCCTCGTCGAGGGACTGGGCCACTTCAAAGGCCCCGTGAATCTCACCGACTTTCCAGCCTTCCATCTGAACACCGGTGATATCCTTGCCCTGGGTATTGCCCCAGTATTCCTCGGACTTTGCCGGGTCGCCATGGCAATACAGGCAGCTTTCCGTCAGGCGAATGGGCAGAAAATAGCGGACAGTATTATTTTCCTTGTCCACTTTTACATATTCCGCGGGAGCATCGGGAGCCTTGAGGGCTTCGAGGGCTTCGGCCTGAAAAGGCTCCGGTTCATTTGCCGGATTGCGTGGTTGAAACTTGGGAACGCGAAAGTCGTAATTGCCTTCCTCGGCTTTGGCCTGGGCCGTGCGCCAGGCGGTGACCACGGGTACGGCGCTGAGGATTTTTTCGCGGTCTGTGGGTTGATCCCAGTCCAATTGCCGCATTTTTTCAATACTGAACTGGCCGCTCCGCCACATTTTTCCCATTTCCTGACGGGTGGATTCCGCCATGAGACAGATGGCGCGGGCTTTGCCGGTAAAGGAATCGATAGCCGTGCTCCTGGCTTTCGCGCCATAGGCGATGAAGAGCACAGTCATTATGACCAGTACCGGCAGAAGCACGCATAAGCCGAGTATCTTGACGCGGATAGACAGATGTTTCATTTTCCCGCTCCGTTTCTGATGTAATCACCCTAACTATCGGCTGATCGCCCGTCAGACCTTAAACTGTCCCACCAACTGCTGCAGGCGCTGTGCCATGCGCGAAAGTTCGGCGGAGGCATTATTGGTTTCTTCAGCACCGTTGGCCGTTTCGTTGGCGGCAGTGGTGACGCCCTGGATGTTGTTGGAGACTTCCTGGGCCCCCTGGGACGTATCCTGAATGCTGCGGGCCATTTCTGTGGCTGCCGAAGAAGCCCCCTGGACGTTGCTGGAGATTTCATTCGTCGTTGCCGATTGTTCTTCCACGGCGCTGGCGATGGTCTGGGTGATGCTGTTCATCTCTTCGATAATGGCCGTCACCTTTTCGATGGACTCGACAGAGACGGTGGTATTGTTCTGCATTTCGGTGATCTGGCGTCCGATTTCTTCGGTAGCCACGGCGGTCTGCTTGGCCAGTTCCTTGACTTCGTTGGCCACAACGGCAAAGCCCTTGCCCGCTTCACCGGCGGATGCGGCTTCGATGGTGGCGTTCAGGGCCAGCAGGTTGGTCTGGTCGGCGATGTCGTTGATGGTGTCGAGCACCTTGCCGATTTCGGAGGCCGATGTGTTGAGCCGGGCCATGGTCTCATTCGCGCCACGGGCCTGGTTATCGGCTTCGGTGGCGATGCGTGAGGCCTGGGTGCAGTTCTTGGAAACTTCAGCCAGCGACGAGCTCATCTCTTCGATCGCCGTGGCCACCGTGTTGACCGAGGTGGACATTTCTTCCGCGCCGGCGGACATGGTATTCAGGTTGGTGGACATTTGCTCCGTAGCGGCAGCGACATTATTCGCCTGGGAACTCATTTCCTCGGCAGCCGAGGCCATGTTACCCGATGTGGCGGAAAGCTGCTCGGAGGCGCTGGAGACACTCTGGGTACTCGAGCCGACTTCCGAAATGATGCCGCGGAGTTTTTCGACGAACTGGTTGAAAAAGCCGGCCATCTTGCCGATTTCGTCCTTGGTCTTGACTTGCAGGCGTTTCGTCAGGTCGCCTTCGCCTTCGGAAATGTCTTTCAGCATATCAGTGGCCTGGTTGATGGGCCGCGTAATTGCCAGGGTTATGAAGACGGCGATGATGACGCCTGCGATGAGGGCAATGACGGAAACCGTGATGACGCTGGCCTTGGTGCGTTTGTTTTCGGATACGACTTTCGGTCCCAGTTCGTTCTGTTCGCCGGTAATGCCTTCGTGTATGGTGGCGACGTTATCGGCGATTTCCGGGCCAATCACGTTCATCTCGTCAAAAAAGACATTGCGCTCATTGATAAAGTCTTCGACTTTCTTGAATGATGTGTCATATTCACGCTTCATGGTAAGCACTTGGTCCAGTTCGCTTCTCATCTGGTCGTCCTGAAGCAAATTACCCAGTTTTATCATTTCTTCATCCATGAAATCGAATTCCGACCGCATGCGGTCGGCATCGGCCTGGGCGTTTGTGTTGAGGAACTTCATCGTATAGAGCCGTCCGAGAAGCAGGTGTTTCTGGGCGTTTGCCGCCCGGGCAGATACTTCCGGCATATTGGTTTTTCCGGTGCTATCCATGATTCGGGAGAGCACGTCTTCTATCTTCGGCCCCAGCATATCCAGTTCGTTTTCGACGACCTGGTTCCGCTGGTCCATGAGTTTCTGAATATTCTCGAAATTGGATTTGTATGTGGCAATTCGGGCGTCCATGTTTTTAATGATATCGGCCCGTTCTTTGTTTGTGATCTGTTTTTTGGCCTCATCCAGTGCTTCCATCATTTTCCTGTGATATTCTTTGAATTCGGCAACGACTTCATCGCGCCGCTGATCGTTGTCGGCAGCCATGTAGTTGAGAACCGCCAAGCGCATCATCAACATATCACCTTGCACCTCGGCAGCAAGGTTGCTGTCACGCGCCAATGCCCGATACTCGTCAAATCCACCAGCCGCTCCCTGGAGTCCCATAAAGGAAAATACCCCGACGACCAACAACAAAACCAACACGATTACAAAACCCAAACCAATTTTTGCACCAATACTCATAATGAATCTCCTTCTTTGTCCGGCCTATGGATTTTATCCATTGTCCATTTTCAAGATTTCTCGCGCCTGAAGCGCTACCATCAAACTGCCTCCAACAGGGGCTACTCCACTTATGTATTTTCCATCGACTCCGGCAATGTTTGCCGGGGCCTGCTCCATTTTTTCTTCCGCCACCGAAACCATGTCGCCGATACGATCGACCAGAAGGCCGACGACGTCTTCGGCCGTGGTGTCATCGGTTTGGGACTTGCCGATACGGCTCTGGATTTGCGCGGCAGTTTTCAGCACGACGATGCGCGAGGACGGTTTGATTTCCCGTGCGCCCAGGCCCAGTCGAACCCCCAGGTCGATAACGGTGACGATCTGCCCGCGGAGGTTGAGTAATCCGCAGACAAACTCGGGCGCCTGTTCGACTATCGTGATATCCAGATGCCGATTAATTTCATTCACCAGCAGAATATCGATACCGAAAAGGGCGTCTCCCAAATAAAAAGTTGAATACTGTCTTTCCATATTGCTTGCCGACTCCTCTGCTCCGGGCCTTTTTTTAAACCTTAGCGGCGGTGTTCCAGAATATCCTCCAGTTTCAGGCGGAGTTTGTCTTTGTCCAGTTTGCGCTCATAAGCATCGACGCCCGCCTGCTTGATCTCTTCGCGATCGCGGTCGCTTTCGAGCGATGTGAGCGCGATGATAGGCAGTTCCATAAGGCGTTCCGATGCGCGGACGCGGCGGCTGAGTTCCATGCCGTCCATGCGCGGCATCACGATGTCGGTCACGAGAAGGTCGTACTCTTCCGTGCTGTTCAGGCGTTCCCAGGCCTGCTGGCCGTCGGTGACGGCTTCCACGATGAGTCCGAGACTTTCAAGGTATTCCTTTTCCACCACCCGGAAGAAGCCGGTATCTTCGGCCAGAAGCACCTTGGCTCCCTTCATGGAACGTGCCACGCTTTCTTCGGGGGTGTATATTTCGGGTTCCGCTTTTTCAAAAAGGCTGTAAATATCGACGATAATGGTGAGTCGTTCCTTGAGGACCATGGATCCCAGGATGCCGGTACCGGTGATGGTCTGGCGGTCGATGGCGGCGGCCGTTTCGACAATATCTTCCAGGCTGCTCACGACGATTCCCATGGGATGTCGCACCAGTTTGGGAACAATCACAAAGAACTGCTCGGGTTCCTGCTCCGGTTTCTGGATGGGCAGGAAGTCGTGGAGCCTGAGTATGCGCAGGGAATAATCGTCGTACTTGAGGTATTCCTTGTTGCCGACCATGTGAATGGATTCCCGGGATGTTTTTTCGATGCGGCTGACCAGGGCCAGGTTGATGGCGAAAAGTTCGCTCGTGCTGTTGCGGAAAAGGAGGAGCGACTGGGCTTCGGCCATGGTGTCGCGCATGTATTGGTCGGCCTGTCGGGCTTCCGCCTTTTCCAGGTCGCCGCCGAATTTCAGGTCGGCCTGGTCGGCGATCCCCACGGCGTCCAGGATCATGGACACGCTTCCGTCGCCCATGATGGTTGCGCCCGCATAGCACTTGCAGGACTTCAGATAATTGGAAAGGGGCTTGACGACAATTTCTTCGTTGTCGAGCAGTTTATCCACGATGAGGCCGTATCGATTCATGCCCACCTTGAGCACCAGAATGTTCATGGCGCTCCGGCTGGAATGGCGACGGTCGGTGGCTTCGGCGCGTTCTTCGGCATCGGGCGCTGCTTCCTCGGCTTTCTTCAAAGCTTCGGGATCTTCGGCAATCAGGCTGTCTGTCGTCCGGCGGTCGGCGATGCGCTCGCGGCGGTCGATGTGCTTTTCGCCGGATGCATCCACATAGGTGCGGGGCAGTCCGAGGACATCGGACAGGCGCACAAGGGGGAGCAATTTTTCCCGCAGGCGCAGCACGGGTTTGCCCTGGATGCTTTCGATGCGGTCGCGCACTTCCCGGGCGCGGATACGCACGAGTTCTTCCAGGTTGACCTGGGGCACGGCATAGGTGCGATCTTCGGAGGCGACGATGAGCGATGGAATAATGGCGAGGGTCAGGGGGAGTTTCAGATTGATGCGCGTCCCCTTGCCCAAGGTCGATTCCACCTCGACCACGCCGCCGAGTTTTTCGATATTGGTCTTGACGACATCCATCCCCACGCCACGACCGGAGAGATCGCTGACCTGTTCGGCGGTGGAAAGTCCTGCGCGGAAAATAAGCCCCAGGGCCTCACGTTCGGAAAGCTGCTGAACGGCTTCAGGGCTCATGATGCCCTTTTCCACCATTATGTTTCGGAGCTTGTCGGCGTCGATTCCCGCGCCATCGTCGATAATGTCGATGTTGACCTGCCCGCCTTCGTGATAGGCGCGCAATTTGATCGATCCCTGACGGGGCTTGCCCTTTTCCTCGCGCACTTCGGGAGACTCGATGCCATGATCGGCACTGTTGCGGATGAGGTGCGTAAGGGGATCGCCCAGGGCCTCGATGATGGACTTGTCCAGTTCCACGTCCTGGCCCTCGATGGTCAGTTCGATCTCCTTGTTCAGGTTGCGGGCCATGTCGCGGATGATGCGGGGAAACTTGTTAAAGACGGCCCCAACGGGCTGCATGCGCGTATTCATAATATCGCCCTGCAGTTCGCTTGTGACCATATCCACATTCTGGACGATTCCGGCGAGTCCGGGAAGGTCCATGAGGCGAAACGCCATGAACTGGCGGAATGCACCGACCATCTCGCCGAATTCCCGATTAAACTGATCCACCATGCGGCCCATATTGCCGTTGCCTTCTCCGCGCCGCTGGATTTCTTTCAAACCGTCAAGCAGGTGTTCGTGGGTGGTGTTGATGGAATTTTCAAAATTCTTGTAAGCGGCCTGACTGGAGATCGTATCCGAAAGACGCTGTCCCAGAGCCTGCTTGATCTGGTTGCGTCCCAGCACGAGTTCGCCGGCCAGGTTCATCAGGCTATTGAGCAGGTCCACCTTTACGCGGATGGATTCGGCTCCACTGTCGCGCTGGCGATCGCTTCCGGCAGACTTGGCCGCGGGGCTTGGGGCGGCTTTGCCCGCAGAAGGAGCGGCTTTGTCGGCGGCGGCGGTTTTTTCGGCAGTGGCCGGGCTCTTTTTGGGCAGATCCTTCTTGATATCCACTTCCTCGACCTGGTCTTCGTCCAGGCCCATCGTACCGACGACGAGGTCAAATTCCAAAACGCTGGAATACAGGACTTTGGCCTTCTCCGGCGAGTCGGAAGATTCGGCGGTCCATTCCGCCAGATTGATGTCGGAACCCAGGTATTCGCCCAGGTCGGACACATTTTTAATATAATCAGCGCCGCTCAGTTGCTGGTCGGCCAGGTCTTTTTTCAGGTCGATGTGAAGGATATAGACATGCTTGCCATGCTTCAGGGCATCCTGAATCTTGTCCGGACTGACCTGGATATATTCCAGGACGGACGAAAGGGATGCTTCGGACGGGGCTTCCGGGAGAGTTTCGGCTTCAGGAGGGGCGCTTTCTTCCGGTTGGGCTTCCATTTCGGGCGGAGCCGCTTCCACCACTGGTTCTGCCGGGATTTCGGTTTTTGGGGATTCTTTGGCCGGGGGCGTTTCTCCGAGAAAGGCTTCCAGGGGGGCCAGTTCTTCCTCGATGCTCATTTCCTGGGAAGCGGCCACATCGTCAATCATGACGCGGAGTTTGTCGGTACCGGCCAGGAGTGCGTCGACCATTTCCTGGGTCACGGTGATCTCACCATCGCGCACGCGCATGAGCACGCTCTCCATGCGATGGCTGAGTTCTTTGATATTGGTCATTCCGAAAAAGCCGAAGCCGCCCTTGATGCTGTGCATGGCCCGGAAAATCCGGTTCACCAACTCGGGCTCCACATTGGAACCCTCCTGCTCCAAAACCAGCAGATCGGGCTCTATGGCCTCCAGATGCTCCTTCGATTCGGTGATCAATTCCATCATAATGTCATCATCAAGCCCGGACATAGGCATTCTCCATAAGCGTCATATACTGTGACCGGCAGCTCAACCACCCCCTGGCTTTAAAACAAGCCATGAAGGGGATGGCTCTGCTCTCGTTCAGTCAAACCGAGGCCCTGATCTCGGGGACTGCGGCAAAGGTACTGTGACCTTCGTCTGTCTCTGTAACCCTAACGGTGCAAAAGGGGTTCGGCTTTAGTTTTTTTCGAGACTATTTCTCGATAAAGAACGGAAAAGAATATTATCTGAAAAACCGGTGAGAAGAGAGATTTCTGATTGCCGGAATTTTGACATGTTTTCGGAGAATTCCGGGTACAAAATATTTGGCTTCTGCATTGATATAATACAATTTAGAATCATGCCCTTCGCAAGACAGCCTGGGAGGAAACTGCCTGAGAGTATGCATAACGATTCAGGTTAATTTCACTAGCAACAGAGCATACAAATCAGCCGCCCTAAAGGCCTACCGTAAAAACCCCTAAAATGTATTCCGTAGTTTTTGGAAAAGCCTTCGGAATCTTCACGGATATGCTTATCTAGTATTATTGTTACTAAATCATAAAGATTCGCCTTGACAGTGCAAATTCTGGTCTGGTAAGGTGTATGCGGACTGGCAGAAAATCCATATCGGGCGCTTTAGACTGATCCTCCCAAAGCGCCTTACGCGGGTCACACCCCAAATGCCCTGGCCTGAACCCGCCACCATCCCAAGCAATATGGAATTTTCTGCCAGTCTTCCCCCTCTGACTTTATCAGGAAAATTCAGGCAATACAGCGTTTTCTCATTTCAGATATTTGTGCATACCCCTGGACACCTTGATCCTTCATATTGCCATCTGTGCGTGATTGCTGTCATTCATTCAATAGACTGTTTCCGGGTCCCTTCCTGAATCAACCACGGAGGCACTGAGGCCACAGAGAGTTTCGGATTAAGCGAAAACAGAGTGTAAATCTTCAGGTACTATTGCATTAAATTACCGCACAAATTTATCCGATCCCTCCGAGTGCTCCGTCTCTCCGGGGTGACATCTTAGGGGGCAAGAAAGATTCTCAAAAGACTTGCGTGGGGGGAAGGAGAAGGGGTAAGATGAATATTGCATGGATAGCATGGTGGCTGTTCCAGTAGATTCTGCTCCCGCGACTTACCGCCACCCGGCACGGAAAGCCTGGGTATAATCAGGCAGGCCTATGCAAATAATCTTCTGTGGGAACAGGGCGTGCAGCGTTCTGTTCGGGGAAACAGACAGAGACGATCGGTCTCGGATTTTTTGTATGGGTCGCTTTATTTCCGGGTTCTGTCCTTTCAAGCAGTTCCCGCCGGAGTATGGACTATGGCGTCCTTCGATGAATATTCTATTCCTCCCGGTGTATCTGAAGAGGTGCGCGACCGGCTTTATTCCAAGTATCGGGCGATACTGGACGAGGCAGCTGTGCGCCGTAACCAGGAAACGGTGATCGATTTACAGGCGCGGGAAGTGGCCACGAGCCGGAGCCGCCGCCAGAAAAGAGCCGAAAACTCCGAGCGGCCTGAAAAGCAGCGTCGGAATGAATCGGCCCGATCCGGTGCATCGGAAGGCGGCGCCTCCAAACGCTCACGGCCCTCCATCGCTCCCGAAACCCTCTCTGATGTCCTGCAATCGGACGCGGGATTCATGTATTCCAAGGGGGGCGATGAGCAGAATGTGGAAATGAAGATGACACCCTACCAGCGCGGTCTTTTTATTGATGTAGAAGCCTGAAGCCAGCCAAATCAAAAAAAACAGCGGGCCATTTCGGACCCGCCCTTTCAATCAATCATTTTTCACAGATTACGGAAGCCACTGCTGGACTTTTTCCGGATTCTCCTTGATCCAACGCTTGGCGTTTTCGTAAGGATCCGCGTCCTCTTCCTGGTTCCAGACCAAGAGTTCGGCCATTTCGTCGGGGCTCCAGCTGAAGTTGTCAAGGAAGGCATAGACTTCGGGCATTTCTTCCTGTAGGCCCCAGCTTGCGCTGGAGGTCGCGAAAGGCTATGAAGCGGAAGAGCTGAAGCAGGAGCGTCAGGAACTTCCGGCAGACGTTCTGGAAGACATGCAGATTGGCCTCGATTGGGCAAGCGGGGGCAAATATGGCTTGCCAAGAGGCCTTCCCGCCGAATAAATCAGGAAGTTTCAGTAATCTATACACGTTTCAAACGAGAATTCTTATCAAAAAATAACTTGTCCTGCCAGCCCGGCCCTGATATAAAACACTATCAGTCGCAAGATTTGCAAATATATCAAATCGTGACGAAGAGAGGCGCACTATGGAACGATATTCTTTTTCAGTTGCCTTTGTTGCCTTCGTGTTCTTATCCGGTTTCGTCTGGGGGCAAACAGAAGGGAACCAGGCAAGAGCAAAATCGAAAACCATTGTTTCCGAACCCGCCAAGTGGTGCACAGTCATTATGCCCGCGGAAGTTTCTCCCGGAGAGCGCATTTCATATACCATCGAATACAAAGGAATTGAGTCGACTGTATATTTATCCGCCAATCTGGCATGGGTGCGCGATGACGGTCGACGTGGCTATATAGACAGTGCCAAGCTCCAAAGTGTGGAAATCCGGAGATCGGGCCAGCAGGAATTCATTGCAGCCGTTGAAGGGATTGGGCCCAGAATTACGGGCATTGTCGCCTTCATCTACCTGAGCACCGACGGTAACTATAAAAACCGCATCTCCGAACCCGTATCTTCTGATGTTACGCCTGTCAAGGGCGTGTTTGAAAAGGCATCCCTTCGGCCAAAAATGCCCGACGGGAAGGTACTCTCCGAACCAGCGGAATGGTGCACGGTTATTATGCCGGAAAAAGTTTCTGTCGGAGAAGAGATCGAATACACCGTAGAGTATGACAAAGCGCCCGAATCCTATCTGTCGGCGAACCTTGCCTGGGTGCGGGGTGATGGTATGCGAAGATACCTGACCGAAAGCAAGCCTGCCAAAGTAAAGATCCAAGGCGCCGGCCAGCAGACTTTTACCGCTACCATTATTGAAAAAGGAGCAAACATGGCTGGTGTTCTGGTATTTATCTATCTCAGCAGCGACGGTGATTATTCCAATCGCATTGATAATCCGATCTCTTCCGATGTGATTCCCGTCGTGGGGAAAAGCAAAGATAGTTCGAATCTGGCGGAATGCGTGAAAGAACATAAGCCGACGTCTGAGACCGGAAAACCCCTGATACAAGCAGAAGAATAATCCCTGCCCAAACCTGAACCAATAGCGAAATCCTGTTTTTGAGGCTTTCGGGCCGCCCCGATGGATCCGCTTATTCGATATTGATAAGGGCTTCGGCGTTTTTGAACTGGTCGTGGATGCTGACGGACAGAGCGAAGAGGTCTTCGACCTTGATCTTGAGCAATTCCAGCGCGCCGGGATGGAAAACGTATGCCAGGCCGTCGCTGCCGACGCCGATGCCGAAACTGACGCAAAGAATATTGCCCACGTGTACGACGGACACAAGTTTGGCATGTTCCTCGGCATCGAGGGGATTTTGGTAATAGCGAATGGCGGCGACGATTTCTTCGGGCAGTTCCCAGTGTTCGGCGATTTGCGCGCCGACTTCGGCATGGGTAATGCCAAGAATTTTGTTTTCGGCCTCGATAAAGGGGGTGGCCGTTTTTTCGACCATCTCGAGCAGCTGGTTGAAATCATCCACCACAAAGGCGTTGAGAATAATCTTGCCGATGCAATGGAGCAATCCGCAGGTAAAGGCGGAGCCGGAAAGCGAGGAATCGGCCTGTTCGGCCACGCGCTGGGCGCATATAGCGGTACCCACGGCATGTTTCCAGAGTTCGCCGGGTTCGAGGCCGTAGCCCTTTTGTTCTTCCTGGTAAAAGGGTGACAGTTGCCCGGCGAGAACGAAATTGACCAGGGCATCGGTACCGATATAGACCATGGCTTCCTGGAGCGATGTAATCTTGCGGGGGAGGCCGTAGAATGTGGAATTGCAGAGGCGCAGCACCTTCATGGTGATGGCGGGGTCATGACGAATGACTTCGACAATATCGCGAGGCGCCACTTCCGGATCGCGACACATTTCGAGCAATCGCAGCACCAGATCGGGCAGGGGTGGAATTTCATCCACTTTCTGTTTGAGTTCTTCCATGGAGATCATATGATACGCACCTCCCCACCGGGCAGTTTAATCTCCACTTGGCCGTCTTTCAAACGCATTCGCATGGTCTTTCCGGAAACGCCTCCAACGAGTTCAGACGTTATAAGCATGTTATTCTTATAGAAGAGTTTACGAGCTGCAAGATAATTCCGTTTTCCGATGTTAAAAAAATTGGACTGGTCCATCACGTTCGCGCCTCCGGCCAGTTTGACCTGGATACGGCTTCGGACCGCCCCTTTCTGATAGGCCGCGCGAAAGAGCAGCGGAATCCCCGTATCGGCAAACATATAGGGATTTTCCCGAGCCTTTCCGGGGTTCAGCGCCGCTTCGGGGAGCATGTAATGGAGCATGCCACCCACCTTGCTGACGGGGTCATAAATGGCAACGCCAATACAAGAGCCGAGGGCATAGGTGACAAGTTCGTCCGAATTGCCGGCGGCGATTTTCATATCGGCGATATCTATAACAAGATTGCCCATTACTCACCTTTCGTAGGGACTATATGCCGCGATCCCGAAGGGACCGATATCAGGCTCCCGTGTATTCCTGAATCCTTACTTGTTTTGGGCCAAGGCTTTTACCTATAGCCATGCGAGCGATCAGCAGCGAAAAAACCGCGATCATCGCTTATGATACAGCAATTCTACATAAAACTTGATGGTTTCATCGACCATAAAAGGCACGATCAGCCTTGGAAAATTTTCTTTGGCCCCGTTGTAAAATACATGATGATCTTCACCCGTTATCACGCCGGGCAGGGAGATATCGAAAAGATCCAGATGAGAGGAAATACGCCGCTTCAGCGTTCCCGCCACCATGTTGGCCAGTTCCCCGGCCGTATCCCGCAGCACCTCGGGAGCCACTTCCTGATCGTCGCTTCCCGTAATAAGGCGGGAGCATTCAACGACAAAATCGCGATTGCAATGGAGCGCGAGCATTCCGGATATCTCTCCGGCCAGGCACACAAAGGCGGTCATCTGGACGTTTTCCAGTTCACAGACTTCCTCGATTGCGGGCATCTGAACCACGTCGATAAAGGACATGGTTTCAAATACTTCTCGGGATGTATTGACCAGAATATCGAAGAATCGAGGCTTCATGATTTAAAAGGGTCTCCAATCCGAATAGCTTTATGCTATGCCTGTTCTTAAAAGTCTTTTTGCGTTTGCGATTATGGGTCGGGCCTTCAGCCCTCTCCTTTTTT
>CAYWYC010000044.1:0-4243 GCA_964462565.1 uncultured Candidatus Sumerlaeota bacterium | reverse complement strand
AAAAGTCTTTTTGCGTTTGCGATTATGGGTCGGGCCTTCAGCCCTCTCCTTTTTTCTTTGTTTGCCCCTGGGGTTGAAACCCCAGGCAATTATGGCTCGCACCTTTGGCGCTTAAAACAGCTAAATAGTTGTACCCTCATTTTGTTTCATACGTTATGGGGTGACTTTGGCGCTTAAGAGTTTGCTCCTTATGTTAGCCCATAAAAATCCGCATGCACGATTTTTTTCGTGAAGGGCTTTGTGTCTGCCAGGATGTTCTAGAATGCCGTCGGATCATCCAGGTCGATGTTTTGCTCTTCACCTTCGGGCGTTTCGGGCGCCAGTCCCAGGGGTTCCAGTTGCTCGGCCATGGCTTCCGGCGTAAAAGGCTTGAGCACATAGCCGTTGGCTCCCAGTTCCATGGCTTCCCGCATGGTGTCTTCACTGCCTTCCGTACTCACCATGAGCACCGGCAGTTCCCGATATTTGTCTATCTGGCGCAGATGCATGAGCAGCTGCATACCGTCCATATTGGGCATATTGATATCGCTGAGGACAAGATGCACGTCCTCTTGCTCCAAAATGGCCAAGGCTTCCTTACCGTCATTGGCTTCCAGCGTCTTGTCCGGCTGCAAACCGACCTGCTTGATTACCTTCTTCACCACCTGACGAATCAGCATGGAATCATCGACGATCAGTATATTAATACCCACTATTATTTCCCCCGGAATCCAGGAAGTTTGCTAAGTTTTCTCGTGTCTCTTATAGCACTTCCAACCTTGTTGCGCCTTCCAAAAAAAAAGCGTCACCCTCTGCAAATGCCTTGAGACCACAAAACAATCGGTCTTTTGAAACGACCAAGTCAAACAAATAGCGCCATCTACTTCTGAGAACGGCTCTAATCCATATTGGAAGTATCGGTTGATTCTGCTATATAATTAAGGGCCGGAGCAAAAAAAAAGCAAGCCAAATAAAAAAGCCTCAATAAAGGGGACGATTTTCTTGAAAATGGAATCTTTTGGCTCAAATATGCCCCGTTATAAAATGGAGGATTTCTGGCTATGCCTGTGCCCCAAGCACTTCTCTGTCTGATTGCCGGACCCACAGCCACCGGCAAGACGGGCCTGGCTGTGGAACTGGCCCGGGAAATCGACGGTGAAGTCATATCCGCCGATTCCATGCAGATATACAAGGGCTGCGCGATTGGAACGGCCCAGCCCACTCCTGAAGAATGCATGGGGATTCCCTATCACCTGGTGGGCTGCATCGATGCCGATCAGCAATGGTCGGTGGCGGACTGGTTGCGCGCCTGCCAGGAAAAGATAAGCGAAATTAATGGGCGGGGGAAGGCGGCGATTGTGGCGGGGGGCACGGGGCTCTATTTCAAGACGCTTACGACCGGTCTCTTCGAAAAAGCAGGTGCGGCGCGCAATCCCGAGCTGCGCCGGAAGCTGGAAGCGCAGTGGGAGCGGGGCCAGTCGGAAGCGCTGCGCAAGCGGCTGGAAGCGGTGGACGCCGAAGCGGCGCAGCGTATTCATCGCAATGACGCGATTCGGACTGTTCGGGCGTTGGAAGTGTATGAATCAACGGGCCGGCCCCTGAGCGAATTGCAGGCGGAAGACCGCGCGAAACATGAAGCGATTCCGGCCTATCGTTATGTGCTTTCGGGAAGCCGCGACTGGCTCTACGAAAGAATCGACCGCCGCGTCCTTCAGATGGTGGAAGGGGGCTTTGTGGAGGAGCTTCGGAAGCTGGCGGAAAAAGGCGCAAGCAAAGACTGGCCGGCGATGAAAGCCCTCGGCTATCCCCAGATGCTTGATTTTGTCCGGGGAATATCCAGTCTGGAGCCAGCGATTGCCGAAACGCAGAAATTGAGCCGGCGATATGCCAAGCAGCAAATGGTGCTTTATCGAAAATGGCCGGGGGCGATTTGGCTGGACGCGGAAAACCCAAAGCAAACAAACCTTCGTTTTATTCAAAAAAACCTTGAGAATATGATGCCAGTTGCGCTCTAATACCGGAGCGAGGCCGTTTGACATTTATTTTTATAAGCTGGCAAATCATGACGGGGATTGTATGGCCTGGCAAAATTCTAAAGGGACGGACCGATTTACCTGGCTGTTGATCTGGCATAAAGGGAGAAAGAAAAAGCATGGCTTCTCATAATGTGAACTTACAGGACAGTTTCCTGAATCAGGTGCGCAAGGACAATATCGAAGTCGAAGTAATGTTGCTTACGGGCGGCAGCTTCACGGGCGTGGTCAAGGGCTTTGACAATTTTACCGTCATCATGCACGTGGACGAAACTCAGCACCTGGTTTACAAACACGCCATTGCTCAAATGACCGCTCCCAAATTCGCCCGCAACACAGGCGACAGCGGCCATTCCAAGGGACGGTCGGACCAAAAGCCCCGCCGCGATAATAAAAAGAACGCTTCCAACGGAAAGCCCGGCAAAAAATTTAACACGCTGGATTTTTCTCACATTGACCTGGACAAAGACAGTGATGATAAAGCCGATAAAAATCCGGCCGAAGCAAAATCCGCCGATGCTCCTAAAGGTGAATAAGCACCGATCTGAGTGTTTCCTGGAGACCGGGCCATGAAAAAATGTCCCGTCTGTGGTTTCAATAATCTGGACAGCCGGCACGATTGCCTGAAGTGCAATACCGCCCTGGATCATCGTGCCGACCTGGCCAAGCCCGTTCCCAAAACACTTCCCGGATTGAATTTTCTGGATCGCATTTCCTATTATAGCAATCGCTTTTCCCGACTCCTGAAGCGGCGTTTCGAATTTACCGTGCCCGAGGAACTGCCTCACCGGTTTCCGTATCTGGCAGGGACACTGAGTCTGGCGCCTGGCTTGGGGCAGATTTATAATCACCAGCCGAAAAAGGCGGTCCTTTTCTGGCCACCGCTGATTCTGTTTATCTACCTGGCGCAGCTTTTTATCCGGGTTCCCTGGGTGGGCAATATCTTTATCGGCCTTGCCATATCGGTGATCATGATTTCCTTTGCCGACGCCTTGGTTACGGCGGCGCGCATCAACGGGCAGCAATTTTCGGGCCGGCAAATACTGGCCGCCATGACCTATCCCTTTTTCCTGCTTGGCTTTTTCGGGTTCATCATTGCCATCTGCGCCTGGCTCAACTGGCCACTTTTTACCCTTTTCAGCATACGCGAAAACTATATGGCTCCAGCCATCCAGAGGGGCGACCGCATTCTGGGTGAGGGTATTTCCTATATATTCCGAGACCCGCGCCCCGGCGAAGTGGTGCACTACAACCCGCCCGGCTTCAGCGTGGAACTGCCCGGTGCGCTGCGTAGCACAGTCTATCGGATAAACGCGCAAAATGGCTGGGAGCGCGTCATGGCTGTGGGGGGTGAAACGCTGGAATGTCGGGACGGCGTTTTTTATGTGGACGGCAAAAAATTGTCGCAAGAATATTATCCGCTTGTGACAGGAAAAATCCCGAGCAATTTTATCATGCATTGTCCGGAAGATAAATTCATCGTTCTGATTACGGCCCCCGCCACCGAGACAGGGCTCATCATCAATCTGGCGGCGCCTGATTTTAAGGGAAGCGGCGCGATCCTCGTCGGGTGGGAAGAAGCCTGTATCCTGGGTAAAACCCATACCGAAGCGGGCCTCAAGCGTAAAACCTTCTACGACCGCGCCCTTTGCATCTACCACCCCTCCGAACGCCGCCGCCTCCTGACCGCCAAGGGCCCACGGTTTGAGGTGGAATAGGGGGCGTTTTTTTCGTTATTTTCGATGAGATTGGGTCGGGCCTTCAGCCCTCTTTTTTTGTGGGTATCTTTTTTCGGGGGTTAAAACCCCTGGCTATTATTGGGCGCGCCTTTGGCGCTTATATTGGGGCTGTAACATAGATAAATACACATTCATTGATCATTGTTTTCAGCGCTGAAAGCGCGATTCATCCCAGCCTGGGGTGGAGCGCCCGAAGGAAGCGGAACCCCAGGATCAAGACCGTAAAATAGAGTTAAGCGCTGTAAGCGCGCCCCAATTTGAGCCGTGCTTACAGCACTGAAACGTTATTTGGATGATCCATATGCCTGGGCTTTCACCCCAGGCTGGGATGATGCCGGGCTTTCAGCCCTCATAAGGAAAAGCCCATGAATAAAAAGAGATAATGCCTCTTCTATATTGCTTGCCCAATTATATTACAGCCTCGGAACGATTTATGCCGGCAAGATGCCGGCGGTACGATTTGTGCCGGCAAGATGCCCTCAGTCGATCGTC
>CAYWYC010000043.1:0-21383 GCA_964462565.1 uncultured Candidatus Sumerlaeota bacterium | reverse complement strand
TGGGATATGCCTTACGCAAAAGCCAAGACAGATATCAGTATGAAGGATCAAGGAATTTATTAAATGCTGGCATAATTGCACTTTTCATGAGAGAAATATTATGCTATATTGATTTTGTGAGGCAGGATGTTGCAGAATTTGCACAGCGACCTCCTGGTAGATAAAGGGTTTTCCCAATCATGGCAAAATTGGAATCACAAAAAAATATCGGGCATTTACTTCTGGAAGATGGCTACATCAATGCCGAGCAGCTCAAGGCTGCCCAGGCGACCCAATTGGCCCAGGAAAAATCGATCAGCCGTGTACTGGTGGATATGGGCCTGATTACAGAAGAAGCCAAGATGACCTATCTCAACCAGAAATTCGGTTATGAGATCGTGGATATCAGTGGTATGAATATCGAAGCGGATATTCTTACCCGCCTGCCGCGCTCCTATGCCGAAAAGTTCCGGTGTGTACCGATCCTGATCGAGAATCATCAGTTGATCGTGGCGATGGAAGACCCCACCGACATCAAGGTGATGGACGATATTCGTTCCCAATCCTCCATGGAATTGCTGCCTGTATTGGCTCCGCTTGCTGATATTGAAAAAGCCTTGCTTCAGTATCCGGTGGCCACGCAAAAAGAAGCGGATTCCATTTTTGAGAATTTTACCTTCGGCACGGTTTTGAAAATTATCCATACGCTTATCTTTTTTGCCATCATGCTGGCGCCCCTGGTTTTTCTGATTGCCGGATCCACCAACGAGGCCGTCAGCGATGTTCTGCTCTCATTCGGCACCGCCTTTGAGGTGATGCTGGGTGGTATCCTCATCTGGATTATATGGTCGATTTTTATCTGGTATATTGATGGCCTGATTTTTCGTTCCAGGAAATCCTGAGCACAGAGCCATTTGTGCTTTTTGCAGGTCCTTCCATGTTTGACAAGCAACGCCAAGCCAATCGTGAGCAAAGGCGTTTTTTGTATCGCCTGCTTTTTTTCGCTCTGGGCATTTCGGCCCTGCTGGCCTTCCTGGTCACGCGCCTGTCTTTTCTCACCATCCAGCGCGGACAGGAACTCTACGAACTTTCCGAAAACAATTTCATCAACCGAAGCAAAATCCCCGCCCCACGGGGCAATATAGTTGATCGCAACGGACGCATCCTCGCCACCAGCGAACCCCGCTATAATATTTCCATCAGCCCCTTCAAGATTGACCGCGATCTTTTGGAGATGAGCCTGTCCATGATCGGCGAGTTCTGCCCGCAAGCCAGGGTTCCGTCCCTCGATCACGTCTTGCGCGTCCGTCCCCGTTGGAAGCCGATTACCCTGGCCTCGAACCTGACCATGGAACAGGCGCTGCCCCTGCTCGAAAGACAGTCCCTTTTGCCCGGCGTCCAGGTGGAGCAGACCTTCCAGCGCATCTATCCCCACGGACGGTCGGCTTCCTTCCTCACGGGCTATGTGGGCAAGATCAATGAACGCCAGTTGGACGAGTATCTCGAACGCGGCTACGGTCTCGATGATGTCGTCGGAAAAACCGCCATCGAAAAGAAATACGAGCATGTCCTTAAGGGGGAAAAAGGTTTTGAAATCGTGCACCGCAACTCTTTCGGCCGTGTGCTGGATTCTCACGTGACGGAAGAGGGCAAGGCGCACCAGGGAGCGGAAGTCCGCCTGACCGTCGATATCCGGCTCCAGGAAAAGGCGGATGCCCTGCTCGAAGGTTACGAGGGCGTGATCATGGCGATGGACACGCGCAACGGCGACATCCTGGCCATGGCCTGCCGACCCAACTATGATGCCAATGAACCCCAGATGATCGGACGCCATGGCAATACTTCCTGGAACCGCGCCATGCTCACCGCCATGAATCCCGGTTCCACCTTCAAAATGGTTACGGCCGCCGCCTGGTTGCTCCAGGGCGGATCCCCCAGTCATGAAGTAACCTGCTGGGGCCATATCCAGTTGGGCGACACCAAACTCCACTGTGATAACCGCTACGGCCATGGTCCGCTCCAGATGCGCGAGGCCATTGCAAAGTCCTGCAATATTTACTTTTACGATCTTGCGCGCAGCCTTGGCCAGTCCCGCATTGTGGAAACGGGGGAATATTTCGGCTTTGGCAGGCCCACCGGTCTGGCCCTGCTCGATCGTCACGACAGCGCCGGCCGCCTGGGTGATCCCATGAGTCGCAGCCTGGGGGACCTGGTGATGATGGGTATCGGCCAGGGACGGCTAATCTCGGTAACGCCTATCCAGATGACGCGCGCCTTTTGTGCCCTGGGCAACGGCGGAAAACTGTACACCCCCCAGATCGTGCAACGTATTAAGCTGCCTGATGGCCTCATGCGGGACTATCCGCCGATCGTAGCCGGAGAAGTGCCCTGGACCGACGAGCAACATCGTGTCCTGATGGAGGCCTTTCGGGACGTGATCGATCAACCCTACGGCACGGGCCGCCATGCCAGGTTTCCCGAATGGATGCAGGTAGCGGGGAAAACCGGCAGCGCCGAACGGGTCCGCGGAAAACCCACCGATGCCTATTTTGTCTGCTTTTCTCCCGCCGAGGATCCCGAGATTTGCGTTTTTGTGCTGCTGGAACATGCCGGCCACGGCGGAGAATATGCATCGCCCCTGGCCCGGCAGCTGCTTGAAAAATATTACTCCCTCAAAAAGAAGCAGGGCTGAGGCCAACAGTCTCAATACTCTTGCCTGAAAAAGTAGCAATAATATCAAATCAAACACAATTCTCATTAATGCCAGAGCGGGAACTGTCGATAGGCATGGAACACCTCGGGGAAGCCGCATTTTTCCGGGGGATTATCATCACATCGACGGTTTTCGGCTCGGGGCGCGTAGCAGAATCCAGGAAGCCGTCTTTGCCCAGTAATCGCCTCCCGCGGGGGCATGGCATGTCGTTTTGCGGGAGTCTGGGAGAAAAGGAAATCCAGCCATGCCGAGGAATTATCATATCATGGTCGTGGAAGACGACCTGGCCGTGCGCCAGATAATGACCCACCAGATCCGTCAAGCCGGATATCGCGCCAGCGATTTCACGACTGGAAAACGCGCCATCGACGCCCTGAATGAAATGCAGGCCCGGGGGCAAAGCATCGATCTTCTGGTTCTGGACCTGGGGCTGCCCGATATGCTGGGCATCGAATTGCTCCAGGAATTCAGAAAAAAGAACTTCGACGCTCCCGTCATCGGAATATCGGGCAAGGCCGACAAGGACAGTATTCGGGAATTGGTTGAGCAGGGCGGTATTGGAGGCTTTCTCTTGAAACCCTTCAGCCCCAAGGACCTGATCAATCGCATACGCGCCGTCGTATCCGGCAAAGCCCGGGCCAGTTGCTGACAGGACGCAGACGAAGACGCATGGAATAGTCAACCCGGTACGCTTTTGGAGTGTGCCGGATTGACGACGTTTTTTTTACGCGGAATCTATGCAACGCCCCAAAGCCCCGCAACAGCAAGGCGAGTGTAAGTCCTCGCACTCCAAATGGGCTGAAGCACGGCTCAAATTGGGGCGCGCTTACAGCGCTTGCTTTTATTTTTCGGCCTTGGTCCTGGGGTTTCGCTTCCTTCGGTCGCTCCACCCCAGGCTATGATAAATCGCGCTTTCAGCGCTGAATAATGAAAGATCTTATATCATAATTTATGTTACAGCCCCACTCCAAAAAACGATTGCGATTGCGATTTTTACCCGCCAAATCTGGATAACACTCCATCGAAAGCGCTCCGCGTCTTTGCGGGCCCTGCCTTTCTATCTGGCGAATATCAAAAGTTTGAAATTACTCCCGACTTGCGCATATTGATAAAATATGTATTGCCCCGTGCCCTTGATTTTTGCATAATTCCCCATGTCGACGACTTGATTCTGTAAAAACAGGAGGCCCCATGGAACACCAACCGAAACGATGGATTTATCTGCACCTGCCTTCTGGGAGGCACCTGGCTGATGTGGCGGAAGGGGTGCTGGAATATATCACCCCCCGGAGTGAATGGGCTCTTCATTACCAGGACACGGATATCACTTCCCGCGAGCAATGGGCTTATAATTTTCCCTGGGAATGCGTGATTACCTCCGACCTGAATTCCCCCTTTGTTCAAACGCTGATTGACCGGGGCTTGCCGACGGTTCTGGTCGAACATAATCCCGTGGATGACTTTCCCCTGGTCCGGGGCGACGATTTTGCCGTCGGACGCATGGCCTTTGATCACATGAGCGCGCTGGGCCTGGAGCGCTTCGCCTATTGGGGAAATCCGGGCATTTATCATTCGGACCTGCGGGAAAAGGGCTTTCTGGGCGCGGCCGCCGAAGCCGGGCTCGAATGCTATACGGTCAAGGGCTCCAACTTTGCTGCCGCCACAGAAATCGAAGGTCCCGATCTATCCGACTGGATCCGCAACATGCCCAAGCCTGTGGGCATGCTGTTGCATTATATCAATGAATCCCGCCGCGCAGCTGTTTATTGTGAGCTCCAGGGGCTCCTGATTCCCCAGGAGGTCTGCCTCCTTGGCGTGAATAATAACGACATCTTCTGCCGCGCCGCATCGCCGAGCCTTTCGGCCATCGACCAGGGATGCCACCGGATTGGCTATCGTGCCGCGGCCCTGATTTTCGACCTTATGGAAGGCCGGACCAGGCCGGCGGAACCGATCCTCGTGAATCCGCGTGGCGTAATCCCCCGCGAGTCCACCAGCTTTTCCGCCATCGCCGATCCCTTTGCCGCAAAGGCCTATCAGTATATCCAGAACCATGCCTGCGAAGGCATCGACGTATCCGACGTGGTCGAGGCGGTAAATACCTCGCGTCGCTATCTGGAGAAAAAATTCAAGGAAAGCCTCTCCCGCACCATCCATCAGGAAATCACACGCGTCCGCATCGACCGCGCGCGCGAGCTCCTTTCGGACACACACATGGATATCGGATCCATCGCCATTCAGTGCGGTTTTCGTTGGATGAGCCACATGACCCGCCAGTTTCAGACCCATCTTTCTGTTACGCCCTCGCAATACCGCAAAATTTCCCGTGGGGAAGAAGAGCCGCCCGTCGGCGCCTATGAGTCCTATTTTTCATAAGCCGACAGGCTGTCGTCCATTTTCTTATGTGCATCAGAAAAGTCAAATACCCCTATCCTGGTGGTTTTTTTTGACATTGCGGTTTTCTGGCGCTATGCCATGACATAATACCCTCGCTGGATATATCGCTTTTATCTGCGGGAACTTATCCGGCGCAACATAACGTGAAAGGATACAAGAATGGCAAAGACAATCAAGGTGGGCATCCTGGGAACCGGTTTTATGGGAGGCGTTCATGCGCAAAATCTGAACAAAATCAAAGGCGTCCAGGTCACCGCCGTTTGCGGTACTTCCATGGAAAAGGCTGAAAAATTTGCCGATGAGAAAGGCAAACGTTATACCAAGCCCTATGGCCGTTTCAAAACGATGCTCCAGGAAGCAGAACTCGACGCCCTGGTCGTAGCCATTCCCCCCTTCGCCCATTCCGGCCAGGTTGAGGCGGCGGCCAAAAAGGGGCTCCATCTCTTCATGGAAAAGCCGCTGGCCCTCGACGTCAAGCGTGCCAAACGTATGGCCAACGCCATCAAGCGCGCCGGTGTGATCGGGCAGGTGGCCTATCACATGCGCTTTGGCAAGGCGGTTCAGGAACTCAAGAAAGCAATCGAATCGGGCAAAGCGGGCAAACCCACGCTCTTTGACGCGCGTTATGCCTGCAACTCGCTCCATGGCCCCTGGTGGCGCGATGTGGAGAAATCCGGCGGCCAGACCCTCGAACAGATCATCCATATCTACGATCTGGCGCTGTACTTTCTGGGCGCTCCCAAGGCCGTGGCCGGTTTTGCCGATAACCTCTGCCACACCCATATTCCCGACTATACCGTCGAAGACACCAGCGCCTTTGCCATCCGCTTCAAGGGCGGCGCAATGGCTAACATCTCCGGCACCAATAATGCCGTCCCCATGGAATGGGTCAACCCCTTTACTGTGGTCTGCGAAAAGCTCACCGCCTTTTTTGAAACGCCCGACAAGGCCGAATTTGTATTCACCGGCGGTGACATTCCCAAACGCGAAATAATCGACGGCGATACCGATATGTATTACGAAGAAATGAAGGCATTTGTGAAGGCCGTGCAGGGCAAGATCGATAATCCCGCCACTGCCGAAGACGGCCTTCTGGGCCTGAAAACAGCGATTGGCGCGCTCGAATCCGCCGCCAGCGGTGGTGAACTGATGCAGGTCAAATAAGAATTTCATAGAGCCGATTTTGAAAGTCTTTTTGTTTTAGCGAATTCGGACATGTGGTGTCTTACGACGGATTGGTGAATACGCACAGATGAAATAGCGCCAAAGGCGCGTTCCATAATAGCCTGGGGTTTCAACCCCAGGAAGGCGAAATGCCCCAAAAAAGAGGGCTGAAAGCCCGACCCAAAATATAAAGACTTATAAGAGTAAAAGATAAACTACTGAAAGACAAAAACAAGGAGACGACGATGGCAAAGAACGACAAGCTCAAAGTGCTGGTCAATCTGCCCGAAGGATTTTTCAAAACCCCCGAACTCAAACCCCTCTTCAAGCGACTCGGTGAATACGCCACCTTGCGCAAACGTTCCCACAACACTCCCGATGAAATCGAAAAAGACGTGATCTGGGCCGAAGCGATCATCATGTGGGCCTGGCCGGACCTGTCGCCTGAAATGCTGGAAAAGGCGAAGGACCTGAAATACGTCGGCCATCTCAATGCCAGCGCGAACAGCGCCATCGCCGAACTCGACGCCGGAATCGCCGTGTCTGAAGCCCGCCACGGCTGGTCCGCCTCGGTCGCCGAAATGGCCCTGACCCTCATCCTCGCCGGAATGCGCAAGACCAGCCAGTACCACATGGACATGCGCGCCGGAAAGGAAGCCTGGGTCGAGGACATTCCCGCAGACATCGATCCCCACGAACGCAATCTCACGGGACGCTCCATCGGCGTCGTTGGCTTCGGCGGTATCGGCCAGCGCCTGGCTGAACTGCTCGCGCCCTTTCATCCCGACCTGCGCGCCTACGACCCCTACCTGCCCGCCAAGGTAGCCAAGGAAAAAGGCGCCAAACTCGTCGAGATGGACGAACTTGTCAAGGAATCGGAAATCGTCGTGCTCTGCGCCGCCAGCACCCCCGAGACCGAAAACATCATGAGCCGCAAACTCATCAAGTCCTTCCGCAAGGGCGGGCTGCTGGTCAACGTGGGCCGTTCATCGCTCGTGGACATGGACGCCCTGGCCGAACGGCTGGAGAAGGATGACATGTACGCCATGCTCGACGTCTTCGACCAGGAACCGCTCGAGAAAAACTCGCCCTTCCGCAAGTTCAAAAACGCCTACCTGACCCCGCACCGCGCCGGAGCCACGCTGGAATCGGCCTGCAAGATCGTCAGCATGTGCATTGAAGATCTCGAAGCCCATTTCGCCGGCAAACGCCGCAAATACGTCGTCACCAAGGACATGTTCAAAAGGATGGGATAAGGTCTTTTAAAAAATTGGGTTTTGCACAGCGCCGTTCCAGAGCCTTCGCCAACGGCAGAGACCGGAACGGCGCGGTAATACCCGATCATAAATCCCGTCTTTTTTCTAAAAAAAATTCCAGTCCCCATTGACATCCAAAGCAAAATAGCATCATGATACATAATGCGATGGTCCAAGCCATACGCAAGCAATTTGGTGTACCCGGAGTTACCCATGGCTGATACGATTACAAAAATCAATCCTGTCCTTGAACAGGCGATTGCCTTTACCGAGGCATACAAGGCCCACCACGACGCGCATCCCGCGCTGCGTGAAGCGGCCTGTCTCAAGACGCAATACCCCGCGCTCATGCGGCCCATCGAGTCGGACGACTATTTTGCCGGAGCCCGGGCCGATGGACGTATCGCCTATATGGGCACCATCTGGTTTACCATGCTGGCTGATGAATGCGGCCCCAGCAAGCAGGGGGGCTATTGCTTTGACTTCGGCGCCCTCGAACGCTATGACCTGACTCCCCGCGAGCAGGAGCTGGTGCGCGAACTCAAGGACTACTGGCGCGATGAATATACCTGCGCCAAAGTGCAGGCGCAGTTGGACGAGGAACATGCGCGCTATGCCCACCGCGGCGGCCAGATCAATGGCGGCAATGCGGCGGGATTTTGCGTGGCGCTGAATTTGGATCGTCTGCTGCAAAAGGGCATTCCCGGTCTGCTGGCCGACATCGACGCGGGCGAAAAACGCGCGCGCGAAGGCCAGGGCGGCGACCCCGCGCTCTATCAGGCCATGGCCATGACCATGCAGATCGTGATCGACGTGTGCCGTCATTATGAAGAACAGGCGCGCGAGCAGATGAAAAAGACCGACGACACGAAAGACCAGGCCCGTCTTGAACGTATTGCCGACAGCCTGGCCGCCGCCGTCGAACGCAAGCCCGAAACGCTGCACGAGGCCATGCAACTGCTCTGGATTTACAACCTCCTCGCCAGCGGTCTCCATATCGAGGGGTGGCGCGTGGACGTGGCCCTGGGCGATTTTTATGCCAACGATATCGACTCGGGCCATCTGAGCGAAGAAGAAGCCATCGACATGACTTTGGGCCTCTGGCGCATGTGGGGCAAGAACGGCGATCCCGCCGTCTGCCGCATGATTATCGGTGGACGCGGACGACGCAACCCCGAAAACGCCGACCGTTTCTGCATGGCGGCCATGGAAGCATCGCGCCGCCATCATGGGCGCATCCCGCAGCTGTCCCTGCGTTTTCACAAAAACCAGGACCCCGCGCTCAAGAAAAAGGCCTTTGACGTCATCGGCGACGGCTGCGTCTTTCCCATGCTCTTCAATGACGATGTCAACGTTCCCGGCATCGCCAAAATCATGGACCTGCCGGAATCGGCCGCCGAGTATTACAACCCCCTGGGCTGCGGCGAATACATGCTGGCCGGGCTCAGCCCCAGTTTGCTGAACTTCAGCTGGTCGGCGCCCAAGACCGTGGAAGCGGCGCTGCGCTGCGGCAAGGACATGGCCGGAAACGATCTTGGACCGGAATGTCCGCCCATCACCGACGACAGCACTTATGAAGACTTGTGGGCCAACATGGAAAACCAGGCCGACTTTGCCGCGAACTTTGCCGGACGTATCCATCGTCAAAACGCCGGTATTCTGGGCCGGGAATGCGCCTTTCTCTTCGCCAGCATTCTTTGCGATGACTGCATCGAACGCGGGCAATCGTTGCTCAACGGCGGCGTGCGTTACGTGGGCGGATGCATCATGGGGCATGGCTTTACGAACGCGGCCGATGGCCTTTACGCCATTAAAAAACTTGTTTTCGAAAATAAGGAATGCACCATTTCGGAACTCATGGCCGCCCTGGACAATGACTTTGTGGGCTTTGAGCACATCCATAAGCGCCTTCTCGAAATGCCCAAGTTCGGCAACGGCGTGGCCGAGGTGGACGAGCTGGTGGACGAATACTGGCGCATGCTTTCGGGCAAGTGCAGGGAAGCCGGAAAGCGCCACGGGCTTGACTTTCTGACCATCAGCAGCGTGAATCCCGGAGGCTACTATATGGGTTACCTCTGCGGAGCGACGGCGGACGGACGCAAGGCGGAACAGCCCTTTGCCATCGGCAACGCGCCCACCGCCGGCATGGACCAGAAGGGGCTGACGGCGCTCTTCAATTCGCTCAGCCGGATCAACGCGGCCAACGGCGGCTCCGCCAGCAACATCAAACTTGCCAAGAGCCTCTTCCACCAACAGCGCGATAAACTGGAGGCCCTCTTCGAGGTCTATTGGAAACGCGGCGGCATTCAGGCATCGGTCAGCGTGGTGGATCAGGAGGAACTCCAGGATGCCATGGAGCATCCCGAAAAATATCCACACCTCCTCGTGCGGCTCGGCGGATGGACCGCCAAGTTCGTCGAACTTGAACGCGAGCAGCAGGAAGAGATCATCCGGCGGTCGGTGTATTGAGCATTATGTCTGATTCCGCAAGCGGCCTTATTCTATCCATCGATCGCTGTTCCATGCACGACGGGCCGGGAATCCGCACTACCGTATTCCTGAAGGGATGTCCGCTGCACTGCCTCTGGTGCCACAATCCCGAGTCCCAGGATTTTCAGCCGGAAATTTTCTTCGTATCCGAGCGCTGTCGGCTCTGCGGCGGTTGTGTGCCCGTTTGTGAACCGGCGGGCCATGCCATCGAGGACGGCGTTCATACCATCGACCGCAGCAATTGCAGCATGTGCGGGGCCTGCGTGGCGGCATGTCCGGCGGGGGCACTGGAGATTAAGGGCCGCAGCGTTACGGTGGACGAGGTTATGGCGGAAGTGTTGGAGGATCGCGATTATTACGAGACATCGGGCGGCGGCATGACCCTCTCCGGCGGCGAACCGATGGCGCAGTTTGACTTCAGCATGGCCCTGCTCGAAAGCGCGCGGGAGGCGGGCGTCCACACCGTCGTTGAAACCAGCGCCTTTGCGCCGCGCAAACGCATGATGGCTATTTCCGAGAGAGTGGACCTTTTTCTGATCGACTGGAAAGAAAGCGATCCTGAGCGTCACCGCGAATTTACCGGAGTGGACCAGAAAACCATCCGCGAAAACATCGAAGCCCTCGACCGGGCCGGCGCGAAAATTCTCCTGCGTTGCCCCATCATCCCCGACCTTAACGACCGGCCCGATCATTTTGCCGGAATCGCCGCCCTGTCGGAAAGCATGCGGAATATTCAGGGCATCGAAATTATGCCCTACCATCCGCTGGGGGCATCCAAAAGCCGCAGCATCGGCAAGACCTATCCTCTCCCCGACACCGACTTCGCCAAGCCCGAAAGGGTGCAGCAATGGAAATCGACCATCGCGCGGAAAACCACAACCCCGCTGCTCTGAGGGCAGAAAGGTTCACATGCCAAAAAGTGATCGATATTTATCGGTAGTGTATCTTGTTTTCATGTTCTTATTAATTTTGCTGCTTGTGTTTTTTCCGCAGATATTGCCGGGGATATTTTTTTACAATGGGCAAGTGTTCCCCGGGATTTTGGTTCTGGTGACAACGTTCGTTATATTTATTATGGGACCATTTATATCTATCAAAGACATTTGGAGGAGGTTCTCGGGAAAGCCAAAAACCAAATGGGGCTTGATTGCGCTCATATTGTTTTCTGACGGGATTCTTTCAATTATCTATCTACCTTATGTATTATTTTCTATTTGGGGATATGATAACAATTCAGATGGCCGTTCAGTATGATTACGTTGCCGGACAAGCTCATTATCTCTGGTTGACAAGTGGGCTGGCGTCAGGATGCCGGCGGTACGTTTTTTTGGGGAAAAGGCGGGGATTGGCCTGGGTAATTCGACGGGTTGGTTGCAATGGAACTATTCGTGATTTATAATGTCGGTATGTGGAGAAGTCGTTTGTGCGATGTTGAGCGCGATCATGTGTGTGAGGAGGTCTTATTATGACGAAACGTTTGGCTGCAAGACAATATGCTGCGAAAGCCCGTGTGATCAGTCGGCCCGATTTTCGGCCTTTACTGGTGCGGGTTCTGGTTACGAGCCTCCTGGCGCTCTTTATTTGGATGGCTATGCAGGCCCATGCCCGGCCCCCTTATCGCGATGAAAGCATCAAGCAAAAGGAACTGGATGAGAAGCCGGGGATGGCTCCGGACATGGACCGCCCCGAAAAGGGCATTATCATTGAAGAAAAAGACAGCGAACTCGAAGTAAAAATATGGACCGATCTGCCGCGCTACAAGGTCGGCAAGTCCATCCGCATTTTCTTCAATGTCAACCAGGATGCCTATGTCTATATCTTCAACGTTGATTCCCAGGGCCGGACGATCCAGCTTTTTCCCAATTATTACGACAAGGCCAATTACCTGCGGGCGAATACGAACTACAGCATCCCCACGCAGGACTACAATTTGCGCGTGGCCGGTCCAACAGGTCGCGAGCAGCTTGAGATTATCGCCGTGACCAACCGCCCCGGTTACACCACCTATTTCCAGGACTATCACACTTTCCAGAAGGCCGATCCTTATCCCCAGCGTCCCCAGGGCGCGCAGGGCATGATGCAGCGGCTCGAGCGGATCGAGCGCGAGGGCGTCCGCGACAGTGAGCATATCCGCATTCAGTCCGGCCGCAAATCCAATGACGGTCCCGACATTGGGCACCTCAATATCCCCGGCCCCGACCAGCAGCAGGGCAAAAATAAAGGCAAGGAGCTGGGCCGCAAAAAACCCGACACCGGCATGCACGTCACCGAAAAGGACGACGACGGCATTGTCATTATTGAAGAAGAAGACGAAGAAACCGGAGATGCAGGCATCGTCATCGTGGAGCGCGATACCTACACCCCACCGGCCCACCAAACCGCCCGGGACGAGGCCTATTTTTACGTGATCGATGAATATCCGGCCAACCGCATGGGGCAACTCAAGGTCAGCACCCAGCCCGGCAACGCCCGCGTCTTCATTGACGGCAAATTCATCGGCAACAGCCCCCAGACGGTTCGCCTCAGCTATGGTCGCCACGAGGTGGTCGCCAAGAAGGCGGGGTACTACGACACGACCTATCCCGTCAATATCCAGAGCACCTTGCAAACGCCGATTCTGGTAATCCTGCGGCCCAAACACCGCGAACCCATCAGCATTAATCCGCCGAAAATGGAAGATCTGCCCAGACGCTGAGTCCCCAAGGCCAGGCTTTTTCCCAAAGATTATTTTTGATACCCTCGTATAGTTGAAGTGATGCTATTTGCGTCAATTTTTTTTCGAGCTTATTTCCAGGAATCCTTCTTTGATTAAACTCATCAAGGAAGGGTTCCATCTCTGGGGAGAATCGCTGCCCAGTTTCTGGATTATGCCAAGCCCAAACATTTCAGGAGTGGGGATATTCAGGACTTGAAAATGGTCGGGGTATTTTTTGCATTCTTCCATCAGATTGTATGGACCGAGCCAATGACAAAAATCGGGATTCGTGTCATGCAAAACAATGATCCCTTGGGGCTTGATAAGTCCCAGGGTGGCTTCCCAGTCTTTGAAACACCCTCTCAGTCGGTGGTCCCCATCAATAAAGGCAAAGTCCAGTATTTCTTTTTGTCCTTTGAAATGCTCCTTTACATTCGTTGAAGAATCGCCCTGATGCAGGCTGACATAAGGCTGCAAATCAGCTTCGCGCAAATGTGCCTGAACCACCTCAAGTTGCTCTCTGCTTTCAGGCAATATGGGGGAATAGGCATTTTCGTACATCTCACCGAAGAGATCAAAAGCATGCAGATGGCCCTTGCTTGTTTCCTTTATCGCTTGCGCTATGCAAATGGTGGAATATCCTACGTAAGACCCGATCTCAACGGCTAATGAAGGCTGTATGCATTTGACAAGGAAATGAAGCAAACGCCCGACCTTGGGGAAAACCGAGCCCGGGAAGTTTTCCGGGTGGGCTTCCAACTTAGAAATTACAGGGTTTATAGGTACATTTGTGATTGCTTCCACAGTGTAATCGGGGCTCTCGGTTTTGCTTTCCCGGCGTTCCAGAAGGCGGAGCCAACATTCCACCGCTTCTTTGTTATGGGGATTGAGCCGCAAACATTTCTGTATCAGCCGCAATGCCGGTTCCGCTTGTTCCAGGTGCGAATAGGCCTGGGCCATTCTCAAATAAAGTTCGTCATTGTCCGGATGTGTTTCAACGAGTTCGTCATATACCTCCAGTGCCTTTTCATATTTGGTCAGGCTCATCAGAAGCCAGGCATAATGGCCACGGGCTTCATAATCGTCAGGGAACTTAAGAAAATATTTTTCATAAGCATCTTTAGCCTCTTGCAGGCGTCCCTGGCGGCTTATTTCAATGAGTCTATTTAATTCAGGATTCATTGCATCTCCTTGGTTTCTTGAAATATCCCTGCACACCTGAAACGTTATATTATCCAACCTTGTTACGCATAGCAACCTGATATGTAGTTGTCAATGTAAATGCTTTGAGAATGGCATTCTTTGAAAAAGACTCATAAAACCTTTTCTCATTCCTAAATCCCTTGAAAAAAGGGGCATTTAGCGGCAATATAGCTGTCTTCAGCCGAATGCGCTGCTTATAGCTGTATTCGGCATGCTGAATCGATAGACGGAAAGGATGAATACGATGCCCGCGAGCTTTGAAAACGAAAACGCCCCCCTTAAGGTTGGGATGATTGGATTTGGGAATATTGGAACCGGCGTGGTCAATGCGCTGAACCAGAACCGGACGCTGCTGGACGCGCGCCTGCCCCATCCCATCCAGATGGCGCGCATTGCCGATATTGATATAGATACCAAGCGCAGGGCGGATTACGATCCCGCCATCCTGACCAAGGATACCGACGCCCTGATCAACGATCCCGATATCCATGTGATTCTGGAGTTGACGGGAACGATGGAACCGGGGCGCACCTTTATCGAAAAGGCGCTGCAAGCGGGCAAGCACGTGGTCACGGCGAACAAGGCGCTGATGGCGGTGCATGGCATGGACCTGATCCGCGTAGCCGTGGAAAACGAAGTCTGTCTGCTTTTCGAGGCGGCGGTGGGCGGGGGTATTCCGCTGATCCGCACGCTGCACCAGAGCCTGGCCGGAAACGATATCGAGGCCGTCCGCGGCATCATTAACGGAACGGCCAACTATATTCTGACACAGATGAGCGAGCAGTTTCTGGATTTCCAGACCGCCCTGGGCCAGGCCCAGGAACTGGGTTATGCCGAACCGGATCCGACTTTTGATGTGGAAGGCCAGGACACGGCGCACAAACTGGCCATCCTGGCGACGCTCTGCTACGGCCAGGACATCCGCTTCAACGATGTGCCCTGCACGGGCATCACGCGCATTGAGGCGGGCGACATTGCCTTTGCCAGGGAACTGGGCTATGTGATCAAACTTCTTGGCGTGGCCGTTCGTCATGATGACGCTTCCATCGAGGTCCGCGTCCACCCCTGCCTGCTGCCCCATACTTCGCGGCTGGCGGGCGTCAACGACGTCTATAACGCCGTGCGGATTGATGGAAACCTCACGGGTTCGGTCATGCTCAGTGGCCGTGGGGCCGGTCCCGCGCCCACGTCGAGCGCCATCATTGCCGACCTGATGGCCCTGGCCTCCGGTTTGGCCGAAGGCGGTCTGCTGCGCGAGATGCGGCTTTGCCTGGCGACAGAATCCAAGAAACTGCGCCCTATGGAAGATCTCGAAACGCGCTACTTTATGCGCTTTTACCTGAGCGACCAGCCCGGCGCGCTGGCGCAGGTCTTGTCTATCCTGGGACAGGAAGGCGTGAGCGTCCAGTCCATCAAGCAGGTCGACGCCCGGGAAGGGATGAACGCGGTTCCGGTTTTCGTGCTGAGTCATCAGGCGCGCGAAGCCCAGTTGCAGGCGGCGCTGCGCCAGATTCGGGAACTCGACGTGAACCAGCAGGAGCCCTTTATCATGCACATCGAGGAAATCGCTTAAGCAGGAAGAATTCCGGCGCTATTCGTCAAAAGGAGACTATCATGCCCCAGGGAATTATTCAGGCCGAAACATCCATCCTTTGCGTTGTGGACATTCAGGAGCGCCTCCTGCCCCACATGAGCGAAAGCGAGCGTGTCGTTGCCGGAACGGATCGCCTGATCCGTGCCGCGCAAATGCTCAAGGTCCCCGTGGTGGTCACGGAGCAATATCCCAATGGTCTGGGGCCGACGGTGGAAGCCGTCAAGGCGCACATCTCGCCCGATATCCCGGTCCTCGAAAAGACGCTTTTCAGTTGCTATGGCGCGCCGGAATTTGAAGAACTGATCGAGAAGTCGGGCCGATTCACGCTGGTGCTCTGCGGCATCGAGACCCATGTTTGCGTCTTGCAGACGGCGCTGGATGCCGCCGAAAAAGGGCTGCGCGTTGTGGTGGTGGCCGATGCCGTCAGCTCGCGTTCTCCGGAAAACCACCAGCAGGCGCTGTGTCGTCTGCGCCAGGCGGGCGTTACCATCGCCACCACAGAAATGGTGCTGATGGAATGGGTGGGCGACGCCAAGCATCCCGCGTTCAAAGACGTGCAGAAGCTGATCAAATAAAGCCCGCACCCGGATAGTTCTATCGCGGCCCAAAGCAGAAGCAATTTTTTCACACCCGGGCGGCCCGGTGGGTCTGGTTTCTTTGGGGAATTCGATTGCGATTGCGATTGCGCGTGCGATTGCGATCTATAAGCGAAAAATCCGGACTGTATCTCCATCCAAAATGCTTCGCCTCGCCGGTGTCGCGGATATTATGGGTTGCGACTTTGCTGCGCCAACTCATCTCATGTTTTTCACGATTGTTTGCCTTTTGCGAGAAAGGTTTTGTCCTTGAGCTTCGAGGGCGAAACATGGATAGTTATAGGGAAGGAAAATGATTAACGCCTTTCCCAAAGTTTTTTCGTATTAGCGAATCAATAGGGGGTATTCGCAGCCCTTGGCAGAGGCCCCAATTCAAACTTTTCACGCTGACTTGAGGATTTATGACGTCTTACCAGGAAACCAATACCAAACTTGCCGATGATGTCGGCGACGACATCGAGGACAAGGAAAAAAACGAGATGGGCGAAATGCGGGCTTTTCGTCTGATTGTGGAATATGACGGCAGCAATTATTGCGGCTGGCAATGCCAACCGAATCAGCCCAGTATCCAGCAAAGCCTGGAAGAGGCGCTCGAATACGTTACCTGCCATCCCGTGCGATGCTATGGAGCCGGACGCACCGATTCCGGCGTCCATGCCATGGGGCAGGTGGTGCGCGTGATGACTACGGCGCCCAATATCGACGAACAGGCGCTGGTCCGCGGCGGCAACACGAACCTGCCCGAGGACATCCGCATCCAGGAAGCCCAGCCCTGCAACCTGTCTTTTGATCCACGCCGCGAAGCGCGCATGCGATGGTATCGCTATTCCATGATCAATCAGCCCGTGGCCCCGGCCCTCGACCGCAAGCGCTACCTGCACCTGCCGGGTGAGATCGACTGGAACGCCGTGGACCAGGCCATCCAACTGCTCAAAGGCGAGCATGACTTCAGCGCCTTCCGGTCCAGCGCCTGTTCGGCCAAGCGAACGGTGCTTACGATGGAAACGGCCCACCACCTGGACGCCCATCCGATTCATCATTTTGACTTCAAGTGCCGGTCTTTTCTGCATCACATGGTGCGCTTCATGTCGGGTATGCTGATCGAGATCGGCATGGGCAAGCAGCGGATTTCGGAGTTGGAGGAGATGCTGCGTACGGGTAAGCGGCGGCTTTCCTTTCGGCTGGCTCCGGCCCACGGCCTGGTTTTAATGCGGGTTTTATATGAAAAAGATCTGACAAAGGCGGATACTTAAGGGGAAGGCTTTTGATTGGCGGGTGGCTTTAGGCTTGACTCGAAGCCTCCCAAAGAGCCTTAATAGAGCAAGCGTGAGGGGATGAAGAGGTTGGATGCTTGCGAATTCTAGATGGGAGTTCGTTTATGGACATGCAAATCATTCGTCGTAGGTTCAGCGCTGTCGGGCTTATCTGCCTTGTGACTCTCATGTTGTTTCTGGGCGCTTGTGCTTCCAGCCAAACGGCTTCCCCCGGCGACAGCCCGGAGATTACGGGCGCGGAAACGCTGCTGGAACGCTCCGCCGAAAGCCGTCCTTCCTGGACCATTACCCCACCCGAAGCCAGTGACGGCATGATGTACTTCGTGGGCATTTCGGCCAAGCATGCCACCGAACAGGCCGCGCGCGAAGAAGCCATGCGCTATGCCCGCATGGAATTTGCCAATTTCACGGGTGTGGAAATTCAGGAAATCCAGAAGGAACTGGAAGTCTCCTTCGGCGCCGCCGGCCAGATCGAAGATCCTACCCTTTCCAATATCCGGCGCATGAAGCAGCAGGTGAACGCCAAGATCAGCGGCATGAAGGCCAGGGAAGGCTATTTCGAGCGCTATGGTGTGGTGCAGGGCGAGCGCGAATATACGAAATACTGGCAGTATTGGGTGCTGGCGTCGGTCAAGGAATCGGAAATCGAAAACGTGCGCAAGTGGGTGGAAGAGCAGCGCGAGAAGGCGCGTTCCATGCAGAATGCGGCCATCGCATCGAGCCGGGAATTGCAAGAAGGCATCGATGTGGAACTTTCGCGCAGCCAGCCCCTGGCGGCCATGGCCAAGGTCAAACAGACCTGGAAGAATCTGATCGAAAGCGGCCAGCGCATGTCCGAGTATGGCTGGCCCTATAACAAACCGGAATACAAAGAACCTATCCTGAACGAAATCGCCCAGGTACGGTCACGCGCGCGGGATGTGCTCAATACGATCATGATCGACACCGGGCGCTACAGCGGCCAGGTTTATGTTCCGGCAAATCGTTTTGAATCGAGCGTGCCGGTGTGGGTGCTGTGTTTTCATGACAATCGCGTGCAGCCCGTGGCGGACATGCCCCTGGTTTTGCGCGAGGAAGCTTCCCAGCGGGTTGTGGCCCGCAGCACGAGCGACATCAAGGGCCAGGCGCTCTTTGACGTGCCGAATATCAAGCCCGGAGCTTATGTGGTCAAGGTTGACGAAAACGCCCGAGCCATCAGCAGCCTGGGTCAGGACGTGGCCTCGCTCATGGAAACCAAGGAAAACACCCTGAGCGTGACCGTGGCCGACCAGACGATTCCGGCCTCGGTGCTGGTGGCGGTGCGCCAGCTTTTTCAGGGGCCGGCCACGATGGATCCGCCGGCGCAGAAAGTTTTTCTGGGTCCCGTAACCTATGAAAATCTCGAACACAAAGACACGCGGCAGGGGAGCAAATTTTCCTACCTGGTGAAGGCGGAAATGCGCAACCAGGTCGCCCGTATCCAGGACATTGTCGTGGTGGACCAGCGCGAGCGTTCGCGATCCGTGATGGAGCAGACGCAGAAGCAGCTGAGCCGGGGTAACCTGGTCGTGCCGAAGATGCAGTCGGCCACAGCCCAGGCGGTGATCGACGGAGCGGAAGCAGCGATCAAGACGCAATACGCGGTGTATGGCGGTGATGTGAAGCTGAGCGTGCAACTGCTCAAGGCGGGGACGGAAGACGTGATTCTGGCATCGGCCCTGATCACGATTCCCGCCAGCGCGATTCCACCGGGACTGGGCATTATCCCGACGCTGCTCGATACGTACGAAGAATTTTCCGAAACAGGCAGCGGGAAGCCCATCCAGATCGAAGTCACCTCGCAGCGTGGCGATGGTGAGATATATGAAGAAGGCGAAAAAATCGTCTATTTCTTCAGCACGAACCGCGACGCCCACATCCTGCTGATCTACGAGGATGCCGACCGCAACCTGCTCCAGGTGCTGCCGAACCGCTTTTCCGGGAACAACCGTTATCCGGCGGGCGAGTTCTTCAAGATTCCGGCGGACGACGCGCGATTCGAGTTTATGATTACCAAGCCTTTCGGCACGGAGCGGCTCTGGGCCTTCGCGGCGAGCAAGCCTTTCCCCGAACTGGCCGGACAGGATTATGACTTTGGCAGGGTGCTCAACGAGGACATGGAAACGATCCTGAACGTCCTGCGCCGCCACGGCCTGCGTCCCGATGTGGCTTATGGCGAAGCGCAGACCATTCTGACTACTGTCGAGAAAAAATGAAAAAAGAGGATGATGGAGCGATAAAGATATAGAAGATTTTGCATGCGCAGAAAAAAAGTAAAAAAAAGGAGCGGAATCATGAAAAAAATCGTGGCAGGTCTGATAATCATCACATTGGCAGCCATCACATTGGGCTGCGGCGGGAAACGCGAAGTTTATGATCCCGAAATGAAGGACCCCAAGCAGCAGTACAAAGACGGCAAGCAGATGATGGATGAAGTGGGAGAATAAGGCGACCAAGAAGCAGATTGAGGACAAGGTTGCAGCAATCCGAAAAAGGAGCCAAGATTATGCGCATATTTATGACTGTTATTTTTCTGGCCATTGCCATCTCCATGGCGGCATGCTCGGGCAACAAGGACGTGGTCAACCAGCCCGTGGCCACGCAAAAACCCCGGCCCGAATGGGTCGATCGCGAACCGGACAACAGCGGCGACAGCATGTACTTCGTCGGTCTTTCCACTCCGGTATCCACAGAAGCCCAGGCCCGCGATGAGGCCATGGCCCACTCCAGCCGCCAGGTCGTGCGGTACATGGGCGAAATGGTCAAGACCAAGTACGACCGCGCCCGCGTCAGTTTCGGTCTTTCGAGTTCCGTGCAGGATCCGACGGTCAGCATGAAGGCCTTCGACAAGGCTCTCGCCGCCAACATGGTGGAAAAACTCAAGGCCCGCGAGTGGTATGTGATTCAGGTGAACACGCACACGGGACCCGGCTGGAAGGCTTATGTGCTCAGTTATATTCCCATGTCCGTGGTGGAGGAAGGCTACAAGGAAACGGCCCAGGACATGGCGGCCAAGGCCCAGAAAAAGGCCCGCCAGGAAAGCAACGAACAGGCCAAGCAGCAGTATGAAGACGCCTCGGACTTCTGGAAAAAACTGGCCGAAGAAGGATTTACCGACGCGGATTGACAGCACGGTTTCAAACTCCTCGGCCATGCCGGCCAGGAACGCAGGATAATAAACGAAGCAAAAAAAAGAAGCAAATATCGAAGACATGAACCAAAGGAAAAGGGAGGTAAGTATCATGAAAAAACTGATCGTACTCGCAATGGTTATGACCCTGTTGGCCGGCCTGATGGTCGGATGTGGCGGCAAAAAAGTGGACCCCAAGGCCAGCGCGGCCCCGGATGAAGAACTCGTCTGGTCCAGCTCCGACAAACGACCCGGTTGGACGCTCAAGGCCCCCGATGACAGCGACGGCAACATGTACTTCATCGGCCGCAGCGGTCGCCTGGCCACCGAGCAACTGGCCCATCGTCGCGCCATGATGGACGCCCGCACCCAGATCACCCAGAACATGGGAACCCTGGTGAAGAACAAAATCGAACAGGCCCGCGTGGACTTTGGCCTTTCCTCCGACGTGGTGAATCCCACGGAAAGCGCCCGCGAATACACCAAGCAGCTGGCGGCCAACTATGTGAGCGGCGCCAAGGACAAGGACACCTACGTCGAACGCTGGAAGACCCCGACGGGTTATGGTTGGCAGTACTGGGTGCTGGTTGCGATGCCGAAGAACCTGGCCAACGAAAGTTCCTCGGAATTCGCCGCCGCCCAGGCTCGTGAGAACATGCGCAAAGCCAAGCAGGAAAGCGATGCCATCGCCAAGGAACAGCTGGAAAAAGCCAGCGACATGTGGAAGAAAATTCAGGAAGAAGGCCTGGCTGAATAATAGCCTGAAGTTACATATAGCCGGTGCGTAAAAACCGGTTTCTGAAATAGCCAAAAGCGGAAGCGTTTAGAAAAGTGCTTCCGCTTTTTTTCATATAGAGCCGTTCTCGAAAGTATT
>CAYWYC010000042.1:15273-21403 GCA_964462565.1 uncultured Candidatus Sumerlaeota bacterium | reverse complement strand
CGGATGAAGCCGAAATCATAGCGCGGATTTTTTGCAATCATGTTTTGGTGTTCAGTCTAATATTTCAAAAAAGGACAGGATCTGCGCCTTCGTAATGAATGACCCACCACGAAGGCGCAGAGGCGAGGTACGCAAAATCAGGCGATGATCTTCTTTTCGCCGCCGATCATTTCGCGATTGGCTCCGCCGGGCGGCACCATGGGGAAGACGTTTTCCATTGCGGGAATGGGCGCGTTGATGATGCAGGGGCCTGGCTTGGACATGGCCTCGATAAGCGCCGTGGCCGGATCGTCTTCCTCGGTCAGGTCGATCGAAGGCAGATGAAAATGCCGCGCGATGCCCGCGAAGTCAGGGTGCGTCTGGAACTGGGACGCGCTATACTGAGCGCCGTAGAAAAGTTCCTGCTGCTGACGAACCAGACCCAGTGCGCCATTGTTCATGATCAGCACCTTCACATTCAGCCCCAGATCGGCCAGCGTGGCGAATTCCTGAATGTTCATGAGGATCGAGCCGTCGCCTGAAACGCACAGCACCGTGCGGTCGGGGGCCGCCAGGGCCGCGCCGATCGCCGACGGCAGGCCGAATCCCATCGTCCCCAAACCCCCGGAAGTCAGCCACTTGCGCGGACGGCTGAAGGGATAAGCCTGGGCCGTCCACATCTGGTGCTGGCCCACGTCGGTCGCCACGATGTCCTCCGGATCGAGGGCCTTGCCGATCTCGGCGATCATCCGCAGGGGCTGCCTGGCCTCTTCAGGGATTTCAAAGGGATGGGCTTCCTTGAGTTCCCGAATCCGAGCGTTCCATTCAGCCCGGTCATTCTCCTCGACCAGCGGCTCCAACTGGCGCAGTGCCTGACCCACATCACCCGTCACCGGCAGGTGGGCCGTCTTGATCTTGTGGATTTCCGAGGCGTCGATATCGACATGGGCAATTTTGGCATTCGGGCAAAACTGCGCCACCTTGCCCGTGGCGCGGTCGTCGAACCTGGCGCCAAAAGCCAGGAGCAGGTCGGCTTCTTCCAGCGCGTAATTGGTATAGCGCGGCCCATGCATGCCCAGCATTCCCAGAAAGAGCGGGTCATCCGAAGGAAAAGCGCCCAGCGCCATGAGTGTGGCCGTCACCGGGATCGAATTTTTCCGGGCGACCCGCGCCAATTCTTCCGAGGCATTGGCCGCGATAATACCGCCGCCAATATAGAAAACCGGACGCTTCGACTCGCGGATCATCTGCGCCACGCCTTCGATGCCCTTGCGGCTGCATCGCGAAGGCTCGGGTTTGACAAAGGGATCGGGCCAATGGTCGAATTCCACTTCCTGCAACTGAACGTCCTTGGGAACATCGACCAGCACAGGACCGGGCCGGCCCGATTCGGCAATCTCAAAGGCCTTCGGGATGATCTCCAGCAGGTCCTCCGCCTTCTGCACCAGAAAATTATGCTTGGTGATCGACATGGTCATGCCATAGGTGTCCACTTCCTGAAAGGCGTCGGTACCCAGGAGCGAGGAAGGTACCTGTCCCGTAATGGCAACCATGGGTATGGAGTCGAGTTTGGCGTCGGCAATGGCGGTGACGAGGTTTGTTGCGCCGGGGCCGGAAGTGCCCAGGCAGACAGCGGCCTTGCCCGAGACGCGGGACATGCCCTGGGCGACAAAGGCGGCGCCCTGTTCATGGCGGGTAAGGATATGGCGGATGGCGCTGCGATGGATGGCGTCATAGATCGGCAGGTTGCATCCGCCGGGGATGCCCGCCACGGTGGTGATGCCCTGGCGTTCGATAAGTTGGATGATGATTTCCGCTCCTGAGTGTTTCATTTTGTGTTCGCTCCTTTTGCTGCGATAAATTTGGTTTTCCGGATAAAAGGCGGTAGAAACGAAAAAACCCCGCCGGCTTTGCGCCGACGGGGGTAAAGTGAGTTTCTTTGTTACCGCGTTCCTAGGGCGCAATCGGATATAAGAGGCATACGAGTACTACTACAACTACAGCAGTTTTAGCGGCTGCGTTGTGGAGGAGAGGGGAGATGTAGCGCGTATGCTTCATAATATCCTCATTGGCCCGGAACTTCCGGTTCTGGCTTCATACTACTCCCGCGCCTGAATCGGGGTCAAGTCTTTTCGGCGAAAAAACGAAGGGGTAAAATTTCTTCTCAGCCCATGCCGACCATCTGCCGCATCATTGCCGATGCCTTTGTTGCGTCGGCGGACTTGATAACCTTTTTGATTTCGGCCATGCCGACCTTGTCGATGGCGGCCATAAATCCTTCCATCCAGTTCTTGCATTCCATGGCGGCCTTGACACCGTCTTCGCGATAAGGAAAGATATCGAGCGTCATCCAGCCCTTGTATTTCACCTTCTTGAGCCAATAGACGAATTCCAGGTAAGCCGGTAAATGCACCGCGCCCACCATCATGTCGTCGTCCCAGTCGGCGTAGTTGTCGTTGAGATGGAGGTAGTCCAACTTGCCATATTCGTGCAAAAGCGCGGCGGAATAGGCGATGTTCTCCTGGCCCTGCATGCTGTGGCCCACATCGAGCAGAACGCCCACGCTGTCCATGTCCTTGAGCATGAGCAGCACCGTGCCCACGTGGTCCACAAAGCAATGGGTGCGGGGTTCACGGGGCTTGTATTCCACCAGCATGCGCACCTTGCTATTGTGGTCGGCGCATTGCTGCAAGCCGTCCACCATCCACTTCCAGCATTCGATGTAGTCGGCCTCGAAACTATAGTCGTAGCCGTCCTGTCCGGGCCAGACGTCGATATAGGGGCAATTGAGTTCGGCGGCCCAGTCGAGAACCTTCTTGATCTCTTCGACGGCGGCCTTGCGGGTTTTGGCGTCGGGCGCGGCCAGGCTGCCCTTGCCCCATTTAGCTTGCGTCCAAAGATCCGGTACCAACATGCAGATTTGCAGATTGCGGTCCTTGAACATCTTCGCCACGTCGTGGATGTTGTCGTCGTTGACATGCCAGTTGCCCACGAGTTCGAGGCCGTCCAGTCCCTCGACCGTCGTGGCCAGGTCCAGCATTTCTTCCATCGTCGTGCCGCCACCGCCATAGCCGCTCAGACAATAACGATCCGCGCAACTGCCAAAAGTGGGCATGCACGCGCCAAAATTGTTCTTACCAAGCATAATCAGCCTCCCTTAAAAAATAAAATGTTCGGAATGTGTCGTTATCCAAATATAAAGCAGTCAAACAACAATCGCAAAACCCGGCCTGATAAGCCACATCAAAAAAAATCGGCCTATCAAGGGGGGAGCGGATTTCTTAGCCTGCTTCAGCAGGCTCTTCTTTGCCCCCGGATTTATCCGGAGGGAAAGGTTTTCTGACAATAGTCGAAGCGCGCTTTAGCGTACTTTCATAAACGACCAAAAACAGGATCAATCATCCGGGAGTCCAGAAGTGTAAACCTGAAACTCATTTCGCATGCAGCGCCAAGACGTAGTCCTTCAACTCCGGCGTCAGCGGCACTTCCCATTTTCCGTCCTTGTCACCTTCGATAAGGCCGATTTCCGTTTTTATGCCGGTGCGGGGATCGAACCAGAATGCGCTGTATTGCTTGCCCTTTTCGAGGCTCGTGACGACGGGGCGTTCCTTCCTCCAGGGCAGAATCAGGGCGTAAAAATAAATCAGGCGGTATTCCCCGGGAACGCCTGCGGCATAGTAATTATAGAAATCGTCTTCCTCGACTTGCGGCTCGATCCATTCGGGATGGGCCTCCATCTTCTGCCAGTCAAAGCGCTGCATGAATCGCGCGGAGAGGCCGAGATGGGTGGAACCGGGAAGCTGGGCGGCTTCGTTCCAGGGCGTATTTCCCCAGTTGCCGCCGTGGGGCGATGGACCGTAGGGATTGCCGGGTTCGTTGAGTTGCCAGATGCCGTTCGCGCCATAAGTAAAACCCGCGGCCCCGCTCAGCATGCTCGCCCACCAAACCAGCCGCTCCTTCTCGGCATCGCTGTCGTGCATGATGCCTTCGTAAATCACCTCACCGATAACGACGGGCATGTCGGGGGTTTTGGCCAGGCTCTCGCGGATGCGTGTTACCGAATTCTTGATGGCGACACGTCCGTCATGGCCCGTCTGGAGCATGTCGAAATCGAGCACCTTGTCGTCTTCCACCTGCTCCCGGCCCGAGTGGGTCGGGTGGATGGTCACCGGGCGCTGCATGGGATCGATCTCATGCACATAGCGCGCGATTTCCGTCCATTGCTTGCGCTGCTTGTCAGGATCACGTTCCCAATCGCCTTCGCGGTAGTAGGGCATGGTCGCTTCGCCAGCCAGGCACCACAGCACCGGATAGGCGCCCCAGCGCGCGATGATATGCCGCCAGTGGCGTTTCATTTTTTCCGTTCCGAAAATCGAAGCGTAATAACCCCAGCAGCCGACGATGCAAGGCGTCAGTCCCTTGCGCACGAGACAGCGCACTTTCAGGTCGGCCAGGTCCCACCATGCCGGATTCGCGCGATCGAGTTTTTCGTCATAGGGCAGCCCGGCTTCGCTTTCGCCACGCGGGTCGCCGAATGGCATGTCCGGATAAATCCCGGCCACCATCTGGATCAGCGTGAAGCCCTTTCGCAGGCGATCTTCGGCCAATTCCTCAAAACCCTCGGGCCAGGAAAGCCGTTTCGTGAATCCCATCCACCACGTATCGCCCAGCCAGAAAAAAGGTGTGCCGTCGGCATGGCGCAGATGACGCTTATTGTCGGCAATCTGCAAAGGCCCGTGCTTCAGGATCGGATTGTCGCCCGTATATGGCGCGGCTTCGAGCGTGCCTTCAACACCGTGCAGACCCGCTTGTTCCGAATCGGAGCATTCGCTGCGCCACTTATAAGCACCCGGCACAGGCGGCGCGAAACGCACCCGCCATTCCATGCCGCCCGACCAGAAAGCCGGAACGCGCCACTCGCCCGAGTCGCCGCGAATAATGACATCCACATCGATGTCGGCATAAGGGTTGTCGCATTGGCCGCTTCCTGTGAGTGACCATTCCATCACTTCATGCTGTCTGGCTTTGAGATTCATTTTTGCAGGCCCTTTCATAAACAAGGATGCAAACCGTCAGTATTCCACAATTTCCTTCGCTGCCGCCGCGATCTTCTGGGCGTTGGGGACGAAGAATTCTTTTTCCATGGGCGGCGCGAAGGGAACCGGTGTATTCGGTGCGGCCACGCGCTTGATCGGCGCGAGCAGCAGGTCCATCATGTCCTCGGCAATGGTCGCGGCAATCTCGCCCCCCACACCGCCGCGCTTCGGCGCTTCTTCCACAATCACCACCCGGCCCGTCTTCGACACGGATTCGCGCACCAGGTTCCAGTCAAAGGGCACCAGCGAACGCGGATCGATAACCTCGGCCGATATGCCATCCTTTTCAAGTAATTCCGCCGCCTGGATGCTGCGGTGCATCATCATGAGCGTACCGATAATCGTCACGTCCGAACCTTCCTTGCGAACTACGCCCTTGCCCAGAGGCACCGTGTAATCCTCCTCGGGGATTTCGCTCGACGCATCGACCGTGCCCGACTCGGCGCGCGCGCCCTTGGAACCGTAGAGCAGCTTGTGCTCGAAGATCAGGACGGGGTCGTCGCTGCGTATGGCGGTGCGCAGGATGCCAACGGCGTCGTAGGCCGTGGCGGGGCATGCGATCTTGATGCCCTGGAGCGGCAGAAAGAAAGGTTCCAGGCTCTGGGCATGCTGGGCGCTGCGGCCCGTTGCGCCGACGGGGGCGCGCATGGTCAGGGGCACCTTGATCTTGCCGCCCGACATATAGCGCATCTTGGCGACCTGGTTGGCCACCTGGTCCATGGCGCAAAAAAGAAAGTCGGCATACTGCACGTCAGCGATGGGCCGCATGCCGTTCATGGCCGCGCCCAGGGCCACGCCAAAGAGGCCGTTTTCGGCAATCGGGCTGTTCAACATGCGGTCGGGAAAATCATTCTCCAATCCCAGCGTCACCGTAAAGGCCCCGCCCCATCCGCCGGGCACGGCAATGTCCTCGCCGATGCAAAAAACTTTTTCGTCCCGCTTCATTTCGCTGCGGATACATTCCCGCAATGCTTCTGCTATGGATAATTTCGCCATTGTATTTCCTCTGTTATCCTATCGCCGGCATTTTGCCGGATTAATCGTATCGCCGGCAT
>CAYWYC010000042.1:12886-15173 GCA_964462565.1 uncultured Candidatus Sumerlaeota bacterium | reverse complement strand
TATCGCCGGCATTTTGCCGGATTAATCGTATCGCCGGCATCCTGCCGGCTTGTTCTGCTTTATCCTGCTTTTGATTGCCGGCAGGATGCCGGCGGTACTCAGTCAATCGCCTCGACAAAAACATCTTCCAGGCAGTCTTCCGGCTTGGGATCGGGAGCCTGCTGCGCCTTTTCCACGGCCACTTCGATCTCGTCGTCGATCTCGCTGTCGATGGCGTCCAGTTCCTCGGTCGTGGCCGTGTTGTCGGCCAGCAGTTTTTCGCGGAAGACCTTGATCGGCTCATTCTCCAGGGCCTTCTTCTTTTCATCGTCCGGCTGATAGGCCGCCGGGTCGCGCCGGCTGTGGCCGGTGATGCGATAGGTCAGGAGTTCGATCAGCGTGGGGCCCTTGCCGTCGCGGGCACGTTCCGCTGCTTCCTTGGCCGTTTCGTAAACCTTGAGCACGTCGTTGCCGTTGATCGTGACGCCGGGAATGCCATAGGCCGCCCCACGTTCGGCGATGGTCGAGGTGCGCATGACCGAATTCACGGGCGTCGATGCGCCGTAAAGATTGTTCTCGATCACGTAAAGCACCGGCAGGTCCCAGATGGAGCCCATGTTGACGCCTTCATGAAAAGCGCCTTCATTACTTGCGCCGTCGCCCATGAAGCAGACCGCCACGCCGCGTTCGCCGCGCATCTTGTAGCCCAGGCCCAGGCCCGTCGCAATCGGCACGCCGCCGCCCACGATGGCGATGGCCGGGACCATGCCCTTATCCAGGTCGCCCATGTGCATGGAGCCGCCCTTGCCCTTGCAGCAGCCCGTCGCCTTGCCGAAAAGTTCGTCCATCATTTCCTGCACCGATAGTCCCCGCGCCAGCGCGTGGCCATGGGGGCGATGGGTGCTGGTGATGATGTCCTGTTCCTCCAGCACCTCGCACACGCCAACGGCGCAGGCTTCCTCGCCCTGGTACTGATGAATGGTACCGGGCATGATGCCTTCGAGAAAGAGAAACTTGACCCGATCCTCGAACTTACGAATCAGCACCATCTTGCGGTACAGTTTTAAGAGAAATTCCTTGGAATATTTTTCGCTCATGCTTTTTCCATTTCTTCCTTGAGTCGTTTGATAAATTCGCCCACTTCGCGGCCATTGATGAGGCGGTGGTCCACGGAAAGCGTCGCCACGCATAGGGGCGCGATTTCCACCTTGCCATCACGGACGACGGGGGTTTCCTGCGTTGCGCCGATCGCCAGCGCCGCGGCCTGTCCGGGGGGGATGATGGCCGCGAAATTCAAAACGGGATACATGCCCAGGTTGCTGATGCTCATTGAAGCACGCCCGAAATCCCGCGCCGAAAAACTGCCCTTCCGCGCCTTCTCGCCAAAGGCCCGAACCGCTTCGTCGATTTCGTCAAGAGCCCTGGACCCCACATCCGTCACCACGGGGATAAAAAGATCCACTTCACCGCTCACGGCCACACCAATATTAACCGCCGAACTTTCGCTGCGGTTTGTGCCGTCGATCTTGCTGCGGAAGTGGGGAAAGTCGGGCAGGATTTTTCCGAGGGCCTCGATAAACATGGCGTCCATGGTGGGCTTTTTGCCCGATGCAGCCGCGCTTTCACGACGCTTCAGGCAGGCGCTCATGTCGATAGCCACCTGCGCGTTGATCGGTGGAATCTCCTGATGGCTGCGCACCACCTGCTTGCCCACGGCCTGCTGGTTTATGGACAGAGCCATGTTGGATTCCGATGCTTTCGGAGCATCCGCCGCAGCCGCCTGGCCCGGTGCCTTTTTCGCGTTCAAAATGTCATCCCGTGTAATCCGACCGCCGGGGCCGCTGCCGGTGACCTTTGCCAGGTCCACACCTTCCTTTTGGGCCAGGTTGCGCAGCATGGGCGGCACTTGCGTGATGGCTTTCGACGGGCCCGCAGCAACTTCCTGCGGAACTTCCTTTTCCGCGGCGGAATCCACTTCGGGCGCTTCTTCGCCGGGGATGGCTTCACCTTCCTTGCCCACCCAGGCAATCGTCGTGCCGACTTCAATTTCCGAGCCCACTTCCGCAACCAACTTCAGCACCACGCCCTGGGCAATCGACTCCAGTTCGTTGCTCGCCTTGTCGGTTTCGATTTCACAAATCGGATCGCCACGCTTGATCGAATCGCCTTCCTTCACCAGCCAATCCACCAGCGTTACATGATCCACCGTCGTCCCGATATCGGGAATCGTAATGGCTGTTGCCATCCTTATCTCTCCTTGTCTTCGTATCATCGCCAATCTTACCAGCATACCACCGGCATCGTACCA
>CAYWYC010000042.1:0-12786 GCA_964462565.1 uncultured Candidatus Sumerlaeota bacterium | reverse complement strand
CTCCTTGTCTTCGTATCATCGCCAATCTTACCAGCATACCACCGGCATCGTACCATCGTAACGCCGGCATCTTGCCGGCATACCACCGGCATCGTACCACCGTAACGCCGGCATCTTGCCGGCTTATATGCTGAAAATCGTAATCACGCCAATCCGGCCGTGCCCGAAAGAAAATTCTATCCCCCTCGAGCACGACCGGAAAGCGTTTTTTTCAGTTCCAGCCTGGCTTCAATCAGTCGTCAAACTTCATGGGCTTGGGCTGGTAATCGGGAGCAAGTCGCAGCCACGGAGCCTTCGGGCGCTGCATGTAGCCCCATTTTTCCAAAGCGCCGCGCAGGGCCTTGTTTTCCGGCTTCTTGGCGGCTTCCGGAAGGGGAATGCCCTCCATGACGGCGTCAATCGCCTGACGCCAGGACTGCGCGCCGGCCGTGTAGCCATCGGGATGGCCCAGCATACCGCCGCCCGCCGGAATAATGATGTCCGGACCATACTCGCCAATAATCACTTCGGCAAGACCCGGATACACACCCGCGCAGGGCATGGGGAAGGTGCGCTTGATGTCGCCCCAGGGAGCCAGTTTCTGGAAAGACGTGCGCAGGCCTTCTTCCATCGAAACCATCGGAATCGACGACCACATCGTCGGCGTGAGCATGAGGTCCGCGCCACAGAGACGGCAGAGTTTGGCCATCACGGGCCAGGCGATCTGCTTCATCATGGCGATCATGTGCGAGGCATGGAGCATGACGGGCACGTTGATGTCGGGATCGGAGGTCAGTTCGCGCAGTGCGCCCAGACCGGCCGAATAGGTGACGAGCAGGCCGTTCGCGCCGAGTTCGATGGCTTTCTTGGCCTTGTCGCGCATTTTGCCGGGTTCATCGGTAATCGAGCAGAGGTAGATCATGCGCTTGCCCGTTTTGTCGGCGGCGCGGTTGATCGATTCCATCACCTTGGGCAGACGCATTTCCATGGTGTTGTTATAGGCATCGCCCAGCATTTCGTCGTCCTTGCACATGTCCGCGCCACCCTCGGCGGTCATGGCGACCTGGTTGGCCGTTTGTTCCGGCGTCATGCCCATCTTGGGCTTGATGATATGCAGCGAAAGCGGACGATCCTGCACACCGGTCAGCTCGCGGATGCCTTCGATACCGAACTTGGGACCCTGGAACTTCTTCAGCAGGTTTTTGCCGATGAAGATGTCCGTGAGCATGAGGTTCTGGGAATAGGCAAAGCAGTTACCCGCGATAGCCAGCAGCATCATGGGAATATTATCGCCCCAGGCATGAATGGGGAAGGCCAGCTGCACAACGGCTGCCTTGGTGTAGGGATCGTCACTGGGAATCTCGTGGTAGCCCACCATCTTGCTGGAGAAAGCCGCGCGGACTTCTTCGGTGTGCTCTTCGATTTTCTCCCAGGTACCGGTCGAGCCTTCAAAGCCCATGGCCTGCACCAGGGAGAAGTGGTCCAGAAATTTTTCCCCTTCCAGGCGGTCTTTGACATAATAGGAAGCGACCACATGTTCGTCGAGGTCGATTCCGTCCATCATTTTGAGAAAAATCTCGGGATCGTAATAGCGTTGCATTGTTAGTTTCCTTTCTGAAAATAATGCACCTTATGGTTCAAATGTTTCTTGTTTGGGTAAAAAAATTCAGAAAATTTCTGTAATTCTTTTCCCATCCTCCTGCTTCGCGGGGTTTGTAACGTTTGAGGTGAATCGATTGACGCACAAACTCCTGCAAACTCTGGTCCTGCGATACAAGGCCCGCGCCATTCATCTGGGCGAGGATGTTGCCGATCACCGTCGCCTCGGCAGGCCCTGCCAAAACTTCCAATCCCGTGGCATCGGCCACCATCTGGCAGAGCAGCGTGTTGCGAATGCCACCACCCACCAGGCAGATGCGCTTGAAATCCCGGCCCGTTAATTCGGACGTATTCTGCAGTTCCATCTTCCAGTTCCATACCATCGATTCCAGAATGGCCCGGATCAGCGCGCCCATGTCTCGGGGAGCCTTTTGTCCGGCTTCTTTCAGGAAGCCCCGCACTTCGGCGGCGGGGTCGTCGGTCATCATGAAACGGGGGGATTGGGGATTGATAAAATATTGAAACGGCCTGGCTTCTTTTGCCATCTTCACCATCTGCGCGTAGGATACCTTTTCCTTGCGGTTCAGTTGGCGATAGAGGTTTTCAAAAAGATAGAGGCCAAGCAGATTATGCACAAAGAGGATCGAACCGAAGCCGAATTCATTGAGAAAGCCCTTGTCGGCGGCGGCCTGATTATTCACGGGCGCCTGCACGTGGGTTCCCAGGATCGACCATGTGCCGATGATGCAGAAGGCGCTTTCTTCGTCCGTGTAGGGAACCGCCGCGCCTGCCGCGGCCGTGTCGTGTCCCGGCGCGGCATAGACGGGTACCTTGTTCAGGCCCGATATCTTTGCCAATTCCGGACGCAGGGTCCCTGCCTCTTCGCCCGTCTGCACAATGGGCGGCATGATATTTTTGGGAATATCGAAGGCTTTGAGGATTTCATCCGACCATTTTGCCGTGGAAATATCGGCCAATTGCGTGCTGCCCAGAGCCGTGTGTTCCACGCGCATGTCGCCGCACAAAAGGAAGCGGATCAGGTCGGGCATGAGCAGGACGGCTTCGGCATTTTCAAGCCGCATGCGCAGGGGAGTCGCCGCCATCTCCGTCAACTGCGCCATGGTGGAAACATGGGCCGGCGCGTGGCCGATGATTTTGTAAAATTCCGCCGGAGTAAATTTGTCAAGGGCCCGCTTCAGACCCCGTTCGGCAAGCGCGTCACGATGGCATACGGGATTGCCCAGGAGCTGGCCGTCCTTGCCGATCAGGCCGAAGTCCACGCCCCAGGTATCTACGCCGATGCCAGCCAGACGGCCACCCGTTCTGTCGGCGGCAATCCGCAGGCCTTCAATAATATTGTTCCATAAACCGGGAAAGTCCCAATAATTGATACCGCTCATCATCACAGGACCGTTTTTGAAACGGTGAATTTCTTCCAACTCGAGTTTGCCCTGTCGTATGCAGCCTAAAATCGCACGACCGCTGCTGGCGCCCAAGTCAATACCCAAGAAGTAGTCCTGTGGTTTTTTGCTCATCGCTCCGCCAATCGCAGGTTCTTCTCGGTGATTTTGTTGATGTTTTCAATCTTGGACTGCGTCAGGTTCATGCGACGCGCCATCAGCAGATAAAGGGCATCGACCAGACACATCTGGGCCAAGTGAGAAGACAAAGCCGCCGCTTCCACGTGGGTTTCGGGAAAAGAGGTGCAGAGAAATACATCGCAGACATCATGCAGCGGAGAACGCATGTAATTCGAAATGCCGATAGTAAAAGCGCCGTTGTTCTGGGCGATTTCCAGGGCCCGCACGGTGACTTCGGAGCGTCCGCTATGGGACACGCCAAGGGCGACGCAGTTTTTCTTGAGGTTGGTTGCATGTACGATCATCTGATAAGAATCACTGTATGCTTCGCTGGGTATGTCGAGTTGTGCGAATCGCAAAGCGGCGTCCTTGGCCAGAAAGCCGCTGCTGCCGATGCCGAAGCAGAGAAAACGGTGGGCGCGAGAAATCATGTCCGCGCCCTTCAGCAGGCTTTCCTTATCCAATACGCGCAAGGTGTCTTCGAGGCTCTTGATATTGCCCTTAACCACCTTGTCGATGATCTCGTCATCGCTGTCTTGCGGGGTGATCGCTTCGAACATACCATCAAAGGTATAGAGCGAATCCTTGCCGAACTGGGTGCGAAATTTTTTGTAATTATCGTAGCCCAGAAAGTTGGCAAAGCGACTGACCGTCGCCACGCTGACCTTGGCGCGATTGGCCAGTTCGTGAACCGACAGAAAAGGGACGTCTTCTGTGTTGTTCACGATGTAGTCGGCCAGTCGCTTGTTGGTAGGCGACATGGAATTCCTCAGGGATTTAATGCGAATCAGATCACCGGACATAATTCACCTTTCCGTACACGTAAGATTTATTACACTTTTTAAAACGACATTGCAATATCTTTTTTCACGCATAGTCGTTTTCTAACTAATAGTTGCATATTTGCCTGAAATTACAAGAAATATTTCGTAAATGTTACAAACGTTTGAAAAAACGGATTTCGAGCAAAAGGCGCTGATAATAGGCCTGGCCGAAAAAGAAGAGCCTGTTATGGCAATTGTTTTTACTGTAAAAGATCCGGCTTATTGCAGAAAAGAATAAAGCGAAACAATGGACACTAAGCTTTCGTCTTCACATTGACGATAAGTTATATGTTGAGCCCCTTTGCCAGGAAGGCGAAGGAACACGCAGTCGGGCAGCAGCATAGCGCCCACGTCATGGAGGACAAAAAAATGGCTTTATCGAATATCCAACCCGGCGGCTCGCAGCCGAATAACAAGGTCCAGCGCGAGCGCGAAATGCAGCAACCGGAAGAGGCCAAAGAGCAGACCCGTGCCGAAAAAATCCAGAAGAATATGGTGGGTGGGCCCGCCAAGGGCGAAAGCGTGAACCTGGGAGAAAATTCCGCGCGCGTCGATGCCAACGCCATGCTGCTGGAACGCATTCTTTCCCGCACGGAAATCGAGCTCCCGCCCCAGGCGCGGGAAATGTTCGAAGCCGCGGGCAAGGCGGAATTTCAGGCGGCCAACGCTCCGGCTACCGATGGCGCGGCTTTCGATGCATCACCCGAAGCCACGGCCGGACGCATTGTCGATGGGATCACGGGCTACATCTTCAAAGCCTGGCAGACGCAGCATCCCGAAATGACCGAGGAAAGCTTTTCCGAATTCCAGAGCCAGGTCATGAAGGGATTCGAACAGGGGGTCGAAGAGGCCAAGGACATCATCACGGGCCTTCAGGCCATGACGCCCGAGACGCAAGAGTCCATCAACCAGACCGAATCACTGGTCCGGGAACAACTTGACGATTTTTTCAATACGACGATGGAACAGATACAGGAAGGTGCTTTTAACAAGAGCGAATAGAGATTAGAGGGCTTACGCGAGCGATCCATTGGGGGAAAGCAGTCAAAAGGGGCGCAACCTTACACAGGTTTCGCCCCTTTTGCTTTGCCCTCAATTATCCGGCTTGCGCCTGTTTTTTTGATCATCCTGCCGCAAGCGATCTCAGGAAATAGCGCCGTTCTCGAAAGTCTTTCGTGTTAAGGCCGAATCGGATATGCGGCATTTTATCCGCAGATTACGCAGATTTCGCAGATGGGAAAGCGCCAAACCATGTTTTGGGTCTTGCTATTGATTGATTGTTATTTGCGCGGGGCCTGCTTTTGGTGCAGAAGAAACGCCTCCTGCTTGCTTAGGGCAGGAGGCGTTTAAGTGAAAGGAGGACGCCATGTCTCTCGGATTAGATTTTTAGCGCCCAACCTTATGACATCCTAACGGGAATTTAGTTCCCCGTCCAGTTTTCTTTGCTCAAATATGCGCCACTGACCCACTGGCCGGCGTCCACATCGTAGATGGTGATGCAGTACCAGACACCCGCTTCGAGGGTATAATTAACGCTCATCACATCCATGCCCGCGGTCTGGGGCGTAGTCCAGTCGTTGGCGCCGTAGTCCCAGACGCCGGACTGGAAGTTACCATCGAGCTGGACATTGAAGCTCTGGGCGGCGGCAAAGCGCGCGTATGTGGGTGCTTCGGCGTTTGGCGCCAGGGATTTCGACGCTGTGAGGGCGGCAGAAATTGTGTCGTGCCTAGAGCACGGAAAAGATATCAGGCAGGTCAAGATCTGAAGTTGGCGGCCCATGTCAAAAGCGAATAAGGCTCCTGCGAATCCACTACGGTCACCTCGACTTTCAGCTCTTCCCGCAGCCGCTTGGAAAAGGCTTCCAGTCCTTCTTCCTCACCATGGACCATGAATATCCGCTTCAGATTCGGGCTGGCTTCCTTCACGGTTTTGGCGTAGTGAAAAAGTTCGTCCATGTCGGCGTGGCCGCTCATCGTATTCAGGGTTGCCACCTCGGCACGCAGCGTATAGGGTTCGCCGAAAATATTCACCTTCTCATTGCGCTCCACGATTTTCCGGCCCAGCGTCCCTTCCGCCTGATAGCCGACAAACATGATGCAATTGCGGTGGTCCTCGATGGAATTGCGCAAGTGGTGCAGGATGCGTCCCGCTTCGCACATGCCCGACGCCGATATGATCATGGCCGGATAGTGGATATTGTTGAGCGCCTTGCTTTCATCCACGCTGCGCACATAGCTCAGGCGGTCAAAGCCGAAAATGTCGTCGTCATATTCCAGAATTTCGCGCGTTTTGCCGTCGAAGCATTCGGGATGCAGGCGGAAAATATCCGTTACGTTTACGGCCAGGGGGCTGTCCACATAAATGGGGATTGGCGCAAGCGCGCCTTCGTTGAAAAGTTCGTTCAGGAAGTACACGATCTCCTGGGTGCGTTCCACGGAAAAGCTCGGCACGATAATCTTGCCGCCCCGCGCCACCACTTTATCCACCACCTGGCGCAATTCCTCCTTCGCCTGGGAAATGGGGTCGTGCTTGCGGTTGCCGTAGGTCCCTTCCATGATCAGCCAGTCCACATCGTGGGGGATTTCCGGATTCCGCAGGAGAGGCAAGCCGGCCCGGCCGATGTCCCCGCTGAAAACAAGACGGTGTTGCTTGCCGTCGCGGCTGACATCCACCACCACGCCCGAGGCCCCCAGGATGTGTCCGGCATCGTAAAAGGTGGCCTGCACATTCGGCATCACCTCGAAGCGCTGGTGATAATGAATACTGCGAAAGGCAAAGATGCTCTTCTCCGCGTCTTCGATGGTATAGATCGCCTGCACGGGATCGCCCTGCCGTTTGCGACGCCGGTTACGCTTGTTGATCCATTCGGCATCCTTCTCCTGGATATAGGCGCTGTCCCGCAGCATCACCCGGCACAGGTCCGTTGTCGCGGGCGTGGCGTATATGGGCCCGGCAAAGCCGTTCTTCACCAGGTTCGGAATATTTCCGCTATGGTCGATATGGGCATGGGACAACAAAACCGCGTCCACCCCCGGCGCGTCAAAATCAAAGGCCACATTCCGCCGCCGCGTCTCCGCGCGCCGCCCCTGATACAGCCCGCAATCCATCAGGATACGCTTCCCGTCCAGCTCGATCATGTGCCGCGACCCCGTCGTCGTCCGCGCCGCACCATAATTGGTATATCTCAAAAAGTCAGCCATTCGCTTATCCCTTCCGCCAAAAGAATATGCCGCAATATATCCAATTTGCGCTTCCAGGTATATAAAAATCCCCTGGCTTTTCCAGGCTTTTCCAGACTGCCGAAAAAAGGCAAACCCAATCCGGCAACAATACCCCGAAACCAATAAGCCCTTAATCCTTCAAATCGACTTTCGAAAAAAATGAAAAAAAAGAGGAACTTCCATCGGAGGCCTTTGGTATCTTATTTTTGGCGAAAAAATAGATGCACGCCGATGGCGAGAAAGGCTCCCCGATGGTGACACGATTTCAACGCAACGCGATTCATTCTTTCAAGGTAAATTATTCCGATGAAAAAGCGACCTCTTTTGGCGGCTTGGTTTTGGTGGAGCGGCTGGCTTCCCGTTTGGGCTTCTGGACGGGACTTGAGAAGGTTTTGCCGGCGCGTCGGGGCTACTTCAATCAACCACGGAGGCGCTGAGGGCACAGAGAGATTCGCATAAAGGCCACAGCAGCGCCCATAAATCTAATCAAGCATCATCATCAAGCCTGGCGTTGCAAATATCATCAACCCTCTCCGAGTCCTCCGTGTCTCCGTGGTGATATTCTTCTCCCTGCCAGACACAATAAAACCCTGCATTGCAATCGCCCACGCAATCGTAATCGCAATCGGTATTTGTTAACCACGAACGAAACGAAATACACGAAAAATACTCCTGCTCCCGATCCCATGTCATCCATGTCATCCGCCGTCCATTTTCTTAGCCGCGAATCACCCGGATTTTGCGGATATTTCGGCTTTCGGCTCTGCTGCTTGAAGGATTAAGGAATAAGCACAAGCAATAGGCCTTGACTTGGGGAGTGGGACAGCGCAAACTGAATGCGATAACTTAGGTCGTATAAAATCCTCCACATTGGCAAAGGATACTCTCGGCTTTTTGGCAAACAGGTCTGGGTATGGATCGATGCGCCCAAGAATATGGTAGCGAGCAAATTTGACAAAACAAGCAAAATGTGTCAATATATATGTTGACACTGGGTTGGGACGAGGATAATATGCAGATTGAATTGATAGAAATTCCCGGTGTTTCAGAAGAATGGGAAATGGAGCACAAGATCAGGGCGGTGGCAATAAACGGGCGTTCGGATGTGCTGAGCTTTTTATGGGAAGTCGCGAAAAGCAAAGGCAAGAAAGGCAAATCCAAGGCATGGATGGCCATGCGCCTGATAGCAGAAAACGCTTCTCCTCCCAGGGAACCGCATGTAAAGAAGTGCAAAGGTATAGACGAGGATATATATGAGATGCGGCAAAACAATTATCGTATCTTCTTTTTCTATTCGGAAGATGGTCAGGCTATAGCCGTTTGCACGAACCGTTACCAAAAGGGCAAAGGCAATGACCGCAAGGCACAGAATGAGGCGATTAAAAAAGCGGCGAAGTTGCGAATACTTTGCCGTGAGTATTTAAAGATATGATTTATGCAGGACAGGAGGGCAATTATGAAGAGCAAGAAGATCAGGCAAGAAGACCTGCCTGAAGACATTTTGGAGTTGTTTGAAAATGCTGATACGGTCGAAGAAGTCATTCAGGCCATCAAAGACAATATCCCGGACTGGGATAGTGATCCAGATTTTCAGTATGAATATATCCGTGCGCAGATCGCCTTGGATATCAGGCGAATAATGGATGACAAGGGCTTATCGGTTCAGGCTGTATCTGACCGGGCGGGCATGAAAAAACAGCAATTGAGCAAAATTCTCAGTGAACAAGGCAACCTGACGCTAAAAACCTTGTGCCGGATCGGGGCAGCCCTGGGTTCGCATGTGGGTCTGCGACTGGCGCAAAAGGGTGAGCAGATTATTTTAAGAGAATATACAAAATTGCCGGAAGTAGAAACGATCATATCATTTGCCGGGAATGCGAAAGAAAGCGAGCAATTCAAGTTTTCTAAGATTTCTGCGGCATTTTCAGGTGGTGAGTCCGGACAGGAGCAGGTTGCATAATGAACCGCTTAAACCTTATTGACTGCCATTTTACCGACTTATCTGTCCAATTTTTGAATGATGATTCTTCCCAGGACGGCAATCCCAAAAATGATTCAATAGAGATGTCATTGAATTTGGGATCTTCATTAAAGAAACTGGATAGTCCAGGTACCCATCATTTCGTCCTGCAACTGAAAATAAGCATTGAGTCTGGAGAAAGAGAAGGGCTTAACTTAAAAGCAAACTATGAAGGCCTTTTCGAAGCTCCGGATTTTCTTTCAGAGGACGACGCGGAAAAGCTGGTCAGAACCAATGGACATGCCCTGCTTTACAGCACCTTGCGAGGGGAATTAAAGCATATTGCGAGCAGTTTCCCCGGGCCAAAACTGGTTTTGCCAACTATTCCCGTGAAACTAACTCCCGATAAAAAGAAGCCTGTGCCAAAGAAAAAAGCATCAAAGAAGAGAGCATCAAAGAAGAAAATCGCAAAGAAAAAAAGTTCATAAAATGAGTGACTCGCCCATCCATAAGAATTAAAATATTTTTTTCTCGTGTAGAGTCCCATAAGACGCTGGGGAAAGCATTATGGCTTTTCCCACTTGATTTCTTATCTGTGCTTATCTGTGCGATCTGTGGCGAAAAGCCAGGTATGATTCGTGTGCATTCGCGGTTTCTTGGGAAAAACTGCCATGGTACGAATACTTCTGGCGCCGCATGGCTGGCTCGCAACGATTTTCGGTGAATATGGACATGATTTAAAGGATTAACAGGATTTGCTTGGGGCTTTGAATCTTGTTATAGTAATCTTGTAAATCATGTCTGATTTACAGGCTCGATTGCGATTGCGAGTGCGCGTGCGGTTACACAAAAATATTGCAAAAAAGATGAATGAAATTCGGGGAGCCTGCAACAGGATAGTGGAGGGCGAAAGCGGCTTGGCTGCTTTGGCCGGATGAAGAAGTCCGACAGGCGTGGCGGCTTGGCGGAACAGGATCCCGGCGCCGGGATGATGGATGGAAACTTTTGGATGGGGGAAGGGTCTCATCGGCTAGTGCGGTTTATTTCGCCGACCCGTCTCCCGTTTGCAGGAAGGTCATGATCTTGGATGATGCACGCATAACCGCCTTCGGCGTTATGCCGAAATTCCCCAAAAAACCAGGAAGCGCCACTTTTTATTTCACCTTTCCAATTCCATCTCTATAATGCAAAAGGTTCGAGCGGCTTTTCTCCGAACCAGACAGGATAATTCTTTTCGGGATTCCGAATGATCAATAGAAACGGGTGAATTCATGGACAGTATGCTGGTGCGCGGAGGTCGAAAATTGCAGGGGGAAATTCAGGCGGGAGGATCGAAAAACGCGACGCTTCCGCTGATGGCGGCGACCTTGCTGACGTCGGAAAAATCGCGCCTCGATAACGTGCCCCGTCTGCAGGATATCTTTTTCATGGGCAAGGTGCTGGAGCATCTGGGTGCGAAAATCGAACACACCAACGGCACGCTTCATGTCGATCCTGCCGAGTTGCAAGACCTGGAAGCGCCCTATGAACTGGTGCGGAAGATGCGCGCGTCGATTTATGTGCTGGGGCCGCTGCTGGCGCGATTCGGACGGGCGCGGGTTTCGCTGCCGGGGGGTTGCGCCATTGGCAATCGTCCCATTGACCTGCACCTGAAGGGTTTTGAGGCCCTGGGCGCGAAGATCGAACTGGACAAGGGCTATGTGATCGCCACGGCTCCCGAGGGCGGCCTGCAAGGGGCCGATTGCGTGATATCCGGGCCGAGCGGCTCGAGCGTTGGCGCGACCTGCAACGTTCTGATGGCCGCCGTGCTTGCCAAGGGCAAGACCATTCTCCGCGGTGCGGCAAAGGAACCAGAGGTGAACGACCTGATCGAATGCCTGAACGGAATGGGCGCAAAGATCGAAGGCGCGGGGACGGGTATGCTGGAGATCGAAGGGGTCGATGCGCTGCATGGGGCCGAATACAAGGTGATTCCCGACCGTATCGAAGCCGGCACGCTCCTGATGGCGGCGGCCATGACCGGTGGCGACATCAAGGTTATCGAGTGTCGTCCCGACCACCTTGAGGGACCGCTTGAGAAAATGGAAGAGATGGGGGTGGAGATCGAATCAGGCGACGACTGGGTGCGCGCTCAGGCCAGGCAGCCCCTGCGCCCCATCAGCCTGCGGACCTTGCCCTATCCCGGTTTCCCCACGGACATGCAGGCCCAGTTCCTGGCGGCTCTCTGCCTGGCCGAAGGCGAAAGCACCATCACCGAAACCATCTATCCCGACCGCTTCATGCACGTGGCCGAGCTGAACCGTATGGGCGCGCGCGTGACCCTGGCCCATGCCACGGCGGTGGTACGGGGAATCGAACGTTACACGGGCGCAACGGTTATGGCGAGCGACCTGCGCGCGTCGGCGGCACTGGTGCTGGCGGGACTGGCTGCCGAGGGCGAAACCGAAATCCTGCGCATCTACCATCTGGATCGCGGCTACGAAAAAATGGAAGCCAAGTTTCGCAAGCTGGGCGCGGATATCGAACGCGTCACTTATCACCGGCGCTGATTATTCGTTCGGCCGTTTGCTTTATTCTTCCCACTCGCAGATATAACCCGTGGGCATCCAGAAGTCCTGGCCTTCCTTGGCCACGTCCACCCATTCGCCATAGTCGTAGGTGGCCAGATAATGCTCTTCGTCGGCATAATTATTCGGCTGGCCGTCCATCCAGGCCGTGTATTCGAAGGGCGCTCCATTTACCCAGACCCAGGTACCTTCTTCTTCCTCGTCCGTCGCCCCCAGCGACAGGTAGCGATCGTCGGCCAATTCCGTGATGAACTTCTGCTCTTCTTCCGTTTCAATTACGCACAGATAGCCGCCCATAGCCTCGCAGAGCTGCTTCTTCGTATGCCAGGATTCCATCGAGTCAAAAACCTTGTACCAGTGCCCGTTAAACTCGATGGCATCTTCCGGATGCTTGGGCTCCGGTTCCGGTGCCGAAGTGCAAGCCATGAATCCGGCCAACATGGCGAGTATAATCAGTCCAGTCGTCCATCGACGATATTGCATAAAATTACTCCGTTTCTATTCAGTAATATTTCCTCATTACTCACCACCATAGCAATATATTCCAGAGCGGTCCACCTTTTAATTCGGGGATGAGCCGATGCGGGGAATTCACGTGTGGGTGCACGACATAAACAGGGAGATCTTTTTCTGATAATGGATTTCTGGATAAATAGAGTCGTTCCGCTTTTTGATTATTCTTCACCCGGAAATACAATGGGGACGAATCTTGGAGTGCATCGGCTTGCCGACGCCTTTTTTACGCGGAATGCGTCCAACGAGACCAAAGCCCCGCAACAGCAAGGCGAGGGCAAGCGCTCGCGCTCGCAAAACACAGCCTTGTCTTCTTGCTTTGGGAATTCGATTGCGATTACGATTGCGCGTGCGATCGCGATTTTTAGAGCCGTTCTCGAAAGTATTCCGGCTATCCATTTATAGTTGTTCTCAGAAGTCTTTCCACAATTTTTGAGTATGGATCGGGCCTTCAGCCCTCTCTTCTTTTTCTTTGTCTGACCTGGGGTTGAAAGCCCAGGCCTATTATGGGGCGCGCCTTTGGCGCTTTACCATCTGCGTAA
>CAYWYC010000041.1:0-21718 GCA_964462565.1 uncultured Candidatus Sumerlaeota bacterium | reverse complement strand
CCCAGGACCAGAGCCGTAAATAAAAGCAAGCGCTGTAAGCGCGCCCCAATTTGAGCCGGGCTTACAGCACTGAAACATAATTCCTGACAAAAAACCTGGGCTTGCCACCCCAGGCTGGAATGAAATCCGCTTTCTTATTTCGGAAATTCTCACCCGGATGACGGCCCCCACGGGCCTGACTCCAAACAAGCCTTCATCTGCGTTCATCTGTGTAATCTGCGGAGAAAAAACCAAAACACCCCATACGGCCCAAAACAGAAATACCGGCAAGTCCTTTTGCCGGTTTTCTGTTCCATCGGGTATCTATCTTTTCAACTCGATTTTAACGCTTCATGTTGATAACCGTCTCGAGCATCTGGTCGCTGGTCATGATGGTTTTCGAGTTCGCCTGAAAGGCGCGCTGCGTCGTTATCATGTCCACAAATTCTTCCGTCAGGTCCACGTTCGACAATTCCAGCGTACTGGCGGCGATGGTGCCGTTGGTTCCGGCGTTGGGGGTGGAATACACCGGCTGCCCCGCCTTGGCCGTTTCAATAAAGAGGCTGTTGCCCTCGCGGAAAAGTTCCGTCTCCGCCGCAAAGGAAGCCACGGCAAACTGGTAAAGCGGACGGGCCAGGCCGTTGCTGAAAATACCCGTGATCACGCCCTCGCGATCAATGTCAATCGCCTGCAGCGATCCCGGCGGAAAACCGTCCTGCGTAATAGAGTTCGTCACCGACTCCGAATCCACCTGGGTTGAGCCTGTGAAGTCCCAACCGACCACCTGGTTCTGTTCCGCGCCATTGACAAAGTCGAAGTCCGAGGCATCCACTGTCTGGTTGGTCAGATTGCCGTTGGCGTCAAAACTCAACGTTCCCGTCGCGCCCTCGACCAGCGTCCCCTCCGTGCCTCCCGTGATCTCGCCGCCATCCACCATGGCCCGCCATTCCCATTCATTATCGGCCGTCTTGTTGAAATAGAGCGTGGCCGTATGGGGTGCGCCCAGCGAATCGTACAAGGTCACCGCCGTTGCAAAATTGCTGGAGCCTCCGGGATCGTCCGGATCAAAAGCACGGATCGGCGCCTCGCTGTTCAGGTTGATATTCAGGAACATGCCCGTGCCTTCCTCCGTACCATCACCGGTCGCGTTGGGCGGCGATGTTTCCGACGACAAACTGATAGGCACCATGTCGCCGTCCAGTTCGCCATTGGGCTGAAATTCATATCCATTCACAAACATGCCCAAGGCGTTCACCAGGTTGCCGTCCTTATCGATACGAAATTCGCCGGCCCGCGTGTAGAAAGTCTCAAATTCTGTGGTCAGGACAAAGTAGCCGTCACCGTTCAGGGCCACATCGGTCACCACGGGCGTCGACTCAAAAGAGCCCTGATGAAAAAGATTTTCGATGGCCACCGTCCGAACCCCGCGTCCCACCTGCTGCTTGCCGGAAGGTGTATTGATGGATGCAGAGAGCAAGTCGGCAAAAGAAGCCCGGCTGCCCTTGAAGCCCACGGTGTTGATATTGGCAATGTTGTTACCCGTTACCTGCATGCTCTTGCTCATGGCAAACATGCCCGTGACCCCTGCGTAAAGTGCGCTGACTATTGACATAATCCTCTACTCCTCTTGTGAAATCGCCACAAAGGCATTCCCTTTATTAATAGCGGTAGTATCCCGCGTTGGCGGAATCGGAATCCTCCTCCGCTTTCATCACACTTACCACCTGGTTGACCGGAATTTTCAGCTCGCCGATCTTAAGATAGGTAACGCCGTCCTCAAAACTGACTGCCGACACGCGCCCATCAGTCAGGTGCATGACCTCCATGCTGTTACCTGCCGCATCGGTCGCCGTGATTTCAAAGCAGAAGTCGCCGCTGGCGATCACGTTGCCGTTGCTGTCGAGGCCGTCCCATTCGATTGACTGCATGCCCGACTCCACATCGTTCACGGTGAAGGCCTTAATCACCGAACCTTCCGAATTGTGGATCGTCACGTTCACGTTTTCAGCATCCTCTTCCAGCATAAAGTCCAGCGTCGAAGTCTGGCCCGAAGTGTGGGTGAAGGTATCCCCCTCGTAAAGCACATCATTGCCGATAAGGCCGATCGCCTGGGTGTTGTTATTGGACATCTGCAGCATTTGCAGGGTCGAAATTTCCTCATTGAGCCCCATCAGCTGCTCCAGGCTGCTCATCTCGGTCAGTTGGCTGGTAAATTCGGCCGGATCCTGGGGATCGAGAGGATCCTGATATTGCAGCTGGGTCACCAGGATCTTCAGGAAATCCTCCTTGCCGAGTTGATCGGGGCGTTCCTGTGCATAGAGGTCCGGTTCCTGCTTGTACAGACTGTCGATTGCCTGAATTGTCATGATTAATTTTAACCTTCCTTCTGATCTAAATGATCTGCGCGCCTTCGACCAATTGATCGAATGACACAATTTCTTCCTCGCCAAATTCCAGTTTGATACCGTCGCGGTCAAAGCCCTGCTCGGCCAGTTGATCCCGCAGGTCCCCTTCGTGCTGCTGCAGGAAATCACGCGCCTCATCACTGTCCGCCGAGACATGGGCCTCCACGTTTTGCATATCATCAATGCTCAGCTGCACATGAACGCGCCCCAATGCCGGTGGTTCCAGGTGGATCGTCGCGCGCATGGTGGTCGTGTCGAGATGCACTTCTCCGTGCATGCGATCAACCATGTTCTGAATCACGGCCTGCACCTGGCGAATACTGTCCTGGAGCCGGTTTTCACTGATGGCGGCCATGTCGCTCGCGGCAGTCATGGTGTCAAAGCGCGACGCGAGAAAGGCGTTGATCTCCGCCAGTTCCTCGTCACTGGTGGTGGGATTATCCCACTGGCCACTGCCGTTGCGAAGCTGCTGCATCAGGGATTGTAGGGACTCGATAGTCTCGTTCGACGCACTGCCGGGAGTCGAGACCAGAAGCATCTCCTGGCCCGGACGCGGCAGGGCCGATTGAAAATGAAAGTGCGTATTGGAAATTTTGTTCTTTGATTGAAAGGCCACCAGGTCCGGGATGTCGGCTTCGCGCGCTGCCGATTGTGAACGCAAAAGCGCGTTGCCCAGTGCCTGCCAGTCGCCACCTTCTGTGCCGGCCAGTTCCACGGACCGCCCTGCCTGGCGTCCGGCCATGCGGTTCATCATCGCCTGCAAACGCTCCATCACGCCCTTGAGCATGTCCATTTTCGGATTACTGCCATTCGGCAGGGGGGCATTATTTTTGTTCTGCGGTCCCTGCATCAGAAAGCCCGCCAGGCCTTCGAGCCATTCGGGATTTTCTTCCAGCTTCTTGCCCTTTCCGTCCAAACCCAGCTTCGCCAGCATCTCTTCCAACTTGGCCAGTTCCGAAGCCGAACCGCTTCCCCGGGCAATTTCAGCCAGGTCGATGCCCTTCAGCGACAAAATAAGAAACAGAGCGACGCGTCCGTCCAGCTGGTCCAGATTCTGGAACTGCATGAGATCGCGCACGGCCATGGGTGGCTTGCCGGAAAGTTCCGAAGCCTTTTGCCCCATGGAGACTCCGGAAAGGAGCGCGCCAAAGTTGCCTGGTTTGGTGGATTGGGATGATTCGACGCCCGAAGACGTCCCTTTTGCTGGACCGGACAAGCCCTTCACGGCAGTCGGAAAATTTTTCCCACCTGCCATACCACCGCCCATCAGAACTGCATCCAGCATCACCGGTTGAAATGATCCGCTCATCGTTAGCCCCCGTTTCGGCACGATTGAGATATTGCGGTTCTGCCGGAAAAGACATGCATCTCTTCCGCAAAACAGCGCCATGGGGGCAGAAGGCAGACCGAAGGCTATGGAAGCCTAACGAAACTACTGGGCGGCTACGGTGGAATCAACGATGATCTCACCAATCTTCTTCAGCCGTTCCAGTTCCTGCTGCTTCGCTTGGGCGTCAGCCTGGTCTGGGTACCTGGTTTCGATGTCCGTGCGCATTTCCTTCAGGATTTCTCCTGCCTGGATTGCGGACATACGCTTGAGGACCGCCACTACCAGTTCGAGTTCCATCTGGTTAAAGAACTTTGCCGAGTCCTGCGGCTCCATCGCCTTGTAAATCTTGACGGCGGCATCCAGTTCAATAACCCGCTCTTCGTCGATCTCCTTGGTCAGTTCTTCGAGGTTCGTGCGCTCGGCTTCCAGCTGAGCCAACTTCTCCTCGATCACTTTACGGAGAGCCTGGAGTTCCCGTTCCCGACGAGCGACTTCCTTTTCGCGGAGCGAGACTTTCAACTCTCTTTGACGAAGTGCTTCACGGACCGCCCTGGTAACGGGCTGGTCTTCCACCAGATCGGCGACAGATTCCATTCTGTCATCTATCGCCTGCTGGGACGAGCTTGCCGACTCGGTGGATTCTTCCTCGTCCTTCTGCGATTGAGCATAAGAAGCAGAGATGATACCAGAGGCGTCGCCATAAAGAAACAAAGTGACGACAAAGGCCGCAAAGGCAATAATGACAATACTCCACAGGATGCCGCTTTTCATGTTCATGATCATACCTCGCCTCCCTGTCAGCGAATCGGGTCTTCGCGACGGGAAAAGTTTTCCTCTTTTTGCCGGGCAAATTTCCGAATCGCGATTTCGTCAAACTCCCGCGTTTCCGCCCGGCGTTCTTCCAGCTGATATTCCTTATATTCTTCCTTCTTCAATTCATCCATAATCCGGCGCTGGCGCAGGGCGTATTCCAGCAACTCCCTCCGACGCTCGGCCTCCGCCCTCAGGCGGTCCAGGTGGAGCTGCGTCTTCTCCATCAGGCGCTCCAATCCCTGGAGATAATCCATATATATTTTCTGGTGGGCATAGCCCTTGCCTTCCGCGGCTATCCGGTTCAGGTCTCTCTGATACTGCCGATAATTTTCACGCCCCTGGTCCAGCAGGCTCTGAATCCGGTCCACCTCGCTCTGAATCTGCATGAAGTCGCGCTGGCGGCTTTCCTCCATGCGCTTGCGATAGTCGAGAACGGCTTCCAGTGAAAACTTGAATGGCATTATCGTCCTCGCTGCTGCTGCTGTTGTTGCGAACGCTGCATGGCCGGGGTCAGCGCCTTGTTCACATCCACCTGCCGCGTAGCCAGGGCCTGCAACTGCCGCATCGTATCTTCAAAACTCTGCCGATGGTTTACGGGCTGCCGCAAAAAGGCGTTGATGTCGTCCATCATTTCAATGGCCGTGTCCGTCTCCCGGTTCGAGCCGCGCACGTAAGCGCCGATATTGATCAGCGTCTGGGCGTTGCGATAAGCCGCCATCAGGCTCAGCACACGCCCGGCCCACTCCATGTGCTGCGGATGGGCCACGTCGGGCATGAGCCGGCTCACGCTTGCCAGCACGTCAATCGCCGGATAATGATTCCGCTCCGCCAGTTCACGCGTCAGCACCAGGTGGCCGTCCAGAATCGCACGCACGGCATCGGCAATGGGCTCGTTCATGTCGTCGCCCTCGACCAGCACCGTGTAGATGCCCGTGATCGAACCGCTCTCGCCTTCGCGTCCCATCCCTACCCGCTCCAGCAGACGCGGCAGCAGCGAAAAAACCGAGGGCGTATAGCCCTTCGTCGTCGGCGGCTCACCCGCGGCCAGACCGACTTCACGCTGGGCCATGGCAAAGCGCGTCACCGAGTCCATCATGAACAGCACGTTCTGGCCCATCATGCGAAAATATTCCGCCACCGCCGTTGCCACAAAGGCAGCACGCACGCGCAAAAGCGGCGGCGTATCACTCGTGGCCGTTACGATCACCGAACGCTTCAGGCCTTCTTCGCCCAGGTCGCGCACGAGAAAGTCCTTCAACTCACGACCACGCTCCCCGATCAATCCGATCACGTTCACGTCGGCTTCTGTATGCCGGGCCATCATGCCCAGCAGCGTACTCTTGCCGACGCCCGACCCCGCCATGATCGCCATGCGCTGGCCCACGCATATTGTCGAAAATCCGTTGATCGCCCGAACACCCACATCCAGTGGCGTATCGATGCGGCGGCGCTCAAAGGGATTGATCGGATCGGCATAAAGCGGCATTTCGGTCACATGGGAAATCGGCGGCCCTCCATCGAGCGGTTCCGCCATGCCATCCATAACCCGGCCCAGCAAAGCCGGTCCCACGCGCACCACAGGGCTCGATCCCAAAACCTGGATCCGGCTGTCCGGCTGCAGGCCCCGCATGTCGCCCAGGGGCATCAGGATCACCTTGGCCCCCTGAAAACCAACCACCTCCGCCAGAATGGGCTGCCGACGCGATTCGGGATAAATATAACACATCTGCCCGACGACGCAGGCCGGCAGCTCGCCTTCGATAACCGTGCCGATAACCCGCTTCACCCGCCCCGAAACACGAACGGGATCGGCCTTGGAAACGGCGCTGCGAAGGTCCTTGAGATTGCGTACTTTTAGCATGATGATCGCTATTGCTGCCTGGGCTTTGTATCGGCTTCGCCATTTCCGGGAGGCACAAAATCATTCGGATTGACCGGCCCCGATGCCGGCGGTCCCGCAACGGGACCCGGCGTTTCAATCGGAGCATTATTTTTTGGCAGGGCAGGATTGCTTGCTTGTATGGCCGAAACTGGCGCGTTGAAATCGATCTTCCCCGATACCTCATCGAAAGGGGACTCGTTAGACTTTTCTGAAGGATCCGATTCGCTCCAGATTTCTTTTTGCAGTTCGCCCAAAGTGTGCTCCAGACGCGCGTCCACCTCACCGGCATTGCTGATAATCCGGCAACCACCGCGCCCCACATCGGGATTCGCCTCCAAGCGCACTACCGTGTCTTCACCCATCTGCCGCTTCAGTTCTTCCAGCTGATCCTGCATAAATCGAAAATCATGAGGCGACAGCAGCACCGTAATGCGCGTGGCATTGCGCGCCTTTTCGATCGCGCTGCGAACCACATCATGGATCACGCCCGGATCCTGACGCAATTCCCGGCATATCAGTTTCAGGCCAATGTCGTAGGCCATTTTCACCAGTTCTTCTTCGCTGTCCCGCATAAGCGCCTGGCGCTGACTGACCGCCTCGTCGATCACACCTGTCAGGCTCCGCGTAATCGAGTCCATCTTCTGCTCACCCAGTTGCTTGCCGGCTTCTTCGCCCTGTTCAAATCCGGCCTGATAGGCGCGGGCCTCGATGTCCTCCACCTGACGCCGGGCCTGCTCGATCATCTGTTCTGTCTGGTTCCTGGCGTTTTCCTGAAGACGCTGGGCCTTTTCTTCGGCTTCCCGGATAATCCGATCCGCCTCCTTGCGCGCATCCGCCTCACGGGCATCCGCCTCGGCTGTCTTTTTCCCGGCTTCCGCCAGCATTTCCTCGATCTCGTTGCGCATCACATCAAAGTCGGAAAGTTCTTCGCCGGGGGCTTCCTCAGCCGGGTGATCGTCCGCCTCGAAATCAGAAACCGACGCTTTTTTCACGCGAAATTCTTCCAGCGGGGTAAACCCATCCCTTTGATCAGGCGGATCAAAAACGTTGTCCAGCCCGGTTTGCATATCCTGAGGCGCCGGGTTAAATACATAGGTCCCGAACAGGTCGATATTTTCAACCTTGCTATAGCGCGGATTGCCGAAATGGAGATGCAGTTTTTCTTTGGCCTTAGACAAGAGACTCCGATCCTCCCTTGCCCGCCAGGACTATCTTGCCTTCTTCTTCCAGGCGGCGGGCAACCTTCACGATCTCCTGCTGCGCGCCTTCCACGTCGCTCAATTTCACCGGTCCCATCACTTCCAGTTCTTCGCGAATCAGATCCGCCGCGCGCGAAGAAATGTTCTGGAAGAACTTGCCCTTGATTTCTTCCGACGCCGTCTTCAGGGCAAGCACCAGCTGCTCGTTGCTGATCTGCTTGGTGAGTTCCTGCATGCCGCGGTTGTCCACCGCCACCAGGTCCTCAAAGGTAAACATCAGTTCGCGGATTTCCTCCACCAGGTTCGGGTTGATTTCCTCGATAGCCTCGAAAACGGAGCTCTGGTTGTTCTTGTCCAGATTATTCATCACCTCGGCCACCACCTGCGAACCACCCAGCGCCTCGCTCGATGTGGAGGCCGACGAAATAAGTTCTTCCTTGAGAACCATGTTCAGGTCATGCAATACCTGCGGAGCCACACGATCCAATTGGGAAAGACGCATGATGACTTCGGGCTGAATGGAAGGACGCAGCCGCGCCAGCACCTGGGCCGCCTGGCTGGCTTCCAGATGGCCGATAACCAAAGCGATGGTCTGGGGATGCTCATTACGCAAAAAGGCCGAGATCGTATCCGGCGCCATCCACTTCAGCGCCTCCAGGCCTTCGCTCGCGTCCGTATCGCCGCTCAGGTCCAGCGTCAGCTTTTCCACTTCTTCCGGACTCAAAAATCCCGACAGAATATCACGCATCACCTCGCGCGAATTCCCAAGCTGCAGGGCATTGGCGTTGCGCATGCGATCCACAAATTCCGTTTTGATTTCGACTATCGTTTCCGGGTTCACTTCACGCAACATGCTCGCATAGTTTGTCACCCGTTGCAGCATCTGCGGGGGCAGCAACTTCATCACTTCTTCCGCCACCTCTTCACGCACCGTCAGCAAAAGAATAGCGATTTTTTCCGTACCCGAAAGTTTTTGTTCTGCAGGCATTTTCTACTCCATCCTTCCCATGATGTCCATTTCATACCGGGAAAAAACTCTTTATCAAGAAGGCTCTATCCAGGAACGCAGCACCAGGACCACCTTCTTGGGATTCGACTTGGCCAGGTCCAGGATTTCGTCGTCCAGGGCCTCGCTCTTTTGCTTGAGAAGCGAAGTCGGCTCTTCCGCGGTTTCGCCCTCTTCTTCCTTGCCCGGCAATCCGGCGGCCATGCGCGCGGCAGAGGTCAGCAGGTCGGGCTCTTCCGGAGGCAACGCGCCCGGTTCCGGCGCCTGTTCAATCACACGCTGCACCATCCGCGGCTTCATCATTGTCATCAGCGGCCGCACCACAAAGAAAATCAGCAAAACAAAAACCGCCAGCCAGAAACCATATTGCATATAGCGCCGAATCTGCCTTTTCCGGTCGAATTCCCGGATCGCCGAAGCCGGGGGCTTCCCGCCTTCCGGGCTGAAAGAGATATTGCGCACGTTGACCACGTCGAAGCCGCCGTCTTCGCGCCTCTCATTAAAGCTTATCGACCCCTGAACCAATTCCTCAAGCTTCGTAATATCCTGACGTGTAAGGGGAGTGCGCACAACCTGGCCGTTGCCCGCTATCGTCGTGGGTTTGTCATCCACCACCACCCCCGCCGTAACCCGCTTGATCTTGAAAGGCGCGTACAGTGTCCGGATTTCCGTCTGGCCCACTTTGTTGTTTCGGATGTTCTCCTCCACATATTCCTGGGTGACATCCGGCTCGACATCGGGGTCTTCCACATTTTCCACATGCTGAGCCGCACCGGCCACGCCAATGGCTATCGCGCCTTCGTCGCCGAAATAACGCTTGATTTCCGCGCTCGAAAGGGCCACCGGTTCCAGGAATTTCGTGGAATTTTCTTCCTTCTGGGTATAATCGAAGTCCACGCTCACATTCGCCTTCACATGTCCCGGTCGAAAAATCGGCTCCAACAATTCCAGAATCTTCTCCTCCAAAGTACTTTCATAGGCGGTCTGATGTCGCTTGCGTAAATCCATGATTCTTTCTTCATTATCGAGCTCCGCTTTCACCAAGTCAACCTCTTCGGGCTTGCTTAGTTCATTACCTAAAGTATCGGACACGACCACGTGATCCCGTGTCATTTTTTCGACGCTGTTAGCGACAAGCGCCTGTATGGTTTCCACCTGGTGCTTGTCCAGCTTTTGCTGCGGCATCAGCTCCACCAGAACCGAAGCCGTCGGTACATTTTCTTCCCGAATAAAGAGCGACTTATCTGGAATTGCCAAATCCACTTTGGCCGACTTGACCATCTCCATCGAAGCAATGGTCCGCGCCAGCTCGCCACGCAAGGCTCGGTATTTCTTCACCTTGAACTGCTCATTGGTGGTCGTCAGGGTCTGCACGTCAAAGATGTCCCAACTCGCGCCGCCGCCCACGGCGTCCAGATCGGTCGCCATTTTCAAGCGCCAATCCGTGGCTTTTCCTTCAGGCACACTGATCGTCCAGCCCGTCGGACTTTCGTCCACCTTGAAATTGCGTTCCCCAGCCAAATTCAGTTCATCGATCACATACTTGGCCTGGTCGGCGTTCATGTCCGAATAGAGCACCTCATAATCAATCGGACGAAAGGACCGCCACATCTGAAAAGCCAGCAAACCCAGAATGAGCACCAGGAAGGCTCCCGCCATAATGCGCCGGGTCAGCGATTGCTGCGCCAGTAATTCATTCAACTGCGCGATCAAGTCTCGAAAAAAGTCTTTCATAATGCCACCTCACCCCACGGGGAAATAAAGAAAAGCCTGGCGGGTCAAAGTATTGACATCGCACCGCCATTATTCATATATAAAGCAAAGATCAAGCCCAAGACGGGGAAAGGTGAAATATTTGGTAAGACAGTACGTATCGCCACCATCCCTGGTGGCAATGGCGAGCCTATGGCAGAGCAGGAAAGGGCGGATGGTATTGGTAATTTTGTCGGAAAAAACTTTGCCGGCAGGATGCCGGCGGTACGTATCGCCACCATCCCTGGTGGCAGTGGAGCGCAAGGGGCAGAGACTCGATTGCGATTGCGATTGCGATTGCGCGTGCGATAGCGTCTGGGAACATCCCTAATCTTGGCCAAGGCCTTCCGACCGACAGATTATGATCAGCAAAAATCTCCGAAGACCAAATAAAACAAAACCCCTGCGGGAAAGACGCCTTACAGACATGCGTGTTCGTAGTAAGCCCTGTAAAGGGCGTCAGGGTGAATGTAAGCCTCTAGGCAATTTGGGGATTCACATCAGGATGACGGCCCGCACGGGCCTGACTACAAACAAGGGGCCATGAAAAACTTCAAATAAAATAAAACAAAACCCCTGCGGGAAAGACGCCTTACAGACATGCGTGTTCGTAGTAAGCCCTGTAAAGGGCGTCAGGGTGAATGTAAGCCTCTAGGCAATTTGGGGATTCACATCAGGATGACGGCCCGCACGGGCCTGACTACAAACAAGGGGCCATGAAAAACTTCAAATAAAATAAAACAAAACCCCTGCGGGAAAGACGCCTTACAGACATTGGGGTGTGATTGGTGTTTGGGGCGCAAAGAACCAATGCATTAGAGGACCTACACAATGTCTGCAAGGCGACCTTCCAGCAGGGGCTGGAAGCGGCACAGCCTCCTGGCGTCCGCCTTGAAATATATGTCAGTCAGGCAAGATTATACCTGGGTCTGCATAACCTCCTTGTAAGCCGTCACCAGTTTGTTGCGGACCTCCATCATCAACTTAAAGGAAACATCCGCCTTCTGGATCGCCGTAATCGTGCCCTGAATATCTTCCGTCTGGCCCGCGGCAAAATCCCTCATCGCCTGGTCGGCTTCCAGATTCAACTCGTTCACTTCGCTGATCGACTGCTTCAGCGTTTCCGCAAAAGAAGGAGCATCCTTGCTCTCGGCTCCCGGTCCCACCTGCGATGTACCGCTCGATTCGGCCGGGCTGATTTCCGGTTTCCGTCCCATGCCGGGCGATTCCATCAGGGAGCGCAGTCTTTGAATGGTTAGATCATCTGCCATCGCTCTCTCCTTCGCTACTAACCTACAAGCAACATTCTCTCACAAAACACACCATAATGCAAAACTTCTATGATCTTAGCATTTCTGTCAACTGTAAAATCATATCTTTTGTGCCTTTCAGCACGGAAAGGTTGGCTTCATAATTCCGCGAAGCCGCAATCAGGTCCGTCATCTCACTCACTACCTGAATATCCGGAAAGGCAACCATGCCCGTCTCGGGATCGGCGTCGGGGTGGGCCGGATCGTAAACATACTGCACGTCATCACTCTCGGCGATCTCCGGCACATCCACGCCGCGCAGATGTTCCTCCAGCAGATAGGTCGAACGTTCCGGTTCCAGCTCCAGCACCTGCCGCCGCACTTCTTCATATTCCGGGCTTTGGCCCCAGGATTCACTCAGCGTAAGGGGCTGTCCCGGTTTTTTCAATCGTTCGTTTATCAGCAAATCCTCAAATGCCGGCAAGGTATTCGCCTCAAAAACAACCCGCCGCTTTTTGTAAGGGCCCTCGCCATCAGGCGTCCGCGTCGAACGGGCGTTGGCCAGGTTCGACGAGACCACCCCCATCCTCAGACGCTGGGCGCTCATGCCCGAAGCCGCTATTTCCATGGGTAAAAGTTCATACATAATTACGTCTGTCCCGAGCCGCCCTCGATTACTCTGCCGAGGCCGGCATATTTTTTGTTCAACATCTGCACCGTCATATTGAAGTAAAGCGTATTTGCTTCCCGTCTTGCCAACTGCACTTCCAGGTTCACCGAGTTATTGTCATTGCCTATCGATGTATCGTCTCCGGCGGCAAAGGCCAGCATCTGGCGGTTCAGCGGCTGCCGCAAGTCCATGATGCTGATATGGCGCTCATCGGATTTCTGCAGTTCCAGCACCGGAGGAGCCGGCTTTTCATCGCGCTCCAGATAGCGGGCCATCGTTTCCTTGAAGTCGATATCCACGGCCCGGTAGTTCGGCGTTTCGGCATTGGCAATATTGGCGGCCAACATGCCGTTGCGGGCCATGCGGACCTGCGCGCCTTGTTCGAGCACCTGGATTGTGCCGCCAAATATGGCATCGATCGCCATCGTAATATCTCCTGTAACTTCCACACGGTCGGAATTTTCTTCCGCCGCTGCTCTACATAGAGCAAAGTCAATACCAGTTTGCCGATATTCGGCGTTGACTCCACATTTTTAACATTCGAATTCCGCTATTTACGAATAATCGGCCTATCTGCTTTCTTTTCAGTCTATTCGGCCCTTTGCCCATGGCTCTTGACCGCTTTATTGACATCCAGGCTGCCCCCCGGCTGTCAGGCTTTTGACAATATGATACCTGCTTCGCCAAAATCAGGGGGCAACTATTGCCTTCTCGCCTCCCCCGCTCCGACATTTGTTTCCCCAGCAAGGATCAGGCCGAAGCCACCGCCGTCGAGTCTTCGCTGTCAGAATTATTGTAAAGAGCCAACTTATTGCGAATCGTTCGCACACTCACACCCAGCAAATCCGCCGCGCGCGTCCGGTTTCCATTCACCTGGTCCAAGGTCCGCATGATCAAACGACGCTCCATTTCCTCCAGCGTCACCAGTTCCCCCGGTTCGCAGATCACGTTTTTGCCCTGGCCATTGCCGGAAGGGGCAGTCTCGGCTGTTTGGGCGGGCTGGTTTTCGCCGGTAGCTCCATCATTTTCCGGTTCAGGAACGCGTGTCTTTTCGGCAGCAGCCATATTTCCGGCCGGCAAACCAAAGGCCGGGATGCTCTTGTTCAGGTAAATGTTGCCCGGAGTAATCGCGTCTCCCTGACAAAGCAGAACAGCCCGCTCCAGGAAATTTTCCAGTTCCCGCACATTGCCGCGCCAGGGCTGCTGGAAAAGATAGTCCCGCATTTCGTTCGAAAGTTTCTTCCGGGGCCGCTTGTTTACCCGGCAATGACGACGCACGAAATATTCGCTCAGCGGCAGGATATCCTCGCGACGCTCGCGCAGGGCAGGGATCATCAGCGTGATCACCTGCAAGCGATAAAAAAGGTCTTCGCGAAACTTGCCTTCCTGCACGTAAGACGCCAGGTTCCGGTTGGTGGTCGCTATCACGCGCACATCGAGCGGAATTGGCCGCTGCGCGCCGATGGGATCGATCACGCGTTCCTGCAAAACCCGCAGCAGCTTCGCTTGGAGAGGAACAGGCATCTCGCTGATTTCATCCAGCAGGATCGTGCCGTGGTTCGCCAGCTCGAACTTACCCTTTCGCGCCAAGACCGCACCCGTAAACGCGCCCTTCTCATGGCCGAAAAGCTCGCTTTCCAGCAGGTTTTCCGGCAGGGCCGCGCAATTCACCGCCACAAAGGGCCGATCCTTGCGGCTGCTGTGATTATGCAAAAAATGCGCCACCACTTCCTTACCGGTACCGCTTTCGCCCTGGATCAGGATCGTGGCCATGGAATCGGCCACCTGCCGCGAAAGATCCAGCACCTGCTGCATCCCGTGGCTCCGGGCAATCGGCACAACCCCCGTCCCGTTTGTAGCCGGAGAATCGCCCTCATCTTCCTCCCCTGCCTCTTTCTCCACTTCCTTTCGCGAAGCAAGCAGGCGGTGTACCGTTTGTTCGATAGTTTCGGACGAAAAGGGTTTCAGCAGATAATCGGCGGCACCCTTTTTCATGGCCTCCACGGCGTCTTCAATCGTGCCGTATGCGGTCATGACCAGGGTCAGCATCTGGGGCCACTTGCTGCGGATGCGATCGAGCAGTTCCATCCCGGTCATCTCGGGCATGCGAACATCCGTGATGACCATGGAATAGCTGTTCTGCTCCAGCAGTTCCAGCGCCGCAAGAGCGTCTTGCGCCGTATCCACTTCATAATTCAGGCGCACCAGCACTTCGCGCAGGGCCACCTGCATTCCGACTTCGTCGTCAACTACCAATATGCGCGTTGACATCATTTTCCTCCTTATCGTACATCAATAGATCAAATTCGTTGTTGTTTTTTGCCCGAAGGGCGCCCAGGGGAAGCGTAATCGTAAAGATTGCCCCGCCCTCGTCGCGATTGGCGGCGTCGATTCCGCCCTGGTGAACCGAAACGATATTATGCACAATCGTCAGGCCCAGACCCGTTCCCTTGCGACGCGTGGTAAAAAACGGATCGAAAATCTTACCGATGATATCGGGCGGAAGCCCCTTGCCGGAATCCCATATCCGGACCTCGGCACTGCCCTTCGTTTCCCGCACCGCCACACCGACCGATCCATCCTGCGGGGTGGCGTGAATCGCGTTCAGGAAAAGATTCAGAAACATCTGCTTCAGCAATTCCGCGTCGGCATGGATCAGGCATTCCGATTCCGGATAATCGCGGATCGTGCCAATGTTCTTCTGCCGCAATGCATGTTCGGCATAGACCAGCGTCTCATCAACGAGGGCCACCAAATCGAAACTGGAACAGATAAGCCGCTGTGGCCGCGCGAATTGCAGAATATTGGCGACAATATGATCCACACAACGCACCCCCGTGCAAATATGGCCCGCCAGGGAACCGTTTTTCGGATCGTCGGCCAGGTCACGCTGCAGCATGCTGGCGAAGAGTTCGATGCTGCCCAGAGGATTCCGAATTTCATGGGCCACATTCATGGCAATCTCGCCCATGGCGGCCAGGCGGCTCTTACGGCTCGCCTGTTGTTCCAGACGACGCATCTGGGTCACGTCCTCGATCAGCATCACCCGCACAGTTTGGTCTGCCTCCATATGGGACAGAGCCAGATCAGAAGCCAGGTTTGAAACCAACTGCAAGCGCAGCACCTTGCGTGAAAAATCGGAATGGGGCTGGTAGGCTATTTCCACACGTCCGCCGGGCTTCAGGGCGCTGCCGGAGAGCCCCGTGTCATTTTCCGAATCCAAATACATGGTGACTCCGTTTTCGTCCAGAACGGTCTGTCCATCCCAGACCAGTGCCTCAAGTATATTACTCCCGTCGAGTTCACCCGGAGATATTTCCAGGATATGGGCCGCCGACTGGTTGCAGGACTGGATCACTCCGGCCTCATCAAGCCCCAGCACCCCCATGGGCAGGCTTTCCAAAATCGTCGAAAGATAATCCTGCATCTTCTGCTTCTCGTCGAGGTTCCGGCGCAGCTTCGCGTTGGCCGATTCCAGTTCCAGGTTCAGCTCGGCAATCCGGCTTTCCAGCCGCGCGTAATGCTCTTCAAACCGGGACGATGCTTCAGTAAAGACCTGAAACGCTTCCTGCAGTTGCTGCAGGGCTTCCGGCTGACCGCTGGAGGTGGGGATATTGATAGAGGCTGATAAAAAATCAAGCTGCTTGTTTACATCTGTCATGGCGTACTCGTCTCCTTGGTCAGATAAGGCTTGTCGCTTTCCCAACGCAATTGCTTTGCCGATTTGTCGGCCGTATTTTTCCAGAATATTTCCGCGTCCGGGCGGTTGGCCAGTTCCTCGAAAAGTTCGAGCGCCTTTTGGCTCTGCCCATTTTCCAGATAACTCTGCGCCAGAAAATAACGCGCCGCCGAAGCCAGCGTTCCCTCGGGATAATTGCGAACATATTGCTCAAAGGCGCGTAGGGCGTTTTCCGGTTCGTCCATTTGGCGATAGCTGTGCCCCAAGCGCATCAGCATGGTCCCGATCAGGTCCGGCGCGTCGCTCAGCGCCACCCCCGTGTTTTCAAAATCCTGGATTGCCAGACGACTCACCTCAATCACTTTGGGATAATTTGGAACCTTTTCATACTCCTGGGCGGCCAGATCGTAAAAACCGATGCGATCTTCCCAGGCCAATTTGTTTAAACGCACACCGCGCATATAGGTTTCCGCCGCCTGCGTGTGATTCCCCTCATCCCGATACACCCCCGCCAGCAGGCGAATGACCCGCGCGCGCGCGCGGTCATCATATTCCGGATGCAGCATGTCGGGAGCCAGTTGCTTCACCTGCTCGGGATCGTTGGGATCCATCTCCAGTTCACGGCTCAGCAAAACGCGCTGGGATTGCTGGTCCGGTGTCAGGGCCGGATAGGGGCTCATGCGCTCCAACGCACGTTCGGCATGTTTGCGCAAACCGGCTTCGATCAGGATGCGCGCCACCTCCAGCAAGAGATCATCCTTCTGCGGGTGGCGTTCCAAATACTCGCCAAAACTTTCATACACCATCAGGGCAAACTCGTAGTCGCCTTCTTCGGCAGCCCGTTCCATGGCAGACGGCATCACATCCCAGATGCTTTCGGCCAATTCCGTGGCCATGTCTTCGGGAAGCCGTTCCTTTTCCAGCAGAGGCAAGACCATCCGAATGGCCTCCACGTCCCGGCCCTGTATGCGCAAATGTTCGATAATGTCGCGCAGCAATTCCATGCGCCGGTTCAGGGCAAAGGTATTGGCGCGCAGTTGTTTCAGCGTGTCCACGGGCTTCACATAAGAGTCGTAAAAAACCGTCTCGCTCACTTCGCCACGTTTTTCATCTTCCAGCCGTATGTCCGTCATGGCTTTTCGGGCCTGAAATTTTTGCTCCGCCGTGGCGTTCTGGCTGAGGTTGGCGATATTGAAATACTCACGCAAGGCCTCCTCGCGCGCGCCGCCTTCCCGCAGGATTTGCGCGAATTCCATGCGAATGTCGGGATAGCTGGTCGCGCGAAGCCGGTTATACAAGTTCTGCTCAAAGGCCGACTGCCGGGTTACCAGGTCCTGCTTGCCCAGACGATGGGCCGCGAGGGCGTAGTGGGCCAGAATCTCTTCATAAAAGGGAAATTCCTGCCCCTGAAGTTCCTGAAACAAGGCGTATAAAATATCGTAAGCCATCTGGTCATTGCCCTGCTGATACCACGATTCCGCCAGCTTCATCGTTGCCGAAATGCGCTGCTCCAGACCGGGAAATTCATCAACAAATTGCTGGTAGGCATCCTGAGCCACATCCAGAAAAAAGGTATCGGCAGGATTATTCTTGTAAATCTCCATCGCCACATCGCCGGTCTCGTATATTATTTCCGGCTGGTTGGGCAGGCTTTCACTGTCCTTCAATTCCAAAAGCATCGCCAGACGCTCCTGGTCACGGCCCATAAAGCCGTAAATGCGGCTGATCTTGTATTCGATCATGGGCCGGAAACGCGTATCCGGATTGAAGCGCAATGCCTGACGATAATGGTTCAACACACTCGCCCAATCGGGCTCTTCCTCCGTCGATTCCAGGGAACGAAATCGCGCCAGCTCATACCGGATCTCGGCCAGCAGAAAGAGCAGGGAGTCCATGGATTCGGGAGACTGGCGGAAAATCAGCGCCTCATAGCCGATATCCAGAGCCTTGAGCAAGTCGCCGTCTTCCCGTGCTTGCACCATTTCCGCCGCCTTGGGAAATTCCAGGCTCAAGCCAAATTTTTTCAAACGTCTCTGCCGCTCCACGTCAAAGTCATCCTCATCCTGGTCCGGAGGCGGCAATGCCGGGGGCAAATCTTCCTGACGGGGCCGCGCCGCTTCCACATCTTCAATGCGCGAACGAAAATCCCGGCGGGGCGTTTCGCGAACAGGGGGCATGGCCATCGAGCCTGTTCTTTCAATATCCAATTCTGCCGGGCCCGATCCATCCATCGGCGGGAGCGTCGGCAACAGCGGCGGCGAATCGCTCGAATCGTCTTCCGAAATCTCCGGCAAAGCAATGCCCGGCAGCAGCTGCAGGTCGATGGTGATGAGTTTTTCGCTGGGGAATTCGGCCACCTTCGTCAGAACCTGCGAGGTGCGCAAAGGAAATGCCAAGACCGTCGCCTGGCCCGGACCGGAATCGATCTCAATATCCCTGATCAGCCGGTTCGATGTGTCCACCAGGTTCAGACCCGCATCCACTCCCGTCCGCGCCAATTCCACCTGGAGCGGTTGGTCCGGCTTCGGGCGGCTTACCGAATAAGCAGCCATATCGGATAATTCGATGATGATGCGATATTTTTTATCCCCATATTCCAACAGTTGGACGTCAAGAATCCGACTCATTTCCCGAGGCGCGTCATTTTCCTGCCCATGACTGGAAAGGGGCAAAAGGGCCGGGACCACCCATAGAGCAATGGATGCCAAACTCAATAACAAGAGCCTTTTGCGTCTTATGCTCAAGTGTGTCGCCCCTGTACGTCACGAGATAGTTCCCCACCCCAACGCGGGGAATTCGGGAACTCCGGGTACTTATAGAGCAAAGGCTGTGCCACGAAAACTTGACACGAAAAAAGATGGCCGAAGAAAGGAAGGAATCCCGGACCCCATTCGCCAAAAATGAGGTCCGGGATAAGCAATCTATTGCTTCATGAAGAGTTCAATCACCGGTATTTCCACATCCGGCTGGCGCACCGGCAGGCCCAGGTCGAGAACGCCGGATTCTTCGCCTTGCTTCATCCAGGCCTGATGACCGCCCTGCATCGAAATTTCCGAACCGTCGTTCAGCAACTGGGCATATTCCACCTTACCCGCAAAACCGGGCAACTCAATCTGGCGGAAACGCCAATCCAGCAGATGCACATACATGCGGTTCAGCTTCTTGTTATACGTCAGAAAACAGTTGTCCGGCTTGGGAAATTCCTCCGGAGCCGGACCGCAACCATAGATCGAACGCCCATGCAGCTGCATCCACTTGCCCATGCCTTCGAGCCGATCCATGGCGCGTGCGTCAAAGTTGCCCCGCGCCGTCGGGCCGACGTTGAGAAGCAGATTGCCGTTTTTGCTGACCGTTTCGATCAGCATCGTCAGCAGCTGCCGCACACTTTTCCAGCTGTATTCATCGCGATAGTAACCCCAGGAACCCGAAAAAGTCTGGCACGTTTCCCAGGGAACTTCCTTGCCATCCACCTTCACCGGCTCGCGCACCATACACTGCTCCGGAGTCTTCACGTCCCAGCCTCCGGGAACCTCGCCCAAGTCGAGTCGGTCATTGATCACGATCCCCGGTTGCAGTTCGCGCGTCAGTTTCAGCAGTTCCATCGAATTCCAGTCATCGCGGCCCTTCCCGAAATCGCCGGGATAGGAAAAGTCGTAGAAGATATAGTCGATCTTGCCATAGTTGGTCAGCAGCTCGCGCACCTGTTTGTGGAGGTAGGCGGCGTACTTTTTCTGGTCGCGCTTGGCATTCTTCTTCACTTCGGCCTCGTTTTCGCGCAGGGGGTGGTAACGATCTACCAGAAAATCGGGATGATGCCAATCGATGAGCGAATGATAGAAGCCTACCTTGATTCCTTCCGCGCGAAAGGCCTCGACCATGGGCTTGATCAGGTCCTTGCCCCAGGGCGTTTTGGTGGCCTTGTAATCCGTCTGCTTCGTGTCCCACAGGCAAAAGCCGTCGTGGTGCTTGGTGGTGATGCAGAAGTATTTCATCCCCGCCTGCTTCGCCGCACGCGCCCATTCGGCGGGATCGTACATGTCGGGATAAAAGTGGTCGAAATACTTCTGATAATCTTCCGTCGTAATCTGCTCCTTGCTCTTCACCCATTCGTGCCGCGCGGGCAGGGCATAAATGCCCCAATGGATAAAAAGCCCCAAACGCCCATCAATAAACCAGTCCATGTCTGGTTTGCCGGAGGCATTCTTTTGGGTTGTCTTCTTTGCTGCTTTCTTGGCGGGTGTCATACTTTTGTGCCTTTCCTGTCCTTTTATTCCTTCGGAAATTCCGTCCAGACCGCTCCGGCCTGGCTGCTCTTGACGGCGGTTTCGATGAAGAGCATCCCCCGCAAACCGTCGTCCACCGTGGGGAAGTCCAGAGCCAGTTCGTCGGGTTTCGTTCCAGCGATAGCCGCGCGAATCGTCTCCGTGGCGTTTACGTACACATTCGCGAAGGCCTCGATAAAAGCCTCGGGATGGCCGAATGGGATGCGCGTGGCACGTCCTGCCGCCGGGCTCTTGGCGCCCACATAGTCATTACCGCGGCGCCACACTTCCTTGGGCGAATCGGGGCGATAGACATAGAGATAATTCGGGTGCTCCTGATGCCATTCGAGGCTGGCCTTGGTGCCGAAAACCCAGATGGCCAGGCCGTTTTCCATGCCGATGCTGATCTGGCTGGCATGGAGAATACCCTTCGCGCCCTTTTCAAAATGCACGAGCATGTTGCCGTCGTCATCCAGTTTGCGCCCTTCCACAAAGGCAGACATGTCGGCGCAGATTTCCGTCATGCGCAGACCCGTGATATATTCGGCCAGATTTTCCGCGTGGGTGCCGATGTCCCCGATGCAACCCGCCGCGCCGCTCTGGGCCGGATCGGTCCGCCATACGGCCTGCTTGGCGTCCTCATCTTCCAGCTTCGTCGCCAGCCAACCCTGGGGATACTGCGCGATAATCTTGCGGATGTCGCCCAGGTCGCCCTGCTTCACCATATCCTTTGCCAACTTCACCATGGGGTAGCCCGTATAGTTATGGGTCAGGGCAAAAACCTTGCCCGACTTCTCGACGATCTTCTTGAGTTCGCGTGCTTCGTCCACGTCAAAGGTCATGGGCTTGTCGCAGACCACATGAAAACCTGCCTCCAGAAAAGCCTTCGCAATCGGAAAGTGCGAATTGTTCGGCGTCACGATGGACACAAAGTCGATCCGCTCGCCCTCGGGCAGGGCCTTTTCTTTTTCGATCATCTCCTCATAAGACGCATAGGCACGGCTCGAATCGACATACTGTTCCGCCCCCGTCTCCTTTGATTTTTCAGCATCGCGACTGAAACAACCCGCAACCAGTTCCACGCCCCCATCCATACGAGCCGCCTTGCGGTGCACTTCTCCGATAAACGAGCCGGGACCGCCCCCGACCATTCCCCACTTCAGTGTACGATTCATTACGGACATATCTGTTCTCCCTTCCTTTCATTATTGAATCATAAGAGTCTGCAATATCTCCTAACTGTTTATCAGGATAGATGCGGCAAGTCCAAAGTATTTTTCGGGAAAGTCGAAAGTGGGTGTACGACATAAATGGGGGGCAATTTTTTCTGTCAGAATATTTCGCGGGAATTCGGAATTCGTTCTGAAAACGATGTGGTCCTGGGTACACGACATAAATGGGGGGCTGAGTTAATCTGAAGCAACGAATCGAAGAGTTTTCTGAGTAATGCAAATACTTTTTCATCTTCAGGGCCAAGGGCCCGTCCGATAA
>CAYWYC010000040.1:4623-22158 GCA_964462565.1 uncultured Candidatus Sumerlaeota bacterium | reverse complement strand
TCAGAGCCGCCCATGCAAAAAGGATAGCCGGAATACTTTCGAGAACGGCTCTATAATCTATAATTTGGCGCCGCAATATTTGCAGAATTCGGCGTCGTCGTCATGGCCTTCGGCTGAGCAGGCGGGGCATGCCTGGGTGTTGTTGTGGAGCGATTTTCGCGCGCGGGTCATCTCCACGGTTACAATGCCCGTAGGCACGGCGATAATCGAATAGCCCACGATCATGGCAAAGGACGCAATGGCCTGTCCAAGGGGGGTCTGGGGCGATATGTCGCCATAGCCGACGGTGGTCACGGTTACGATAGCCCAATATATGCTGCGGGGGATGCTGGTAAAGCCGTTGGCTTCGCCTTCGATCAGGTACATGAGCGCGCCAAAAACGACCATCACGGAAAGGACGGAGCAGAAGAAGACGCCGATTTTGCGGCGGGCGTTCATAAGGGCTTTGTTGATCGTGCGGGCTTCTTCGACATACTGGACGAGCTTGAGCACACGAAAAACACGAATCACCCGCAATATGCGCAAAACGAGCAGGTATTTGGTTCCGGGCAGAAGCAGGTTGATGTAAGAAGGCAGGATGGCCAGCAGGTCGATCACTCCGTAAAAGCTGGTGGCGTATTTCATGGGTCTTCGCAGGCATATCAGGCGGAGAATATATTCCACCGTAAAAAGTCCCGTAAAAAGCCATTCGGCCACCTTCAGATAAAAGGCGTATTTTTCTCGGTATTCTTCGATACTGTCGAGCATGACCCCCGCGACACTGAGCAGGATGCAACATATCAGCACCAAATCGAATACCTTACCCGAAGAAGTGTCGGCTTCGAAGATGACTTCGTGCAGGCGGTTTCGCCAATGATAGGGCTCGTGTTTTGGTTTTTCGTGGTAGCTCATGAAATCGCAAATAGTATGATCGCCAAAAATAAAGATGCCTAACGAAAATATTCCGCGCGCTTGCGGGCGATCTTTCCCTGACGAGTAAAGCACAAGCCCCGGTCTGCTTCCAATAAAAATGCATGATGCGCTTCTGGCAGGCCAGCCATGCAAACGAGTTTTGCTTGCCAGTAAAGTTCCGGCATGATAATTATTGGGCGCTTTGGATTCAATGCAGAATCGGGCGACGTTCATTCCGGAATCGCCAAAGGAAACGCGCAATCCTCATGGATCTCCCTAAAATCACCATCGTGACCCCGTCCTATAACCAGGCGGATTTTCTGGAGGAGACGATACTGTCTATCATCCGCCAGGATTATCCGAGGCTGGAGCATATCGTCATGGACGGCGGCAGCACGGATGGCAGCGTGGAGATCATCAAGAAATACGCCCAGCATCTGACCCATTGGTACAGTGGTCCCGATGATGGCCAGTCCGACGCCATAATGAAGGGCTTCGAGCGGGGCAGCGGCGAGTTGATGAACTGGATCAATTCGGACGACCTGCTTTTTCCGGGGGCCTTGAAGGCCATGGCGAAGTGCTGGCAGGAGAATCCCGAGGCGGATCTTTATTCCGGCGCGCAAGGCTATTGCGATGGAGAAGGCCGGGTCACACGCATCAGTTGTCCGCCCACGGGTGCGGCTTTTTCACTTTCGGGCTGGATGATTCCTGTGGGGCAGCAGGCCACTTTTTTTTCGCGCGATGCTTACGAGAAGGTGGGCGGTCTGCGCAAGGATTTTCATGCCATCATGGACCAGGATTTGTATTATCGCATCCTGCAGGCAGGGGGGCTTGTTGGGAAAACGAACGAGCCCGTTGGCATGATCCGCTACCACGAAGCCGCCAAGACCAGCGCCCAGCGCGACCTTTGGCATGCTGAAATTCCTAAATTCATGCAGGCCAACGGCGTCAGCCCCTTTCGCCATCGTCTGGCCAAAATCAAGATGCGCCTCGTGCGTATGATCGACGGCAGCTATGCCAGGTCCATGAAAATGACCCGCAAATGGCAAGGCCGGAAAGTGTTTGAAGCATTCGACCATGAGCGTTAAACGACTCTTCATCACGGGCTATTATGGCATGCGCAACACCGGCGACGACGGCATGGCCTGGTGCCTGACGCGAGGCATCCACCATTTCCGTCCCGATGTGGAAATCCTGATCGCCGCCAGCAGCGCCATCGAATTGCCGCCGGACAGCAAAGACCGCGTCGAAATTGTCGATCGCAGTCCGAAGAACGTTATCCGTCATATCTTAGATTGCGACGCTCTCATGTGGGGCGGCGGTACGTCGATCTTCAGCTATCGCGGAAAAAGTTGGAAGTGGTACAAGATGATTCTGCGCCAGTTGATCATGTTCCGCCTTGCCCGCCTTTTGCGCAAGAAGGGTTTTTTCGAAGGTATCGGCCTGGGGCCCTTTCATAGCCGACTTGCCGAATGGTTGGCCCGCAAGACCATTGCCGCTACCGATCATGTCAGTGTGCGCGACAGCGAAGCCCTGGCCTATCTGCAAAAGTGGAAACTCGCCCATCGCGCCACATCCAGCTTCGACCTCACGGCCATTATGATGAGCGAATACGAAGCGCAGAGGATCGCCCCGCCATCCGATAAATTTGTCCTGGGCATGTCGCTCTTGCCATATTATGAAATGTTCCAGCCCGACCAGGATAAGGACCCGCTCCTGCGTGACCGGATCGTCGAGGCAATCGATGCGAACCTGACCCGGCATCCCGATCTCGAAGTTCGGCTCTTTGTTTTCAAAGACCGTAACCGCGATCATGATGTGGACTTTATCGAAGACGTGCAGGCCCATGTGGCCGATCGAGAACGTGTCAGGATCGTGCCTTACAACCCGAACCCTGTCCAGCGCCTGGTCGAGATGGGCCAGTGCCACGCATTCATGGGCATGCGCCTGCATTCGAGTATCTTTGCCTTTTTATGCGACCTGCCCATGGTGATCTTGAATTATCACCGCAAATGTCCCATCCTTCATGAACAGATCGGTCTGCCCGGAGATGCTATTCTTGGCCTGGACGATATCGAGGCAGGCAAAATGATCGAGCCTATGCATCGCCTTGTGGAAAACCGCGACCACTTTCGCGCCACCTATGATCGCGACGAGGCGGAACGTCTGGCCTGGCGGGCTATCGAAGAATTATGCAAGCACCTGTAAAAAGAATTCTCCACGTTTTCATGGACGCGCGCACCGGCGGGCCGCTGGTGCGGGTGATGGCCGTGTCGGAGCGCTTGCGGGCCGATGGCTGGGAAGCGGTCATGGCGCTACCGCCGGGTGGAGATTTTCACGAACATTTTCGCGCGGGCGGCTATCGCTGGCACGAGGTAGCCATGTCGGGGCCCCGTTCCCCCAAAAATATTCCCGGGAATCTGGTCTGGGCCTTTTCTTTTCCCTTTGCCGTATTGCGCCTGATGAAGATTATCCGCAAGGAAAACCCGACCATCGTGCACCTCCATGGCCTCATGTCCCTCCAGGGCGGAATCGCCGCGCGACTTATGAAGCGGAAAATCGTCTGGCATCTTTCGAGTTGTCTTTATCCGCAAAAACTCGCCCGACTGGTCATGCGTTTCATCCGCAGGGCAGCCCATCGCATGGTCATCATTTCCGAAAGCATTCGAGAGTACCACTTCGGAAGCGACCAGTCTGACGACGACCGCATCTTCGTGATCCCCGAGGCCGTCGATACCGATCTTTTCGATCCGGCCAATTGGGCCGGTTCCGATGCCCTTGCGCTGCGTCGCGAATATGGTATCGATACCGAAGCGCCACTGGTGGGCACGATCGGCAACATCAACCCCATCAAGGATTACGAGACTTTTATCCGTGCCGCCGAAGGGGTCCATCGCGAAATCCCCACTGCCCACTTTGCCGCCGCCGGAGCCATCCTGGATACTCAGGTCGCCTACCTGCAAAAACTCAAAGCCATGATCCACGAGCGCGGACTGGACGGCCATTTTCATTTTACGAACAAACTCCTGCCCGGTCGCATGCCGCTTTTTCTCAAGGCAATCGATGTATTTGCGTTTACCTCCAAGGCCGAGGGCGGGCCCCGCGTTACGCTCGAAGCCATGTCCATGGCCCGGCCTGTCGTCTCGACCCGCGTGGGCGACGTGCCTTTTCAGGTGGACCAGGGCGAGACGGGGTATGTCGTGGGGGTGGGCGATGCGGATATTCTGGCGCGGCATATCGTGGACCTGCTGCAAGATGCAGACCGCCGCAATGACATGGGCGCAAAGGCCCGCCAAAAATGCCGCCGCGACTTTGGACTCGACGCCTTTGTGGGCAGGCATGCCGCCATCTATAATCAACTTCTGGCCGACGCCCAGGCGCAAAACTCATAATTGAGCACGCCTCACAGCAGACGCCTATTGTTTGACAATTTTTGTCCTGTCAGGTAGTTTATTTATCTGGAACAGTGTGGCTTAGCCGATGTTTTTGTGGGGGATCGGCAAGGTGAAGCCGGGGAGTCTGCCTGCAATGACGCGTGTGCTCTTAAATATCCTGCCCTTTTTCTACGCGGCTCTTGTCGTGGGTTATGGTTATCTTTTTTTTCGTCCGACCGAAAAATGCCGCAAGCCTTTGCGGGTCGCGCTGGTGGTGACGCTGCTGGCCCATCTGGCGTATCTTGTTCTTCTCGGTATTGATTACGCGCAAATTCCCATCACCTCCATGGGCGAGTTGATGAGCCTGCTGGCCCTGGCGCTGGCGGTGGTTTATCTGCTGATCGAATGGCGCATGGGCATTCCTTCGACGGGTGTGTTTATTCTGCTGGCGGCCTTTGCCTTTCAGATCATCTCCCGCGCAACCACGAATGTCAGCGCGACTCCGGAGGACATCGTCCTGAATCCCATCGCGGGGATTCATGCCGTTGCGGCGGCTTTCGGCTACGGGGCCTTCATCATCGCCGCCATTTACGGCCTGCTTTATCTGCTGCTGTTTCACATCATTCGCGCCCGCAAATACGGCCTCTTCTTTGACCGCATGCCATCGCTCGAAGAACTGGACGATATGAATTTTCGCGCGTCGGGAATCGGTTTTGCGCTCATGACTTTTTCCATTGCCCTGGGCGCTTATTACATGGCTCTGGTATTGGAAGACCATTCGCCCTTCGACGCCAAGATCATCGTCGCTCTCACCACCTGGGCCATCTTCGGGGCAAACATCGTCCTGAAAAAATGGCTTGGGCGCAGTGGGCTCGTCACGTCCTATCTGTCGCTGCTGGGTTTTGTGCTCATCCTGTTTTCCATGCTGGTGGTCGATGCGATTTTTTCGACCTTCCATATTTTTAATTAGAACGTTGGCTTATGAATATACTTTATCCCGTCTTCCTCAAACTCGAGAACCGGCCTGCCGTCGTGGTTGGCGGTGGCGGTATTGCGCTGCAGAAAATTCGCGCGCTCCTGGAATCGAAGGCCTCTATCACCGTTATCAGTCCCGAACTTTGTGAAGGTGTGGAAGCGCTGGAGCGGGAAAATAAAATTCGCGTCGAAAAACGCCCCTACGTAAGCGGCGATCTGGAAGGATTTTTTATCGTCATTTGCGCCACGGACAATCGCGAACTCAACAGCCGCGTGCGCGATGAGGCCCGGGAAAAACGCGTGCTCTGCAATGTGGTGGACGATCCCGAACTCTGCGATTTTTATGTACCCTCCATCCACACCATCGGCGACCTGAAGCTGGCGATTTCATCCAACGCCAAGGGACCGGCCATCTCGCGAAAACTCCGCAAGGACCTGGGCGAACTCTATGGCCCCATCGTGGCCGAGGCCCTCGAGATCATGAATGGCGCACGCCAGAACATGAAGCGCGATATCCCCGACTACAAGGAACGCGGCCGCATCCTGTCGGAAATCCTGGGCGAGCAGCCCCTGTATGAAATGGAAAAAGAAGGCGAAGCCGCGCTGCAACGTCTGAGAGAAGCATTGAAACAATGGATCTGATCGTAACCGGCCTGAGCCACAAGACCGCCCCCCTTGAAACGCGCGAAAGGTTTGCTTTTTCGCCGGATGAAACCACGCGCTTCCTCAAGGCCCTTCGCCGCGAAGAAGGCGTGCGCGAGGCATTGCTCCTGTCCACCTGCAACCGTACGGAGCTCTACGCCTGCGTCAAACGGGAAGATCTGGACCGGGCGCGTTTTCTGCAGGACTATCTGCTCGCGGCCAAGAGCGTGGAAGACCTGAATCCCGAGTCCGTTTTCTACAGCCACAACGAGTCCTATGCCGTGGATCATCTCTTTGCCGTGACCAGCGGGCTGGAGTCCATGGCTCTGGGTGAGAACCAGATTTTCGGCCAGGTCAAGGATGCGTATCACTACAGCTGCGAGTCGCGGGCCAATGGCGTCATCATCAACAAACTTTTTCACTGGGCCTTTCGCGTGGGCAAGCGGGCGCGCACAGAGACGAAGATCAGCGCCGGAGCCGTGTCCATCAGCAGCGCCGCCGTTGAATTGGCGCAGAAAATTTTCAAGGACCTGTCCCGCCACACGGCCCTCCTGATCGGTGCCGGAGAAACAGGTGAGCTCACGGCGGAGTCGCTCAAGGAAAAAGGCGTCAAGCGCATCATCGTCACCAACCGCACCTATTCCCGCGGCGAAGAACTGGCCGCCAAAATCGGTGGCGAGGCCATCGAATGGGACCGCCGCGCCGCAGCCATGGAACAGGCCGACCTGGTCGTCAGTTCCACCGCCGCGCGTGAAAGCATCCTGACTCCCGAAGAGGTCAAGGAAATCATGGGCCGCCGCAATCATTGTTCGCTCATGATCATCGACATTGCCGTGCCGCGCGATTTTGATCCGGCCATTGGCAAGATTTACAATGTCTTTCTTCAGTCGATCGACGACCTCCAGGCCATCATCGACAAGAACCTGCAGAAGCGCGAAGGCGAAGCCGCCAAGGTTCGCGCCATTGTCCACGAAGAGCGCGAGAAATTTCTGAAGTGGCATCGCACGCTACGCCTGAAGCCTGTGATCACAGGCCTGCGAAACCAGTTTGACGAAATGCGCGAGGCTGAGATTGACAGGCAGGCGAAAAAACTGGACCCCGAATCGCGTGAGGCGATTGACAAAATCACCCGCGCCTTCATGAACAAAATCCTGAACCAGCCCATGCGGAAGCTGCGCGAGTTCAACGAGGACTCTCAGATCGGCATGGCGCGACTTGACACGGTGCGCGAAGTTTTTGGATTGGAGGAGTTGCCCGAAATTGAAGACGATTAAAATCGGCACACGCGGAAGCCGTCTTGCCATGTGGCAGGCGGAATATGTGCGCGCCCATCTTGCCGAAAAACTGCCCCACGCTACACCGGAAATCATCACGATATCCACACAGGGCGACCGCGTCCAGGACCTCACGCTTTTTGAAAAGGGTGACAAGGGTCTCTTTACGCGGGAGATCGAAAGCGCCCTGCTCTCCGGCGAAATCGATTTGGCCGTCCACAGCGCCAAGGACCTGCCCACTGTGCTGCCCGAGGGGCTTTGCGTGGGCGCCTTTACGGAGCGCGAAAAAGTGCAAGACGTCCTTGTCCTGCCTGAAGGCGTCACCTGGAACGGCTTTCCGGAAAACGCCTGCATCGGCACTTCCAGCCTGCGCCGCAAGGCCCAGTTGCTACACCGCCATCCCGGCCTGAGTATCGAACCTATTCGCGGCAACGTGGATACGCGTATCCGCAAACTCGACGAGGGTCAGTTCGACGGAATCATTCTCGCCCGCGCCGGCATGAAGCGTCTGGGTTTTGCCGACCGCATCAGCGCCGTGCTGGACATGGACCTGGTGCTGCCCGCCGTGGGCCAGGGAGCGCTGGCGCTGGAAATCCGCGAGGGTGATGATGCCGTGGGCGACGCGATGGATGTCCTGCGCCATGAGACCAGTGAAGCCGCGCTCATCGCCGAACGCGCCCTCCTGCACGAACTGGAAGCCGGATGCCGCGCACCTGTCGGCGCCTGGGCGCGTATCGAAGGCGAAGTCCTGCGCATGGACGCCATGGTCGCTGACCCCGACGGCAAGCGTTTGGTTCGTGATAGATTGGAGGGCCGTCCAGCCGATGCCGAAGCCCTGGGACGCAAACTCGCCCGGCAACTCATCGACGCCGGAGCCGCCGCGATTCTCGAGCCTCTCCTCGAAAAAAGAAAGGCCAGCCCCAATGACTGAAACCAGAGTTTATCTCGTGGGCGCGGGTCCCGGTGACCCCGGTCTCATCACTGTCAAGGCCGCTGAACTCCTCAAGCGCGCCGATGTGGTGCTTTATGATTATCTCGCGAGTGACCGCTTTCTCGAATGGCTGCGGCCCGATTGCGAAAAAATATACGTCGGCAAAAAGGCCGGACAACACGCCCTGCCCCAGGATGACTTGAACGATCTCATCGTGGAAAAGGCGCGCCAGGGCAAGACCGTCGTGCGGCTCAAAGGCGGCGATCCCTTCGTCTTTGGCCGTGGCGGCGAAGAGGCCCTGCGCCTGGCCGAGTCGGGCGTGCCCTTTGAAATCGTCCCGGGTATTTCTGCCGGAGCCGCCGTGCCGGCATACGCGGGCATCCCCGTGACCCATCGCGGTATCGCGTCAAGCGTCGCCTTCATCACCGGCCACGAAGCGCCCGACAAGGACGAAAGCGCCATCGACTGGCCCCGCATCGCCGGAGCCGCCGACACGCTCGTCTTTTTCATGGGTGTGCGGAATCTGCCGCTCATCGTTGAAAACCTTATCGCCAATGGAAGGTCCGCCCAGACCCCCGCCGCCCTGATCCAGTGGGGAACGCGGCCCAGCCAGAAAACCGCCGCCGCCACGCTCGACACCATTGTGGACGAAGTGGCCCGCGTGGGCATCAAGCCTCCGGCACTGATCGTCGTGGGTGATGTGGTGGCCCTGCGCGAGAAGATCGGCTGGTTCGAATCGCGTCCGCTTTTCGGGCGAAGTGTCCTGGTCACCCGCAGCCGCCACCAGGCGAGCAAACTTTCCGAACGTCTCCTTGAACTCGGGGCTGAGGCCATCGAATATCCGACCATCCGCATCGAGCCGCCCGAAAACTTCAGCGAACTCGACGACGCCATTGAAAGTATTCATGACTACGACTGGATTATCTTCACCAGCACGAATGGTGTCGATGCATTCTTCGACCGTTTTTTTGCCGAAGGCCGCGACATTCGCGATCTCGGTTCAGCGCGTTTTGCGGCTATCGGCCCTGCCACGGCACGACGCATCTCCGACCTGCGCCTGCGGGTGGATTTTCAGGCCAGCCGTTTCATTTCCGAGCAATTTGTGGTAGAATTCATAGAGCGCTACGATTGCAAGGATCGCCGCTTTCTCTTGCCCGGATCGGACAAGGCTCGCGACGTGATAGAAAAGGCAATCGTCGATGCGGGAGGCGATTTTAATTTCGTCACCGCCTATCGCACCTTGCCGGTGGAGCCGGGTGACCAGACCTTGGCCGACATCATGGCCAAGGCCACGCCCGACTGGGTGACCTTCACCAGTTCCACCACGGCGCAGAATTTTTTCAGCGCATGGGACGGACAGGGCGAGTTTAGAATTGCCAGCATCGGCCCCATCACCAGTGAAACGGTGCGCCAGGCCGGACGGGAACCTGACATCGAAGCGAAAGAACATACCATCGAGGGGCTGATCCAGGCCCTGCTCGATTTTGAAAGGCAGAATAAATGATCGGAATCTCCAAACTCTATTGCGGCACCGTCGAGCCATCGGACGTGCTCCGCTATGGTCGGCACTCGGGAAAACTCCCGTCCCACATGCTGCAATTCTCCAAGGATAAAAAACCCGTTGTCGTCTGGAACTGCACACGCACCTGCAACCTGCGCTGCGTCCATTGCTATTCTCATTCGGAATGCCAGGCCTATCCCGACGAACTGAGCACGGAAGAAGGCAAGGCCCTCATCGACGACCTGGCCGATTTCGGCGTGCCTGTCATCCTTTTTTCCGGCGGTGAACCCCTCACGCGCAAGGACGTGCCCGAACTGGCGCGTTACGCCAAGAGCAAGGGCCGCCGCGTCGTCATCTCGACCAACGGCACTCTCATCAACGCGGCCATGGCCGACGAACTGAAGGAAATCGGCGTGTCCTACGTGGGCGTAAGTCTCGACGGGATGCGCGAGACGAACGACGCCTTTCGCGGCATGGAAGGCGCCTTTGACAAGGCCATGCGCGGCATCGAAAACTGCCAGGAACGCGGCATCAAGGTCGGCCTGCGCTTCACCATCAACAAACGCAACTCTCAGGATATCCCTGCCCTTTTTGACCTGCTCGAAGAACGCGACATCCCCCGCATCTGTTTTTATCACCTGGTCTATACCGGACGCGGCAGCGAACTCATGAAGGAAGATTTGGACCACAAGGAAACCCGTGAGGTCGTGGACCTGATCATCGACCGCACGGCCGACCTGCACAAGCGCGGCAAAGCCGTCGAGGTTCTCACTGTGGACAACCACACGGACGGCGTGTACCTCTATCAGCGCCTCGAACGCGAAGGCGATTCCCGCGCCGAAAAGGTGCTCGAGCTGCTCCGCATGAACGGCGGCAATTCAACGGGCGTTGGCATCGGCTGCGTGTCATGGAACGGCGATGTCCATCCCGACCAGTTCTGGCGTCACTACACGCTGGGCAACGTGCGCCAGCGCAAATTCAGCGCAATCTGGCAGGACACGAGCGACCCCATCATGGCCGGTCTGAAAGATCGCAAGCCCCTGCTCAAGGGACGCTGCGGCCTGTGCCACTATCAGGATGCCTGCAACGGCAACTTCCGTGTACGGGCAGAGGCCGTGACCGGCGACATCTGGCAGGCCGATCCTGCCTGCTACCTGACAGACGTGGAAATCGGAATCGCAAACGAGGAGGCATGACATGGCTTTTCCCGCAAATCGCATGAGACGCCTGCGCCGCACGAAAACCCTTCGGTCCATGGTTCGCGAAACCCACCTGCGCGTGGAAGACTTGATCTATCCCCTTTTTGTGCGTGAGGGCAATGGCATCCGCAACGAAATCGCGTCCATGCCCGGCCAGTATCAGCGGTCCATCGATGAACTCTTGAAGGAATGCGAAAGGGCCTGCAAACTCGGCATTCCGGCGATCATTCTCTTTGGCATTCCCGACAAAAAAGACCCCGAAGGCGAGGGGGCCTATGATGAAAACGGAATCACCCAGCGCGCCTTTCGCGCCGTAAAGAAGGAATTTCCCGACCTCGTCTGCATTGCCGATGTCTGCCTCTGCGAATACACGAGCCACGGTCATTGCGGCGTGCTCACGGCGGACCAGGAAGTGCATAACGACGTGACCCTGCGCCTTCTCGCGAAGACCGCCGTTTCGCTGGCCGAGGCCGGAGCCGACATCATTGCCCCCTCCGACATGATGGACGGGCGCGTCGGCGCGATCCGCGAGGCCCTCGATGAAGCCCGGTTTGAACACATTCCCATCATGTCCTATGCCGCCAAGTTTGCCTCGTCCTATTACGGTCCCTTTCGCGACGCAGCCGAGTCGGCCCCTAAATTCGGCGACCGCACGGCCTACCAGATGGACCCGGCCAATACCCGCGAGGCCATGCGCGAGATTGAACTGGACATCGAAGAAGGCGCGGACATGATCATGGTCAAGCCGGCGCTGGCCTATCTGGACATCATCGCCGAGGCCCGCGCCCGATATGATCTGCCCCTGGCCGCCTATAACGTGAGCGGCGAATACGCCATGATCAAGGCCGCCGCCGAAAAAGGATGGATCGACGAAGAACGCGTCATGATGGAATCGCTTCTGGCCATGAAGCGCGCCGGAGCCGAGATGATCCTGACCTACTTTGCCCCGGCTGCCGCGAAACTCCTCCGGAAAGAATAAACATGGAAGCACCACGCACATATACGCCACGCCTGATCGCCTGGGAAGTCACGCGCACCTGCAATCTCAATTGCAGGCACTGCCGCGCCGTGGCCAAGAACCAGCAGTACGAATCGGAATTTTCCACCGATGAAATGAAACGCGTCCTCGACAGCATCGCCGCCTTTTGCAAGCCTATCATTATCCTTACCGGCGGCGAACCGATGATGCGCGATGATATTTACGAAATCGCATCTTACGGCACGAGCCTGGGGCTGCGCATGGTCATGGCTCCCTGCGGATATTTCATCAACCCCGAGACCATTGCCCGCCTCAAGGAGTCCGGCATTTCGCGCATCAGTCTCAGCATCGACGGGTCCAGCGCCGAAAGCCACGACGCCTTTCGCCAGGTGCCGGGGGCTTTTGACAAGGTCATCGCCGCCGCCAGAATGTGCACGGAACATGGCCTGGAATTTCAGGTGAACACGACGGTCCACAAGGGCAACCTTGACGAACTGCCCGCTATTCTCGATCTGGCAATCAAGCTCGGCGCGAAGGCCTTTCATCCATTCCTGCTGGTTCCCACGGGTCGCGCGAAGAACATGGCCGGGCAGGAAATTTCACCCGAAGAATACGAGCGTGTGCTGGAGTGGGTCTATGACATGCAGGAAAAAACGCCCATCCTTTTCAAGCCCACCTGCGCGCCTCATTATCATCGCATCGTGCGCCAGAAGGGCGGTCCCGCCAAACCGTCGCACCCCGGTGGTGGGCATCCGGGCGGCGCGCCCAAGGGGCATCCCGGCGGCCTGCATGGTCTTAGCAAGGGGTGCATGGGTGGACAGTCCTTCGCCTTTATCAGCCACGTGGGCAAGGTGCAGATTTGCGGTTTTCTCGAAGAAGAAGCCGGCGATCTGCGCGAGGCCGATTACGATTTTCAGAAGGTCTGGGACGAGTCCGAACTCTTTCGCGAAATCCGCGACATCGATGCATACGGCGGCAAATGTGGCTACTGCGAATACCGCAAAGTCTGCGGCGGCTGCCGCGCCCGCGCCTTCGCCATGAGCGGCGACTACATGGCCGAAGAACCCTTCTGCATCTATACTCCCAAAGCCAAACCATCAAAGGATTAAGACATGACTCAAAGTGAAGCTCTTTTTCAAGAAGCCCAGAAGCACATCCCCGGTGGCGTCAACTCGCCTGTTCGCGCTTTCAAGAGCGTCGGCGGTACGCCCCCTTTTATTGCGAAGGCCCGCGGCGCGCGCATGTGGGATGTGGATGGCAATGAATATATCGACCACATGTGTTCCTGGGGGCCGATGATCCTTGGTCATTCGCCCGAGAGCATTGTGGAAGTTCTCAAGGACGATATCGCCAACGGTACCAGCTACGGCGCGCCCTGCGAGTACGAAGTCAAGATCGCCGAACTCATCACCCGCGCCATCCCCTCGGTTGAGATGGTGCGCATGGTGAACTCGGGCACGGAAGCCACAATGAGCGCTATTCGCCTGGCCCGCGCCATTACGAAGCGCGACAAGATCGTCAAGTTTGCCGGATGTTATCATGGCCATTCCGACAGTTTTCTCATCGCCGCCGGATCGGGTAGCCTGACCCTGGGCGTGCCCAACAGCCCCGGCGTCACCAAAGGCGCGGCTGCCGATACCCTGCTGGCCGATTTCAACGATGCCGCTTCCGTGGAAAAATGCTTTAACGACTGTCCGGACGAAATCGCCGCCATCATCGTGGAACCCATCCCCGGCAACATGGGACTGATTCCGCCGAAGGAGGGTTTTCTCCAGGCTCTGCGCGAAATTGCCGACAAACATTGCGCCCTGCTCATTTTCGACGAAGTCATTTCAGGCTTTCGCGCGGGTCCCGGTGGCGCGCAGGAAAAGTTTGGTGTGCGGCCCGATTTGACCACCCTTGGCAAGATCATCGGTGGCGGTTTTCCCGTGGGAGCCTTTGGCGGATCGGAAAAGATCATGAGCCAACTCGCGCCAAACGGTCCCGTCTATCAGGCCGGGACGCTGAGCGGCAATCCCATCGCCATGCGGGCCGGCTATGAGACCCTCAAAATCCTGACCGACTCCTCCAAGGTTTACGACCGTCTGGAAGAACTGGGCGCACGCGTCGAAGCCGGTTTTCGCAAGAATCTCGAAGATCTTGGCCTGGACCTGCACTTCGTCCGCATTGGTTCGTCCAGCTGTCTCTTTTTCTGCAAGGGACCGGTTGAAAACCTGAACGATGCCAAGCGTACCGACACGGAGGCCTATGGCCGATACTTCCATGAAATGCTGAAGCGCGGCGTTTACATGCCCCCGGCACAGTTCGAAACTTTTTTCGTCTCCTATGCCCACAGCGAGGCGGACATCGACAAAACCATCGCCGCCAACCGCGAGGCCTTGCAGGTGGTTTTCGGGAAATAAGCATGCCCCTTGACACGATTGATGAAGCACTGCTCAATATGGCCCAGGGAAATTTTCCGCTGAAGGCGCGACCCTTTCGCGCTCTGGGCGAGGCACATGGTTTGAGTGAAAAAGATTGCATCGCCCGATTTCAGGCTATGCGTGAGGGCGGACTGATCCGCTACTTCGGCCCCGTCATTGCCACCAAGGCACTGGGCTTCCAGAGTTCGCTGTGTGCCTTCAAGGTTCCGCCTGAGCGCATCGAGGCGGCGGCGGAGACCGTCAGCAGCCATCCCGGCGTGTCCCATAATTATGAGCGGGAAAATGCCTTCAATCTCTGGTTTACCCTGGCCGTGCCGCCTGACTTGAATCTGGAGCGCGATTTCGAAATTCTGCGGGATCGCGCCCAAGCCGAAAGCGCGCTCCTGCTGCCGGCGCTTCAGACTTTCAAAATCCGGATGGTGCTCAATGTTTCGGAGTCGAAGCATAGTTCTCCGAAAGAGCCCGACCAGTCTGACAAGTCCGACACCCCTTCTCCGGAGCATTCCCCCCTCACCTCCACCGAAAAAGCCTTGCTCGCCAGAATCGAACCCGGCCTGGATTTCGTGGCGCGTCCCTTTGCCGAAGCGGCTGCCGCCGTCAATCGCGACGAGGCCGACGTCCTCGCCATTCTGTCCAGCCTGATCGACCGCGGCATTCTGCGACGTCTGGGGGTTTTGCTGCACCATCGTCGTGCCGGATTTCAGCACAACGAAATGACCGCCTGGCAGGCACCGCCCGAGGCCATTGTCGAATGGGGCCGTGCATTGGCCGCCATGGAACGCGTCAGCCACTGCTACGAACGGCCTGCCCACCCCGAATGGCCCTATAATCTTTACGCCATGATCCACGCCCATTCGCCCGAAGAATTTCAGCAGATTCTCGACGATGCCCGCGCGAAACTCGATTGCCCCACCGAGCCCCAGCGCCTGCGCAGTATTCGTGAATTCAAAAAACAGCGTCTCCAATATTTCACCGACGCCTACTACAAATGGAATCGCCCGACCGAATAATTTCAGCCGGTCGAAAGCTGCGTCTGGTCCATTCCTGGTATCAGGCTCTCTTATCTTTTTTCCAGGGCTCCGGCATTGGCCTGCAGGTAGGCTTCGACGATGAAATTGCTCAAGTCCATATCAATTCCATATCAACGGTCTTGCGTTTTTCTCCGGGATACGATTATACTGATTCGATGATACCGAACTTCTCATTTGTCCTGACCGATCGACTTGCCGGCTCTGCCTTCCCGGGCTATGGGGGCCAGCTACGGGAATTGCTTGCCGAATTGCGCGATCAACACAATATTCGCGCTATTGTGTCGCTTACCCGGGAGGATCTGGATCGCTCGCTGATCGAGGAATACGGTCTGGAATATTACCATCTCCCCATCCCCGATTTCAGCGTACCCACGCTCGAGGAAATGGCCGAGGCGGTGCGCTTCGTTGCCGATGTCTGGAAAATGGGCGGCGCCGTGCTGGCTCATTGCACCGCGGGAATGGGGCGAACGGGGACTTTTCTGGCCTGCTGTCTGGTGGCCGATGGTTTTCGCGCCAATGACGCCATAACCCATGTACGCCGGTACCGGCCCGGCTCTATCGAAACGCGGGAACAGGAAAATCTGGTCCATGCCTGGGCTGAAAGCCTGGATAAGGGGGAATTCCATATCAAGCCCGATAGCGAATAGACCGATACAGATTATGGAGTTAGCATATTTGAGCCGGAGGAAAATAAAAAAATGGCTGGAACATCAAATTCAGACGAACGTCGCCAATATATCCGCATGGACGCATCGGGGTTGCGTCTGGCTTATGAAAAGTTGGATGGCAGCGTTGTTAAAAAGGCCAAAGAAGAATTACTGAAGCAACCTTCCGCCGGTGGTCTGGCTATCGAAGCCGAAAAATTCTTCCGCATCAGCGACCCCGTCGAGGCCTTGAGCGAGCAGTTTAACGATATGATGCAGTTTATGCAGCGGCTGGACGCCAAGCTGGATTACCTGATAGCCATGGAAGAAGGCGAAAAGCCCCCCAAGATCCAGACCCACCCCATTTCCATGGTGGACATCAGCGGAGCGGGTCTCAGTTTTTACTGCCAGGAGGAACTGCCCGAGAAGAGTTATCTGAAAATCCACATCGAGCTAAGCCGATTTCCCATGACCGAAATTAACACCATCGCCAAGGTCATGTGGTCCCAAAAGATCCAGGAAGGCAATATGGCTGGTTATTCCGAGGTGGGCGTGTATTTTGAGACCATCCACGAGGACGACCGCGAACGTATCTTCCAATACATCGCGCGCATGGAACGCAAGATGCTTCGCGACCGCAAGGAAGCCAAGACGCCTTATTAATAGTCCGGACTGAAGGGGGCATTGAAATAGGTCTGCTGATGCATAATCAGGCCGTTCGCTTTTTCGCGCAGTTCCTCACTCATTTCATCAAACTGGACGCCAACCGTAAATTTCCCGCCCTCTGAACTCGCCCAGTTGATTTTTCCGGAAACATTTTCAAAGGTGCCGGCCGAAGGCTGGGGCAATTCAAAATTCAAGAAAATGGATTGCTCCTCCACAAAATACTTCTCCAGATTTTCCAGAAAATACATCTCTTTCCTGCTCACTTCGATGCCAAAGGGGTTTTGTTTGACGGCTTCGGGGGGTGTGCCACGCTCGAAAATCGGAAAAAGCAGGCCCAGTCCGCCTTCGCTGATATCAACAATCGCGCCCCTTAAGGGAATCGCCGCTTCCTCCTTTTTCTCGTTTTCCGTATTTTCCGATGCGTCTCCGTCACCATCAACAATCGCCTCGGTACTCACACTCACCTTGATATTACACTCAATCCGTGGATTCTTGCGCACGGAGATCGATTCATATTTTTCCGGATACCGCAACACCAGCATGGGAAAGGGATGCATCAGCATGCAAACGATATCGGCCCGGAATCCATATATATTGCCCGCTCCCATAAATCGCACGATGCAGGATTGCGTAGTCTCGGTAAACATGGGCATATTCTCGATAAAAGGCAATTCCACGATCAGATAATTGGGATCCCTTGCGCCTATGAGTTTGGTGGCTTTTCGCGTCTTGGTCACGGTTCTTTCCAAGAGAACGGTCTTGCCAAAATGAAATTGATCCCGAATATTGCCGTTAATTGCTGCCATAATGTTTTCCCCTGAAACAGATGAGTTCCCTGCCTTCCCGATGGGCAAGAGCTATTCGCATCCCCACTGTAATATTTTCCATTGCGACCGATCAAGTATTTAATTGAAAATCATTACTCATAATGATTACTACAGGAGTATATGTAATTGACTGGAGAGTGGCAATGGTGATACGGGAAGTACAGAAGGGCTATCCGGG
>CAYWYC010000040.1:0-4523 GCA_964462565.1 uncultured Candidatus Sumerlaeota bacterium | reverse complement strand
CATCTATCCGGGGACACCATACCTATTTATTTCTGATATTTACAGGACGCTGAAGCGGGCATGGGCGAAGGGTAGGCCTGGCAAAGAGGAAGACAAAAAAGAAAGACGGCTGCAGGGCCGATCCATCTGAAATTGGCAAAAGACTTTCGAGAGCGGCTCCAATCAATTCAATACGGAATATCTCACCCGAAACCACATGAAAACGAATCATGGAGTGCGTCGGTTTGCCGACGCCTTTTTCCGCGCGGAATACGGCCAACCGTTATGGGAATGAACCACGGAGGCACGGAGGGCACAGAGAGATTCGCAGATAGACCTTGGCAGAGCGCGTAATCCTGCCAGTCATCATTATCAAGCATGACGATGTCAATATCATCAACATCCTCCGAGTCCTCCGTGCCCCGTGGTTATATATTTCCCCCTGTCGGCTGCAAAAAAAGCCATCGCAATCGCACACGCAATCGTAATCGCAATCGGTTTTTTTAACCACGAAACAAGCGAAATACACGAAAAAAGCTGCGCCATTGTAGATTAACGCCAATTACGTTACAGCCCCACTCCAAATTAGCAGAAGTTTGGATGGCGACGTAAAAATGAGGCGAGCAGGATCCTGGATCGGGCCTTCAACTCATGGCTTTAGATTAAATCAGCCCGCCATTTATGTCGCACACATCTCCCGGAGGAAGAACAAGCAATGTCTTGATGTTGGAGAATAATGCTGGTAAATTGGTCCCGTATTGAACCCACATATAGAATGGGACACGAATAACCGACGCTTCTTTTGGGTGGTGTCCGGGAGCGCGGAAAAAGGAGAATGGTTTATGAGAAAGCGCCTATTGATTCTGTGTATAGTATTATTGATGGTCTCGCAGGCTTCGGCTCAGGAATACTCCTGGCAAAAGCCCCACTCGAAGATTTTGCCGAACGGCGACCTGGAATGGGCGCCCGAAGCTTACGCCTTTAATCCAGGCCCGGAGCTTCGCTATATCGACTACGAACAAGGGGACGACAACAATTCGGGCGAGACGAAAAACGCTCCCTGGAAACATCATCCCTGGGATCGCGATGCCGAGGGCAAAGCCGCGCAATCCAAGGGCGCGATCACCTATGTCTTCAAGGGCGGCGTTGTCTATCGCGGTCAGCTTTCCGCGTCCGAATCGGGAAAAGAAGAGGAACCGGTCCGATTGACCAGCGACCCTTCCTGGGGAAAGGGCAAGGCCATGATCTGGGGCTCCGAGCAGTTGCCTTCGAAGTGGGTCAAAGCGACCACCGTCAAACACCCCGAAAGACTCCCGGAAGTCGGAAAAGTCTGGGCGCTGGACGCCAAAGCGGCCGGAATACTCGATGAAGACAATCGTATCACATACACACAGCCTAATGGTCGCGGCTCCAATATCGGGCCGTCTTTCACTGGCTTGTTTATCGTCAATCCCGACGGAACGCAGGAAACCTGCCATCTGGCCCGAACTCCCGATTGGCAACCGGGCAACGATAACTTTGCGATGGATTACTGGCACATCAGCGGGGGCGACGCGGAAGTGCAACACGAGGGCAAAACGCGCGCGGGTTTCAAAGACGAACGCTGGAAAAACCCGGACCTGCCGAAAGATTATTTTGCCGGAGGCACCATCTGGATCCAGTACAAGAGCCTGATGGGAACCCCCACGCCCTCCACCATTCCGCTTAAAGACAAAGAAGGCGCCGACTGGTATCACCCCGACAAAGGCATCATGCTCAAAAGGGTGCAGTATGGTCATGGCAAAGGCGGACTTCGCTATATGATAGAAAACCTGCCCCAGTTCCTTGATTCGGCCGGTGAGTTTTACCTGGACTACGAATCGGGACAGCTCTTTTTCCGTCCCGAAGACGGTGTCGATCCGAATAATCTGCATTTCGAGTTCACCACCGATGTGGGCCAGGTGCAGGTGGCGAACCAGTCGAATATCGAGATTTCCGGCATGGCCTTCAGCTTCGGCACGGGCACCACAGTTAAAATTGAAGACAACAGCGAGAACATCAATATCCACCATTGCCGTTTTGAAGATGTTATTGACACCTGCATCCACGCGGGAGTGTCCCGCAACATGGAAAAATCGCCCTTCATGGACCGTATCCGGATTGCTGATTGCGAATTTACGAATATCTGGACCACGGCGATTGCCGCTGATGGCACCTATATCTGGAATCCCGACAAGATCGCTCCTTACCGTGGGCGCTTCCGCCAGATCGATATCCTTCGGAACAAGACCTATAACACCGGCATGAAGCACTCCGGCTCGCGCTATTCCAACGTGCCGGCCATCCGCGCCACAAAGGTGGAGGTGGGAGAGATCGCCGGGAATATCGTCCGGCGCTGCTTCGGTTCCGGTATCATGGTGCTTGGGGGCAAAGAAGGTAATCTGGGGACCCACTCGGCCAGAAGCCCGAACATCCCCCTCATTCGGCTGATCGTGCATCACAACAAAACGGAAGACACCGCATTGGGCGTGAATGATTATGGCGGACTGGCGCTCTGGCAGGGCGGCCCTACTTATTGCTACAACAATAACGTCGGCAACTCTCCGGGCCACATGCCCGCCGGTCTCTTCGGGGGCAACAATCCCGTGAACCTTTCGTATCCGCTCTATCTCGACGGCGCGTTCAAGCAGTACAGTTTTAACAATATTATATGGGGCCGCACCACCGACCCGGACGATCCCTTTGCCAATACGACCTCGGCCTATTTCATGGTCTTTGGTTTTCTGAACCAGTTCGCCAATAACACTGTTTACCGTAGTGTGAAAGGTATCGGCGGCAGTTCGGGCAACCGGAATGATATTGTCGGCAATGTATTTGCGGAGATCAGCAAGCTCTTTCTGGCCAGCAATCGCATCGGCGATCCGTCCCTTGCCGGCGGCGGAGACGATGCGTCATCCGGCCTGCGCGGTGTGCCGTCTCTGGCTTATGCCCGCAATATATTCCACGGCGATGCCGAGGCTGGTTTCATGGTTCGCGAAAAGGAACAGCAACAATCCGATGCCCTGAACAAGCCGATCGAAGCCGATACCATCGAGAAAATGGCGCAGCAGATGCAGGCCTTTCCCCTGCGCAATGGAAGCCTGGGGGAAGCAACAGAAAAATCGCCGATAAAGGGCGCGCCTGCCGGGCCGCTCCAGGAACTGAGCGCCGATGTGAGTTTCGCGCCGGTTGCCGGTTCCAAGGTCATCGATGCGGGCGGAACCTACTTCGTCCCCTGGTCGCTTTATGGAACGGTGGGCGAATGGCATTTTACCGAAAACCACAAAGCGCCTAATACAATCACCGATTATCACTGGTACATGAGCGAAGCCCATTTCCACCGGTCCATGTACGAGTACATCCCTTCCTTCGACCTGACTGTTAATACGGCCAGCCTGAACGATTATGTCGAGTCGCCTTCCGAAGACTGGTGCAAAGGCGCCTTCGCGTTGGATGGATCGCGTGCCTTCACCTATCCCGACGATCTGCTGCGCCAAGACATTAGGATCAAACTCAAGGCCTGGGATCGTGGCGGCAAAAGGAAAAAGAATTATCCGGAAGAGCCCTGGACGATCGAAAATGACGAAATTCGATACCCGGCCCCGCAGCGCAAGACGCTTGTGATAACAAGCCAGAACCTGCTGGTCGAGGCGATTGTGAAGGTAAATGCCGGAAACTCCGGAAGCATTCTTTCCAAGTATGACGGCAAGTCCGGATATATGCTTTCGATCGGGAGCGACGGAAAGGCCGCCTTCACCATCGGCTCAAATGGACAGACCGCGTCTGTTGCCACTGCCGGTCGCGTCAACGACGGCGGATGGCATCACATCATTGCCGAAATCGACCGCGAATCGGGTCGGATGACCATATACCTGGACGGGCAGAAATCGGGCGAAACAAAATGCGAGCTGGCCCCGGACGCATCCATCGACTGCAAGGCCGATTTCGTGGCCTGTAAGGGACTCACTGGCGCCATCGACTTTATCCGTGTCTGCCGTGGCACTCTGGAAGATTCGCACACCAATATCGCCGAACTCTATGAATGGCAGACAAACGGGCCCTTTCGTTACGACTTTCTCGGAAATAAACCCCGGGGAAGACGCGATGCCGGCGCGATTGAATACGTGCAATAATGCAAGACGCGCGCTTGCGATGGGCGTGAAATAAGCACTTCCCTGCCCCATTCAGGGATCTGTTATAATTGAGCGGGTATTTATCAAGGCTTATGCCAGATAAATACCCGCTTTCATTTTGCCACCTCAGGCCAATCATGGGTCACCTTTTCCAGGACGCCGTTCAGTTAGGCGAAACTATCTGATTCTTTTAAGGGGAGAAGTCTTGCTCGGGCGCACGACATAAATGGGGGCTCGTTTTTTCTATCAGAGGATTTCCCGAAATTCCGAATCGTTCTGAAAAACGCTTTGGTCCTCTTTTTCGCGCCAAAGGTGCGGGACATACCAGCCCAGGGCATCGTCCTGTGTTCAGACAGAATTCAATAAAAGAGGGCTGAAAGTCCTCAACAAAGA
>CAYWYC010000039.1:4630-22195 GCA_964462565.1 uncultured Candidatus Sumerlaeota bacterium | reverse complement strand
GTGGGATATGCCTTACGCAAAAGCCAAGACAGATATCAGTATGAAGGATCAAGGTATTAATAGGTGGCGTGTACTTTTTTGTCTGCTTTTTGCGGCTTTTTCCAGAGGCTTTGGCCTTCGATCCATTCGGGTTCGATGAGCATGCTTTTGACGGGCATGGAAAAACCGAATTGGCCGAGGCGCATTTTTTCTTCGAGCCAGATGATGGCGGAGCGTTGGACTTCGGCGGAATGGACATCGATACCGGCGGTGGATAGTTGCTTGCGGTTGACCTGGAGTCCGACGAAGGGTGGGGGAGAATCGACGAGGCCGTCGAGGAAGCGGGGATCGCTGACGGGTGACGATACGACGCCGATGAGGGCCTCGGGCTGGTGCTTTTCAAACCACTCGCGAAAGGGCGGAATGTCGTTGAAACGGCACTGCAGTGGCGGAACGATTTCGTGGGGAGCACAGTCTCTTCGCTGGTAATACTCAAAGGCGGAGACGCGTTGAACGTCCTGATAGCATGGGGCCGGATCGTCGTATGGAAAATAGCCTCCGATGCGCCGCCATCCGGCATCGTGCATTTTCTTCCATGCAGTCAAAACGGCCAGAAAGGGGTCGTGGCGTATGCGGTCGATATAGGGCAGGCCGGTGCGGTATCCTGTCGCCACGCAGGCAAATCGATCCCAGGGGAAGTTTTTCGGCGCCCGGAACTGGCATCCCCACACGACCAGCAGTCCGCGTATGCCTCGATGATAAAGCCGGTCGGCCAGTTCAAGATAGTCCGTGTTTTCATCAATCGGGATAAGTTCTGTGTTATAGCCCATTGCCTCAGCCTGATCGCGCGCCGCCTGAAAACGGGGCCTGCGTTCCAGGTCATCGGCGCTCAAAAGAAAAGCGATCGTGTCGCCATGAGCCCGTATACCCCTTTTGCGCTGGGCTCCGAGGAGCCGGAAGTGGGGATGAGGGCGGTATCCCATGGACTCGGCTATTTCCTTGATGAAGCGGCGTGTCTCTTCCTTCACGCGGGGATCGCCTGCGAGTGCGGCGGAGACGGTGCTCTTGGAGAAGCCGGTGCGTGTGGCAATGTCGCGGATAGTGGGACGTTTGGCGGTCATAATCAGGGCCAATTAAAGCGCAGCCGGTGCGGTCCCGCAAGTGAATTCGGACGGTCCGATTTCTTCTGCGTTGCTTCCTTATGAGAAATCCGTATTGTAAAGGCATGTATGCAAAGCATAATTCAGAATAGGGGTAAGGAATGAAGAAAAAATACGATGTGATAGTGGCGGGCTCCGGGCCGGCGGGATTTGCCGCGGCTTATTATGCGGCGAAGAACGGGGCTGATACGCTGCTGATCGAGAGGAACGGTACACTGGGCGGCACGCTGACGACGGGACACATGGGGGTGTTCTGCGGCACCGCGTCGAGCGGGCTTTTCACCGAGATCAAGGAAAAACTGTGCATCGACGATCGCATTTATGACGTCGAGATGATGCGGCAGTTTCTCTATGAGAAAGCGGAAGAGGTGGGATTGAATCTTTTGCTTCATGCCTTTGCGACCGGGGTGAAAAAAGAGGTTGACGCGATTGAGTGCCTGGAAGTTCATGCCAAGGAAGGGCGCTTGGAATTGACGGCTGATGTGTATATCGACGCCACGGGCGACGGCGATGTCGCGGCCTTTGCCGGCGAGGAGTTCTCGCTGGGACGGGAAGACGATGGCAAGTTTCAGCCCATGACGCTCATCTTCGCCTTGGCGGGAGTGGATCGGGAGAACGCGCCGCATCTGCAGCGTGAGAATCGTTGGGAACTGAGTGAGAAACTTCGCGAATGGGTGGAGCGCGGCGACGTGGACGAAATGGTCGGGCACGTGATCATGATCCGCGGTTATCGCCCCGATACGGTCAAGATCAACATGACGAATGTCATCGACCTGGACGCGACGCGCTCGGAAGATTTGACCCGGGCTGAAGTGCTGTGCCGCAAGCAGCTGGCGCAGATACTCGCCTTTCTGCGGGCCGAAGCGCCGGGTTTTGAAAATTGCTATGTCGTCGGGTCGGCCGAAATGGTCGGTGTCCGCTCGGCACGCCACGCGCATGGGCAATACATCCTCAACGAGAAAGACATCTCGGAGGGGCGTATCTTCGACGACTGGGCCGTGGCACAGGCGAACTACGTCTGGGGAACGCATAACCTCTATGGCCCGATGGGCGGCAAAAACCATAACCTGTCGAAGAAAAGCAAGTACGGCGATAACCTCCCCCACGACAAGCCCTACACGATACCTTTCCGGTCCTTGCGCCCGGCGAAGACGGATAACCTTTTGCTGGCGGGACGTTGTATATCGGGAACTTTCATGGCGCATTCAAATTATCGCGTCATGCCGATCTGCATCGCGATGGGCCAGGGGGCCGGCACGGCGGCGGCGATGGCGTCGAAGAAAAATTCTAAACTGGACGAACTGGATATCAAGTCTTTGCAAGAGACATTGATGGAACAAGGTGTCGAGAATCCGAATATGAGCAATGAACAGTAAAAAACCAACATCATGAAATAATCCGAGACTATTACTTTTCCGGCAAATGGATACTGGACAAAATGAAAAATGATAACTGCCAGCATGGCATCTGTGTTGACTCTTTAGTTGACTTGGCTACTCTCGGCAATCGTGAGTTAGCTGAACGGGGCCTTATTGATGTCACTGCCGCGCCCTTTCACGCCGATCCCGGTGGAGATAGGGACAGCAGCGGTGCGGTCCAGGATGCCGTTACGTTCGGGCGTGAACACAAAATGACCGTTTTTTTTCCGGCCGGCACATACTTGATCTCGCGTACGATCGAATGCGTCGGCGGCTGGACGGAGGAGCGCACCGCCCGTCGCCGCTACCTGCCTCACTGCGAATACTGGCCCTGCGTCCTTATTGGGGAACGCCGCGATGACCGCCGGCCCCGCATTCTACTCGCCGGACATTCCCCAGGCTTTGCCGATCCCGAGCACCCGCGCCCCATGCTTGATTTCTTCTCACGCAACTGGATGCGGGCCAGTCATGGCGCCGCGCCGCCTCCGGGACGACAGGGTAATGTAAATTTCGGTCAGACGCTTTTCGGAATTGATCTCGAGGTCGGGGCTGGCAATCCGGGAGCGGCCTGCGTGTCCTTCGATGCCGCCGAGGGCTCCTCGTTGCAGGACTGCCGTTTCGATATCGGCGACGGCCATGCAGGAATGCTGGGCGGCCCGGGATGCGGCGCGTTCATAGGGAATATTGAATTCAACGGTGGCGATTACGGATGTATCGTCGACAGCGGCCGACCGCCGGCCACTTATGTCGGCTGTCGTTTCGAGGGCCAGCGCCAATGCGCCGTGCGAAAGTCCGACCGCGCTAATCTGACCCTGGCAGGCTGTGAGTTTCGTCTCGCTTGCGGTGTTCATGCAGCGCGCAGTTATCCCAGCGGACGCAGCAGTCTTTCACTGGTCGATTGCCGAATAGAATACAAATCTGGAGAGGCACCGACTACGGCCATTCTGGCCGACTCGGCGCTTTATATGCGCGATGTTTTCGTACTAGGGGCCGACATACTCGTCGAAGCCACGCAACACGAAATCTTCAAGAGCGGGACGGGTTGGCAGCGTATCCGCCAGGCCGCCTTCCCCTATAGATACGAGCCGCCCACCAAGGCCCCGGTCTGGGTCGATGGACATCGCAGCGAAGTTCCTGTAGTGCAGGTCGAAGCTGCCGAACCGCCGGAAAACTTGCAAAAGCGACATATCTGGGACGAGGTGAGTCTGCCTGCCTGGAACGATCCACGAGCAGTCGATGTTCGCCGCGACTATGGCGCTGTCGGCGATGGCGTGCACGATGATACCGACGCCCTTCAGAAAGCCATTGACGAAAACGAGATTGTTTTTCTGCCCAAAGGCGCTTACCGCATAAGCCGCAGCCTGCGCCTGCGTGCCGACACCTGCTTGATCGGCCTGCATTCCGCTTATTCGATTATTGCACCGTTGCCGGAAGGGGACTTTGCCGATCCGGCCGCTCCGCGTCCCGTATTGCAGACGGTTGACGCCGCCGAAGCGCGGACTCGGCTGGCCTTCTTCGGCGTGTACATGCCCCGCGAAATCGCCCCCGGCGCGAGTTTTATCGACTGGGCCTGCGGAGGAGAGTCCTGGATGCGTTGCGTACAGCCCTCCACCGGATTTGTGCGTCCCGACTACCAGCCCCTCCATGCCGGCATCATGCCCTGGAACGACTGGCGATGGGAACAGATCGAATGCGCGGTCGACCAGCACGCCTTCCATTACACCACGCCCGAGACCGACGATCTGATACATCACGACCCCGAACCCGATTGGCCCCTGGCCCGCGTCCATGGTCACGGCGGCGGTGCCTGGTATCCGTTTGTCCCAAATGTCGGACGCCGCCATGGCCCACGTCACCGTCGTATCCTTGTCGAAGGTATAGATGGCCCTTTTCGTGTCTACAATGCTGTTCTCCAATTCGGCCGCGGCGACTGCGAACTCGAGATCGCCAACAGCCGTAACGTCGCGTTCTATGGCATCAAGAACGAAAAAGACAGCCTCGTCGCCTGGATTCACGGCAGCGAAAGCATATTGATCACGGGTTACAGCGGCACGGGACAGCACAATCCCCAGCATAAGTTCCTTGTCGAAAACTGCGAGGACATATCCATCGCGAACACTATAGACGATTGCTACGCGCCCGATTCCGGAGCCGCGGCCCACCGCAAAGTGCATTCCCACGAATACCCCCACATCCGGGAGCGCCGCACAGGTGAAGATGACGTCGAGACGGCGCCGTACGACCGTCCCGTTTTATACCGGAGAAATTGATGCAGAAACGACCGAACATCCTCATTCTTCACACTGACCAGCAGCGCTTCGACAGCCTGGGCTGCACTGGTTCGCCTTCGGCCCGTACTCCGAATCTCGACGCTCTTGCCTGCGACAGGGCATTTTTTATCGGGATTTGAAAAATCTATAGAAATGGAGCATAAAGATATAATGCGTAAGATTGTAGTGAATAACACCAAGCCACGTCTTGATACCGAGGGTCATGGTCGGAGAAATGATCTGTATCCCACTTTATGTAGGCCGCGCAACTGATACAAAGGATTGACTGATGAATGAAATGGAAAAACGTATTGATAATTTGCTCCAACAAATGACGCTGGAGGAAAAGGCGCATGAGTTGGGCAATGATGCACCGGCTAATGAGCGTCTGGGCATTCCCAAAGCAAATCATGGCGAAATCCTGCATGGAGTCATGCTGCGCTCGTGGGGCGAAGAAGAACTGGCGGAGAAGCTGGGTGACAATGGTCCCATGATATTTCCTCAGGCCCTTGCCATGGGATGCACCTTCGATCCGGATCTGATCGAACGCATCGGCCACGCGACGGCGCGTGAGGCGCGATCGCTGCGGCGGCACCATTGTTACTCGCCGAACCTTGATATTGCCTGCGATCCGCGTTTTGGTCGGGTGGAAGAGAATTTCGGCGAAGACCCGCATCTTGTCGCCAGACTTGGCGTAGCGATCATTAATGGATTCCAGGGACGCGGCGATGAACGCTTCGACAGCCGGCACGTACTGGCCACCGCGAAGCACTTTGCGGGTTACGGCCTGGTGCGCGGCGGTATAAATGGAGCGGAGGTGGACTGCGGCGAGCGTGCGCTGCGTGAGGTACATCTTCCGCCTTTTGAAGCGGCTGTGCGAGAAGCCGGCGTGTCGGGCATTATGCCCAGCCACCATGCCCAGGATGGTGTGCCCTGCCACTGCAACGTCTGGCTGCTGCGCGATGTGCTCAGGCGTGAATGGGGCTTCGACGGCTTGATTCTTTCCGACAACAGCGATGTATATCGGCTTTTTGCTGTGCTGCGCGTGGCAAAATCCATGGAGGAAGCCGGCATTCTGGCCCTGGAGGCAACGCTGGATTTCGAAATTCAACTCCAACGTAATCCCGAAATGATGTGTTATGGGCAACTTCCGAAACTGGTTCGCGAAGGTCGCGTGAGCGAAAGCGATGTGGACGTGGCGGTGCGCCGGGCGCTTCGGGCCAAGATGCTGCTGGGTTTGTTTGATGGGGATGAGGCGGAAGATCCTGTGGAAGTCTGTGGATGCACTGAGCATCGCGAATTGGCTCTGGAAGCAGCATGCGCCAGCCACGTTCTTTTGGATAATGACGGTATCCTTCCGTTGAAGGCCGACGAGTCAAAGCGGATTGGCCTGATTGGCCCCCATGGTGACCGCTGTGAACTTGGTGGGTATGTGGGTGATGTGGTTGCGCCGAAGGTGACGCCGTTTGAAGGCTTGCAGCTAATTCTCGGCGAAGCGGTGCGTTTTGCACCCGGTTGCGGATTCGGCTTAGAAGATGAAGAAATTGATGAGGATGCCGCCATTGCCGAAGCGGTTGAGCTTGCGCGAGAGAGCGAAACCGTTATTCTCGCGCTGGGCGGTTTGCGCGCGACCTGCGGCGAAGGAGTGGACAACGCCGACATTCGCTTGCCCGGACGGCAGCATGATCTAGCCCATGCCGTGCTGGATTTGGGTAAACCCACCATTCTCCTGCTTATCGGTGGACGGCCCTGGGCTATTGCTGATATTGCGGAGCGCTGCAACGCCGTGCTGCTTGCGTGGTATGGCGGTTGTGAGGCGGGCAACGCCATTGCCCGGACGTTGACAGGGGCGAACAATCCCGGCGGCAAACTCAGCATGTCCTTCCCGCGCAGTATCGGCCACACCCAGTGCAGTTATCTGCGCCGGCCAGCCTTCAGCGGGTTGGGTTCGGGCAATTACCGGCAGCATGACAAGAGTCCGCTCTACCCCTTTGGCCATGGGCTTAGTTTTACGCGTTTTGAGTATTCGAGCGTTCAACTTTCTGCGGATCGGATTCGCCCAAAGGGTTGGCTTGAGGCTACGGTCACCGTGACCAACGTTGGCGATCGTGCGGGGGACGAAGTTGTGCAATGCTACATTCGCGATGAGGTGGCTTCTATTTGTCCCTTCGAGAAGCAGTTGCGCGCCTTCCGGCGTATTCGGCTCGAAGCAGGCGAGAGTCGGGAGATCAGGTTTCGTTTGGGACCGGATGAACTCTGGATGATTGACGCGCAGATGCGGAAAGTAGTCGAACCCGGCTGGTTCACCGTGCAGGTCGGCGGTTCATCGGCGACTGGCAATACGGCACGTTTTCTGGTGACCGAGGGCGATGGTTCGGAAAGTTTGGAAGCCGCCGAAGCGCTAGTCATGCGTCCCGAAGATGATGCCGAAGCGCCCTCGCGATGAAGCCGTGGCGCTGAAAATTCAGGGGAAGAGGAAGAAATGAAATGGACATTCGATTTCCGAAAGAGGCGAAGCAGATTGTGGATGTGACGAAGCCGCCTTATAACTGCGACCCGACGGGGAAGGAAGATTGCACGGCGGCGTTGGTGCAGGCGCTTGATGATATTATTGAACTGGATCGTGAGGGTTTTCGTGAGACGCAGGATCGCTATGCGAAATATCCTTTCGAGTTGGAAGGCACGCCGGAATCGAACAAGGTTTTTGGAGCGATCTATCCTCTTTCACCGCCGCCGGCGCGGATATTGTATTTTCCGAAAGGCGTTTATCTCGTAAGCGACACGATTCGCTATACTTTCCGGGACCTGCAAAATCCCATTGGCAAAGAACTGGACCGGATGATCCACTTTCGCGGAGAGAGTGAGGCGGAGTCGGTTATTAAATTGAAGGATCATTGCGAAGGTTTTGAGGCCGGCGCGGAACGGCCGGTTGTGGATTTTATGGGCGGTATTTCGACGAATACGGCGATGCATAATTTTTTCGAGAACCTGACGATTGACGTGGGTGCGGGTAATCCCGGTGCGGTGGGGATGGTGTATTTCTCGAACAACAGCGGTGCGATTCGGCACGTGACCTTGCGGTCGAGCGATCCCGACGGTCTGGGTCAGGCTGGTTTTCTGGTGCGGAATCGAAACACGAGTTGCACGCTGGTGCAGCACCTGACGGTTGAGGGATTTGATGTGGGCGTCCAGATTCTGCATGACCGGCTTAACGTGGTGATGGAGCATGTGACGGTACGGAATCAGCGCCGCTTTGGCGTGCATATCGATCGGCAGAATGTGTCGTTGCGGGGGGTGAGGAGCGAGAACGGGGTTCCGGCTTTGAAGATTACGGGACGCGCCTCGGTAGTGGCATTTTTGGATAGTGATCTCAAGGGTGGGAAAAAGGGTGAACCGGCGATTGACTTGCGGGACGGCTATTTGTTCGCGCGGAATATTGATACGGAAGGATATTGTTGCGCGCTGCGTCAGCAGGGCTCGACGGAGATTCCGCAGGCGCGTATCAATGAATTTGTGGCGGGCGACAAGATAGTGCTTTTTGCCGAGGAAAATCGTAACTCGCTGAATCTGTCTGTTGAAGAAACGCCGGAGATCGCGTGGGAGAATGATCACTCAATGTGGGCTTGCGTGAATGACTTCGGCGCGGCAGGTGATGGCGTGCATGATGATACCGAGGCCATCCGCAAGGCCATCGCCAGTGGCAAGCCGGTGGTGTGGTTTCAGCCGGGGCGCTATCTGGTGAGTGATACGATTGATCTGCCGGCTTCGCTGAAGCGGCTGAACTTTATGCATGGAGAGATCGCGACGGAGCGGCAATTTCGGCGTTGCATGGGCGCGGGTGTTTTTCGCGTGAATGCCGATGCCGAGGATCCGCTGATTATCGAAGATCTTTTTGCGATGGAGGAATTGCGCGGAGGCGTATATTTCATCGACCATGCCTGCACGCGTACACTGGTGCTGAGTGACCTGAGCACGGTGATGTGCTCGCAATACAAGAATACGGTGGAAGGCGGCAAGGTCTTCTTCGAGAACGTGTACAGCATGAACCAGTTTCGCCAGCAGGATTCGCCCTTTGTGATCAAGGGCAACCGCGCCTGGGGACGGCAGATGAATCCCGAGCGTTCCGATCCGGAAATTGTCAATGATGGCGGCGACCTGTGGCTGCTGGGGTTCAAGACGGAATGGGCCACGACTTCTTTTCTGACAAAGAATGGCGGACGCACCGAGGTGCTGGGCGGTACGATCAACCAGTGCATCGGGCCGAAGTCACCTTCCACCATCATCAACCAGGACTCCGATGTGTGCGTGGTGACGGGTACGACGGACTGGCGGCCCATCGACGCGCGAAGCCATACGATGATCGAGGAGAAGCGTGGGGACATTACGCGCAAACTGGCCTGGGCGGAGTTCCCGATTCGCGAGGGGCAGCTGATCGCGATTCCCTTGTATGTGGGGCGGGCATCAGGTAAGAAAGATAAATAAGGAAACCGAAAGAGGGCACATGATGACGGAGAAAAAGATGAAATTGGGTTTGATTCCCGGAGTGGCGAAGGAAGCCTTGCAGGAGGATTGGGATGGTGCGTTGAAGCGTCTGGCGGATATGGGGTATGAGGGCGTGGAGATGTCGATGGGGACATTGGAACAGTCGGGTATGAGTGCGGCGGATTGTCGGACGAGTCTGGAAAGCCATGGGCTCGAGGCGATGTCCTTTTTCGCCGGTTGGGGGCCCTTCGACACAGAAGCGGAGGATCATATCCAGGCGGCGCAGGATCTGGGCTGCGATTACATGGTGTGGGGATGGTCGCCCTGCGATGAATCGGATCAGATGGCGAAGGTGATGCCGGTGATGCACAAGGCGGCGAGCATGGTGAAGTCGGCGGGGATGCAGCTGCTTTATCACAACCATGATCATGAATTTAAGAACCGCGTGAAGGACCAGGCCGGTTTCGACTGGCTTATGGGCGCGTTTCATCGGGAATTGCTGGAGAGCGAACTCGATGTGGGCTGGGTGGCCTATGGGGGACGCGATGTGGTTGCGACGATTGAACAATACGCGGGGCGTTGTCCGATTTTGCACATGCGGGATGTGGGTAATCCCGATGAGCGCGGCAAGTTTATCGAGATCGGCAACGGTGTGCTCGATATTGCGGGTATTATTCGCGCGGGGTATGAAAAGGGCGGAAGCGAGTGGGCAATCGTGGAGCATTCGCGTAATATGGAGCATGAAAGTTTTGAGGGCCTGCAGATTGCGGCGGATAATCTTCGGCAGGCGATTGATGGATTGTAAGAATCCATCGGCGATTGTGATTATGAGATAAGAAAGGTCAGAAGTATTATGAGCAGAATCAAAACCGCCCTGATCGGCTGTGGCAAACGTGGCAACGGAAATGCCAAGGCGATTCGGGGAAATGAGAGGTTGGAGATGGTGGGTTTGGTCGATCCCAATATCGAAGCGGCTCAGGGCTTGAAGGATGAGTTTGGCTTCGCGAATGCCTCGGCTTACAGCGATCATAAGGAGATGCTTGAAAAGGAAAAGCCGGAGCTGTGCGCGATATGCGTTTGGACGGGTTTGCACCTGCCGCTTTTTCGGGATTGCGCTGAGGCGGGTGTGAAGGCGGTCTTTCTGGAAAAGCCGATGGCCGGCAGTTGGAGTGAGAGCCGGGAGATTGCGCGGATCGCGGAAGAGACGGGTTGCCATCTTTTCTTCAGCCACCAGCGGCGCTTTAACCGGGGAAACCAGATCGCGCGGGAGATGTTTGCCGATGGGATTTTCGGGCAGATTCTGCGGATGGACCTGTACGCGCCCTGTGGCCTGCTCGACTGCGGAACCCATACGCTCGACCAGGCGTTCAGTTATCTGGGCGACGAGGTGGGTGTGCAGTGGGTGCATGGCGCTTTGGATATGACGGAAATCAAGGAGCCTTTTGGTATCCCGGAAGTGGGCTTTTTCAGCGGCAACATGATGTATGACAATGGCGTTCTCGCGAGCATCTTTTGCCGGAAGTTTCCGGGACAGGACCATTGGACGGGGCTGAAGGTTTTTGGGTCAAAGGGCTTCATGGAATTTGGATGGGGTGGTGAGGTGAATCGGTATGCCATTTTTGACCAGCCCGATTTTGTGCCGCCAGCAATTGAGGAAGACAAGTTTGAGCCGATGGTGAAGTCTTACGCGAGTATTGTGGAGTGTATGGAGACGGGGGAGGCGGGGCCCCTGGATTACCGGAAGGCGCTGCGGGCGACGGAGGTGATCTATGCCTTTTACGAGTCGGCCCGGACGCATCGCCGGATTGATTTGCCGCTGACCGGGGTGGAAGGTCATCCGCTGGTGGAGATGATTGAGGCGATGTGATTTTTTGATTTTGGGTTTTGGAAGCACGCTAGAGTCCTTCTCTTAAGTCTTTCGTGTAAAGGCCGACTTGGATATTTGGCCTTTTATCCGCAGATTGCGCAGATTACGCAGATGGCAAAGCGCCAAAGGCGCGACCCATAATAGCCTGGGGTTTCAACCCCAGGACCAAAGCCGAAAAAAAGCAAGCGCTGTATGCGCGCCCTTGTGTGGCTTCGTGGTTGATGGCATTGGTGGCCCTGAGTTGTTTCTCTTGGGCCGTGCTGCTGAAGAAAGCCGATGGTTGGTTTGGAGTGGGTTTTTCGATTGCGATTGCGCGTGCGATTGGTGTGGGGAGAAAAGGATTTGCTTCAATTATCTTGAAGGAAGAAAGGGATAGAGATGAGAAATCGACAGAATTTTTACCGGCAGGGTTTTATGGCGCTTGTTCGGTTTTGTGTGGTTGTGGTTTTGCTCTGTGGCGCATCATTGACTTGGGCGCAGAATGATGAGCAGCCGATGCGAATATTTCGTCTGGGGAATAGCCATACGAACTCGGTCAAGGAAGAGTTTTTGGGCCTGGTGGGCGCGGCGGGTCATAAGAATCTGATCCACGACCAGCACACCGTCCCGGGTGCGCCGATCCGCTGGCTTTATTACAAGGCGAAAAAGGACAGTGAAGAGCGCCTGCGGAATAACGCGTGGGATGTGGTGATATTCCAGACTTATAACAGCACGAACGAAGAAGAAAAGCAGGCGATCATAGAATACACGAAGGCGGCGCGAGAGGGCAACCCCGACGTGCGCGTGATTCTTTATACAATCTGGCCCAGCGACCAGAGCCTGACCCTGCTGCCGGGGGACGAATGGTTCAACAAGGAGCAACTGGCCGATGAATGGGGCCGCTATGAGGGTTGGACTGAGGAAGTGGCGGAGCGTTTGCGCACGGAATTCCCCGGGATGGATGTGGCGGTCGCGCCGACGAGTCTGGTGATTCGTACGGTAGGTGGTATGGCGGACGCGGGATTGATTCCAGGGCTTACGGGCTATTCGGATCTGACGCAGGATGCCGGACACATGGGGCTCTATGGCGGCTACGCGATCGGCGCAACCTTTTCGGCCATGATTTTTAACGAGTCGCCCATTGGCTATCCGCCGCAAATGTTGAAGTATGGTAATGACCAAAAGTTTACAGACGAAGTGATTCTGGAGGTTAAGCCCGAAGCGGCGCTGGCGATTCAGAAAGTCGTCTGGGACATCCTGGCGCAATATGATCAGGACCAACTGGACACGGGGCTTTGGATCAACTCCGGACGTATGATTCCCGCTCTACTCGGCAAAAAGTACGACCGTTCCGTTCCTGTCGTGAATGCTGCCGGTGATGTCAAGTTGAGCCTGAAGTCCGGGAGCCTTCCCGATGGGATCGCACTGAAGGAGGGTCGTCTCGCTGGTACGCCGAAGGAAAAGGGCGTCAGTGAATTTACCCTCGCGGCAAGCGATGGCGAGAAAACTGTCGAGCGCTCCATCATTCTGGCCGTGGAAGAAGAGCAACCGCTCCGTGTTCGGACAGTGGAGAAGTCCTTGCAGGCCGATGAATATCTGCTGGATAGTATGCAGGCAATCGGCGCTATCGGCAAGGCGAAGTGGAAGATTCTTGATGGCACACTTCCGGCGGGCTTGATTATTCAGGAGAGCGGCTTGATCAAGGGCACTCCGGCCGAAGAGGGGGAGTTTGAAGTCACGGTGGAAGCGACGGATCGGCATCCTGAAGGGGCTCGCAGCGCGCGTGGCAAGTTGATGATTAAGGTTGGTCCCCCCAGCAAGGGCACGGTTATCGTCCCGGTTGTAAATACCCAGATCAGCCGCAAGCAGTCGCTTGCCGAACAGGATTTGTCTGCGTATAAATTTGATAACAAGATTCTGAACGATGCCGGGGAGGTGGTGGCGGAGTTTGCCATCGGCGCTTATCGCGGCGATGAGCGTTTCCGGAAGAAGCGTCCCGACACATACGCCCAGCTCGGCATTCTGGTGAAGGTGTACGAGGATAAGGGCGGCGATTTTCCGATGGAGTCGGTGCATGTGTATTTCGACACGAACCACACGCGTGAAGTCATCTACAACGAGGACGACGAGCATTGGATGATTCCCAGGGGCGGACGTCGCGAGCAGGTCGCGGGATATCGTCCGACGCGGCATTTCATGGCGGTGACCGAAGACATGGACGGCGGCTGGATCATGGGCGCGACGCAGTCCAAGCCCTCCGGCTATGGGGTCCATGCCTTGAGCACGCCTGTTACTTATGGCTTTAATATCGCCGTCGGCAGCAAGGACGATCCCACGAAGCGCTACTACTGGAAGGGCGATGCCCGTTCGGACAAGGACACCAGTGTCTTTGGCAGCATTCTGGTTGAGAAGGTCAAGCAGTAAACTGGACTCTGATAAAGAGCGGTATCAACTCGCCCGGACTTCTTGCAGGATTTGCTGGAAGTGCCGGGCGATTTTTTTGAGGTCGTGATGTTCGCGCACATATTCCCAAGCCGCGCGGCTGCATTCGGACCAGAGCGCTTCGTCGCTCAAAAATGCTTCTAAACTCTCGCGAAGGGCTTCGGGCGAATCCTCGACGCAGCGACCCGCGCCGCCTTCGCTCAGCATCTCATTGGGATCGACCACGGTAGAGATAACCGGAACGCCATGGGCCATCGCCTGGAGAAAGGTGTTGGGCATGCCTTCGTGTTCCGACGTGCTGACGAGGATGCGGGCGGCGCGGTAATAATCCGTCATCCGCTCAAAGGGAACATCAATTTCCAGATCAATGTTGGAGACCTGTCTGGCGCGGTCCAGCGTTGCATCGGAATAGTTGCTGTCGTGTCCGCGAGAAATTATCATCTGGAACTGGCGCTCCGGCATGGACTTCGCGAGCTCCAGAAACCACTCGGGGCGCTTTGATGGAATGGCGCGACCCACCCAGAGGATGTGATTTCCTTGCGGCTGGGAATATTGATCATCGACCTCAACGGGGTTGGCGATACGTTTCGGCGCAAAGGGAAGACGCTGCGCCATTTTTTCCTCCTGGTAGGCATTCTGGCAGATCACGGCGTTCATACGCTTCAGACCATAGCGATAGGAATTCCGCAGCCATCCGGGAGCGTTTTGTTCAAAGCGTCCGTCCGCGTCGGGATCGCTGGCGGCCATAAAGACGGCGGGGATGTGATGCTCTTGCGCGTAATGCCCGACGATGCCGGTCTCGATTCCCGCGCAGACCTGAATGGCGATATCGGGCTGGATGCGTTTCAGGCGGGAATAAAGCGAGGGGATGGATGCCAGGTTTTTGTAAACGGGAATGCGCCTGCCCAGCGCGCCTCCCTGGCGAAATTTATGCAGGTGAACGCCGTCGATGACCTCATGGTCGGGTTGACCGTAGTCGCGGCAGAGCACGTGGACTTCCATGTCGTCCAAGCAGGCCAGCGCCCGGGAGAGATGATAGATGCGAACCTCGGCCCCGCCGAAACGCTTCCGGATTTCCGGACGAAAGACGGCGTAGGCGCGTAGCAAAACTATGCAGATCCGCATCGATCATCTCGCTTTGATCTTTTTTGAGCGCCGTTTTTTTGGATCGGGCTTTCAGCCCTCTTTCTTTTTAGCCGCCCCTGCCTCGGGTTAAAATCCCAGGCTATTATGGAGCGCGCTTTCAGCGCTTTAATATGGGGCCGATGTTCTGGTGTCCCAATATCCAGTATATGGGGGCCGATGTTCTGGTGCTGCTATATCGAATCAAAACACCGGCCCATGTCCTTATTACTTTATCCCATAACGACCTTGATGTCGTTCTGGTCCTGGAGTTTTTCCAGGGGGATGAAGGAGCCTTCGATCTTTTCTCCGTTTACGATCATCTCCTTGACGCCCTTCTGCGCGCCGTTGGGATTTTCCACCAGGATGTCCATGTTTTTGCCGCGGAACTTGCGCTGCATCTTGAAGGACTTCCAACTCGACGGTACGCAGGGGTCGATGGTGAATCCATCGTATTCGGGGCGTAGTCCCAGGATGTAGGCGATGGCGGAATAGTAGGACCAGGAGGCGGTTCCGCTGAGCCATGGGATTCGGCTGACGCCATACTGGCGACTGTAGATGGAATGGGTGCTCTGGCAGTGGACATAGGGTTCGATCTCGCGGATCTCGGCCTTGTCGTTTTGGGCAGCGGGCATAAAGGCGCGGTAGAATTCCATGGCGCGATCGCCGCGTCCGAGCATGCATTCGGCCATGACGGCCCATCCCTGGGGATGGCTGAAGATACCGGCGTTCTCCTTGCTGCCTTCGTTCATGAGCACGGCGCGTACCACATGGTAGTCCTTTTTGATAAAGGGCGGCGCGCAGACCATGATGCCGTATTCGGTGGCGAGTTTTTCCTTCACGGCGTCCATGGCCTTGATGGCTTGTTCCTCTGTGGCCGCGCCGCTGAGGACGGACCAGGACTGGGGATTCAGGAAGATGGCGCCTTCTTCTTCGGTGTGGCTGCCAAGGATCGAGCCGTCGCCGCAATAGCCGCGCAGGAAATAGTCACCATCCCAGGTGTGCTCCTGGATAACCTTGTCGATGTCGGCCATCTGTTCCCTGGCCCACTTGACTTCGTCGGCTTTGTCGAAGATTTCGCAAAGGCGGATATACATGTTGAGACCATAGCGCAGCTGGAAGAGGACGAAGACGCTCTCACCGTCGGCGCCGAATTCGATGCAGTCGTTCCAGTCGGCGAGCAGGCCGCAGGGGATGCCATGGGCACCGCGTCGTTCCAGGTTGAACTCGATGGCCCGGCGCAGGTGACCGAGTACCGTTGCTTCGCCCTTGTCGGCATAGGGGAGGACCTTGTTGTAAAAATCGACATCCCCCGATTCGGCGACATAGTTGTCGATGCTGTTGAAGAGCCACATGCAGTCGTCGGAGCGATACTGGCTTTCGTCGGGGGCCTGCATCTTGCCCGGGGTATGGTCGAAGGGCTTGACGATGGACATGGCCCCGCCGGTGGAACATTGGCCCGTAATGAGCATCTCGAGGCGTTCCTTCGAGAGTTCGGGCATATTGATCATGCCGCCCATGATGTCCTGGACAGAATCGCGATAGCCGAGGCCGTCGCGTTCGCCGCTATAGACCAGGCTGGCGGCGCGCGACCAGGTCAGGGTCATCATGGCGTTGTAGGCGTTCCAGACGTTGATCATGTGATCGAAATCGGCATCGGGCGTCTGGACCACGAGGTTGTTCAGGCGGCTGTGCCATTCGGCCTTGACCTTCTTCAGTTCTTCTTCGGCCTTTTGAGGTGTGCCATATTCGGCGAAGATTTTATTGCCTTCTTCTTCGACTTTGCCGATGCCCATGAGGACCATGATATCCTTGCTTTCGCCCGGGGCCAGTTCGATGTCGCCCTGGATGGTGGCGCAGGGGTTGTCGCCGTGGGCCACGGAACCGGTGCACTCGCCCTTTTCCACGGCGATGGGGTTGGCGTAGGTGCGGTAGGGGCCGATAAAGGCTTCGCGGTTGGACTCAAAGCCCTGGATGTCCGCGCCGGTGAGGGTAAACCAGCACCAGCGACCCTGGTCGTTGCTGACAAATTCGGACTCCGGCTTGGGGGGAACATGGTCGATAGAGGCGATGCGGATCATGTTGTCCATCCAGTCGGTGCGGGCGGTATAGGCACCGTACTGGAGGTTGATCATGTCCTGACGGGTCCACCAGTTCATGGCGAACTCAGCATAGGTGAAGATGGAAAGTTTGCGGGGCTTGGTCGAGTTGTTGGTGATCTTCATGTGCCAGTATTCAAATTCCTGCTCCAACGGCACAAAATAGGTGGTTTCGGTGCGGATGTTCTTGTATTCGGAGTCGATAACGGTATAGGCCGTACCATGCCGGCAGATGGTTTTGTATTCTTCCAGGGGCTTGCCTACGGGTTGCCAGGATGCCGACCAGTAGTCGCCGTCTTCCTTGTCGCGGATATAGAAATAGCGGCCCGGCTGGTCCATGGGGATGGCGTTGAAGCGCAGGCGCATGAAGCGTCCACGATCCGCGGATCGATAAAAGCCGTAGCCGCCGGCGTTATTGGTAATGATCGCGCCGTACTTCGCCGTTCCCAGGTAATTGCTCCAGGACTTCGGCGTGTCAGGTCGATCCACCACATATTCTTTGTTGGCATCGTCAAAATGACCGTATTGCATGGTACATCCTTTCGTTTTTTCCATGTTCTTGCATTGGGCAAAGGCGGAGTGTGTCAAGCGATCACCCCATAGCAGAAAACTTCATAAAGGTTTAATGGCGAAAAAGCAATCATAAGTTCATGGGGAGATGGGTTCTTATGCCATATCGCCGGGGAAATAATATGACAATATTGTATAGGATGCTTTTGCTTGTAGTCAGCGACGTGAGTCGCGTCT
>CAYWYC010000039.1:0-4530 GCA_964462565.1 uncultured Candidatus Sumerlaeota bacterium | reverse complement strand
GAAAACGCCACTTACGTGGCTGACTACGAGCCTTCTCGACTTGAGGGCTTATGAGTGAAGGAAAGTGACGTTTGGCCCCTCACGAATCCCATCCGTCTTCGTCGGGGAAGATGTTGTCGAACTTGATGCTGCCGCGGGGTTCGGCCATCATGTCGGCCACGGTGTCGCGCCATTTGGCATAGTGGGCCGTTTCCTTGTGTCTGGCGGGATCTTCGGCGGTGCGATAGACTTCCACCAGCACAAAGCGGGTCGGGTCGTCCTGTTGCTGGAGGACGTCGAATCGGGCGATGCCGGCTTCCTGGATACTGTTGCGGGCGTTTTCGAGGCTGGCGGCCTTAAAGGCCTCTTCCTGGCCCGGCTTGACATGGACAAATACGTGAACAATAAACATGGCGCTCTCCTTGCTTTCCGGAAAAATATGGTGCATATTATAGCGGCCCGTGCGAGCCGTGGCAAAAGGAAAGATGCATCCAAAAAGCCCGTTCCAGTCCGTGTCAGTCCCTTTGTCCGTGCCAATACACATGAAGGCGTAATCTCCTATGGATGAATTCAAACCCTTTCCGAGTATGCGGTTTTTGTGGATTTACCTGAGCGTGGTCTGGCTGGTGCTGCTCATAGTCCGCATGAGTGCGCCTTCGGACCTGATGGACAATGACCAGGAGCGTCCGGCGGCTTATGTCCTCGACTGCATTCAGAACGGCAACTGGGCCAGCCAGCGCGATGCCACGGGCGATGTCATGTCCAAGCCCCCTTTTTACACCTGGCTCGGGGCAATTCTGACGTGGCTCTTTCGCGGGCCCAGCCTGTGGGCCTTGTATCTTCCCGGAGCCATTGCCGTCCTCCTGACGGTCTGGCTCATCTTTGCCTTTGGCTCCGTTTTTTTCGGACGCGATGCGGGCTTCCTGGGAGCGCTCGCCTATCTTCTGGCAACGACCACCTACAAGCAACTCGCCCTGGCGCGGACCGATCCGGTTTTGACCTTTCTGGTCTTCCTGATGGCCTTGCTGGTTTTTCATGCCTGGCAAAGCAGAAAAGGCTGGTTCTGGTTTTGGCTGGTGGCGGCCCTGGGAACCTTGACCAAGGGACCACTGGTTTTGATTTTTGCCCTGGGCGGACTTTGGGCTGTTTTGTGGGAACGCCGCAGCAGGAAAAACGCCACGCTTCCCGCATCGGGCAATGAGGATGCTGGTGGAAAAGCGTCCATTCTTCCGGCGCAGCTCATCGGCCTCTTGGTCTTTGGCGTTATCACGGGTCTCTGGTTCTGGATGGCCTGGCTGGAAGATGGGCAGGACTTCATCGACAAGGTCATTATCAAAGAGCTCTTCGGCCATGCCGTCGATAGCGCCGACAAGACGGATTGGTATGCCTTTGCCCAGCCGCTTGCCTGGTTTTTGTCGCGCTTTGCGCCCTGGAGCCTGGCGACGTGCGCGGCGATTTGGATTCTTATCAAAAAGCCTTCGAACGAAGGCGGTGTGCGCTGCTTCGAAAGGTTCCTGGCGGCTTATCTGATTTTCGGATTCTTGATCCTGAGCGTGGGGTCTCATAAACGGGCGGACCTGATGTTTCCGCTCTTGCCGGCAGCCGGGCTTTTGGCCGGACGCTTCCTGGCGCATTTTATGGCCTTGGGAGAACGCCGGATCCTACCGGCGATATCGGCAGTCACGCTCCTCTTCATAGTCGGTCTCGGCGCATACAGCCACATCATCCGCGCGCGCGATGAAAAAGTGATCCTCACGCAGGAGGCTATTGCTCTGGCCGAAGATATCGAGGAAAAAGTGGGCAGCGCCTTTCCCCTGACCCATCTGGACACGCCTTACGCGATCCAGTTTTTTCTGAGAACCATGCGTCCGCAGATTAGTTTCGACCAGGCCCGGGAACTGCTCACGGGCGAAGCCGCCGCATTTGTATTCGTGAAAAAAGCCTGGCGCTTCCAGGACCGCACGGGGCTTCAGATTGCCGACCTCCATGTCCTCGAAAAGCGCCTCGAATCGGAAGAAGAGCCCTGGCATATCATCAGTAACTATCCCCGTCTCGAATACGCGCCCCATGTGGCGACGATCCTTCATGGGCTTCGCGTGGACCTTTACGATGCCAAAATCCTTCGCGCTTATGAAGAAGATTTTATCGTTGAACTCACGCAGCCCGCCGGCGAAATCGCCTTCCGCAATATCTCGAAAGAAACGCGACGATTCCAACTGACCATCCGCAACGATGGCGACACGAAAAAGCAGAAAATTATCCTGGCTCCCGGCGAAGAAACGCGCATGGGTTCCTGATATCCCATTCTGTGCCTCTTTATGGCTCTCCCAGGTGATAGATTGGAAATAATCCTTCCTTTATGATATGCCATAGCTATTGGAAAAGAAGATAGACCAGAGAAAAGGAGTGGATGGCAATGGCTGACAAACTGAAATCGCAGGTGAAAGACCATAATGGCGCACCCCATCTCTTTATAAATGATGAACTCCATACGGGCCTGAGTTTTTACCAGCTGGCCCTGGGGACGGATGTCAGCAACTACAGCCAGGCCCTGGCCGACGCGCGGCGTTTCGCCAATTCCGATGTTCATATTTTTTCGACGGGTATCACCATCCCGATTCTCGAAGGTAATGAATTGGATACCTCGCATTTCGAGAAACTCATGCAGGACCTGGAGGAGATCGATCCGGACTTCATGTTTATTCTCCGCATGCGGAATCTGTTTTTCACGCCGGAATGGTGGTGGCGGCAAAATCCCGATGAGGCGGTGCATCACCGGGACCGCTGGACGGGAGAAGCACTTCCCATGGATGATTTCAAGAGCCACAAGTTTGCCAGTTATTCGTCGCCCGTTTGGCGCAACGCGGCCTGTGAATGGATTCGCAATGTGGTTTCGTGGGCGGAGGAGCATTATCCCCATCGCGTTGTGGGCTATATGCCGGGTTCGGAGTGGGTGTACAGTTATCGAGACGTGATGACGGATTTCAGCCCGCGTCAGCAAAGCGAGTTTCAAAAGTGGCTGCGGGAGAAATATGATGATGACGTGAGTGCCTTTCAGGAGACCTGGAAGACGCCGGGTGTGACCTTCGACAATGCCGAAATCCCCGTTCGGCGTTGGCGCGATCGCGATCAGAGCCCGCTCTTGAAGCCGGGTACAACGGATGTGGCCCTGATTGATTACTGGCAGTTTCATCATGGCGCTCTGGCAGATTCGCTTATCCTGTTTTCGAAGGCGCTGAAGTCCTCGCTCAAGGACGCCGGATCGGACAAGGTCTGCGGCACCTTTTACGGCTATCATTTCTGGGATGCCGGAAGCGATTCCTGCTTCTGGAACAGCGGGCACCATGATTTTCATCGTTTTGTCAAGGAATGCGAATACGATTTTCTGGCCCACATTCATACGCACCAGGAGCGCTTCTGGGGCGGCATGTGGTTTCCGCACATGCCGAACGGTTCCGTGCGGCTCCATGGGAAACTGGCCTTTGGCGAGGATGATTCGGCCACCTTCTGCACCGAACCGATACACTGGAACCCCGGCCCGCCGGATCGCGATTCATCGGTGGAAGTGCTGATGCGCAACTTTTTCGGCTGGCTTACCAATGGCCAGACCCAGTGGTGGTACGACTGGTCGGGCTATGGCTGGTTTGGCGATGATGAGATGATTGCCCGCTTGAAGCCCTTGGTGGAGCTGGCGCGGGAGTATGTGCAGAAGCCCCTGGAGCGGCGCGCCGAAGTGTTGATGCTTTCCAGCAAAAAGACAACGGCCTATTTTCGCCATTGTAATGATCTGCTCGACGGCATCAATGGCCGCATGGTTTCGGAAGTGGCCCGTTTGGGGACGCCTGTGGATTTGTTTTTTATCGAGGATTTGCCTGATTTGCGGGAGCGCGGAATGCTGGATGTGTACAAGATGGTGATTGTTCAGGATGGTTTTGCCCTGAGCGGCGAGCAGCGCCAGTGGCTCAATGAATATATATGCAACAGCAATCGCACGGTGATCTGGCAATATGGAGCGGGCTTTATCACGTCTGATGGCTTTTCCGCGCGGGAGATGGAGCATCTCACGGGCATCGGTGTCGAGATCGTGGATGAATCCCTGGCACTCAAGGCCGAGACCGATTACTTGGGACGGCTGGTGCGCTATGGTATCGATCATCGTATTATGCCTGTTATCAAGGGCCTTGAACCCGATCGCGATGATACAAAGGTGATCGGCTGGTACCTGAAGCGAGGCTGGCCCGCCATGATTTCGCGGCAGTTTCCGGATTGGCGGTCCATCTGGTCGGGGGCGCCGGCTCCGGCATCCGATGTGATGCGGCAATTCGCGCGCGAGGCGGGAGCCCATGTTTTTGTCGATGGCATGGACGAGGTTTTCGAGCGCAACGATATTCTGGTTATCGTGGCCACTTATAGCGGGAAGCATCCGGTGCAATTGCGGGAAAAGGCCAAGGTTTCCGATCTTTTGAGCGGGGATCTTGTATCCGAAGCCACGGAATCGCTGGACCTGGAAATGCACCGCGGAGAAGTGCGTGCTTTTCGCTTGTCCTGATC
>CAYWYC010000038.1:1907-22973 GCA_964462565.1 uncultured Candidatus Sumerlaeota bacterium | reverse complement strand
GCAAGGACATTATTTGACAGGATTTACAAGATTGATTTGTCCATCACCCTTTTCGATTATGCTTGTGGGCAAGATTAGGTTTGCTATGCCTTTTCGGAATTGTGTATATTTTGTCCAGGAAAAGGACATGGCATGATTGAAAAGATCGACATCGACCGCAGCACTCCCTTTCGGGCTTATTTCATGCATCTGAGACCGGCTTCATGGCCGACGGTTGCGGGGCATTTGCTTTGCGGGGCGCTTATCGCGGATGGCTTTGGCGCGTTCGCGCTGGCGGGGGGTAATCTGTGGCGGACGCTCATGGCGGCGGTCATCTGGGCGCTTTTTTTGAATGGAGGAACGCTGGCGCTCAATTCGGCGGTGGACCAGGACGAAGGCGACATCGGCTACCTCAACAATCCTCCGCCCATTCCTCCGGGTCTTTTTCTTTTCGGATTTATTTTCATGCTCATCGGTCTGGCCGCTTCGTGGTTCATGGGGGTGGCCTTTGCCATTGTTTATACCATTTGCTTCGTCATGTCCCTGCTTTATTCGGTGCCGCCTATCCGTCTCAAGGCGCGCGGTGGCTGGGATGTGATTATCAACATGATCGGCTATGGCGCGCTTACCTGTCTGGGCGGATGGTTGGCTGTGCGCCCCTTGCCCGTCGGCTCCGACTGGCTTATCTTCACCGGCTTTGCATTTCTCTTCGCCGCCGTCTATCCCATGACGCAGTTCTACCAGATGGAAGAAGACGCCCGGAGTGGCGCGCGAACCTTGGCCCTGACGCTGGGCGAAAGCGGCTCCATGTTTTTCATCCATGTCTCCCTGGTGCTGGCCAATGCCTCCTGGATATTTGCCGCGCTTGGACGCTGGCAAGGTTATAGCCTTATGCAGGCAATTCCTGCGCCGGATACACCGCCTCTCGGCACTACGGGATGGATATTTCTGATCGGCCAGGCCGTCTTATGGTTTGCCTTTTCATCCCACTGGTGGCTCACCTTTCGACGGAGGGACCACAAAAAGAACTTCTATCGCTCCATGATTCTCTGGGCGATCTCGAACGTGGCCATGGTCATCGCCTTCGGAAAGTTCTAGGGCCTCCGATTTCTGCTTGCCTCTACAGGGTCTTCATTCTATGCTCATTATTATGAATAGACCGCTTGGGCCCTACCGTCTCGTCCTTTTCGCCACCGTCTGCCTGCTTGCGTTGGCCCTGTCGGGAAACGCCCTCGCCCAGTTTTTGCCAAACGGTTCCACCGAAAAAAACGACAACGCTCCGACCACCCGATCCCTGGACAGGCCGCCACGACCGGAAAATAATGCCGACCAGACACCGCCTGAGACGTCCTACCTGCCCTTTCAGGGGACTCCGGCGCAAAGCCTTCCCGATAATTCCCAGGGCCCCGAAATCCGTGGACGCCTTTTTCGGATCGGCTACCTGACCCCTGCCGCCGAAAGCACCCTCGACCAGAAGTGGTTTATGGAAATGCGCCGTGCCCTGATTCAGGACGCCGCCTTTACCCAGGCCATGCAGCAGGAAGGCATCACCGGCATCGCGCTCCGTCCCTGCGACCATCCCGAGGACATGCTCGAGCGCATGCTCCAGGAAGAATTCGACCTGGTTTTCTGCCCCGCCATGGTTTATGGACGCGCCTGGCTCGCCCGCAAAAGGCTCGAACAACAACCGGCATACAATGTCGTGTTCCAGACCAAACGACGCGAGACCGACACGGCCGACATGCGACGCGGTGGAGGTCCCCGGCATCGTGGCGTTCTTTTTGTCCGACGCGACTACCGACTCGACATCAATCCCTCCCAACCCGATCCCGCCAAAATCCGCGAACTCATCGCCGAAAATCCTCTGGCCGTATCCGGCTCCTATGATACCGTCGGATTCTTTTACATCCGTAAGTTTTTATGGGAAGAATATAACCGCCTCGAACCGGAGTCTTTCCTTTTTTGCGGAACGCCCCAGGAAGCCGTCAAGACCGTCGTCAGCGGACTCGCCCCCGTAGGCGCCTGCGAGGAAAGTGTACTCAAGGAAGTCATCGCATCCATCCCCGGAAAACCCGAACTCTCGGAAATCGTCACCATCCTGGAAACCACCAAACCCGCGCCGACCGATCCCGTCGTCATGCACGAGCGCTACGATCCGACCACCAGACGCTCTCTCCTTGGGCGCGCCGCTGCTGAGGCCGTGCGCGAGTATTACAATCAGAATCCTACCGAAAGCGACGCCCCCAGGCTCGTCCCCGGAACGGCCCGCGCCTATCAGCCCCTCGTGGAAGATCTTGAGCAAACGGGGGACTATGGATGGTGACCATGCATCGCGAGCGCCTTAACTGGATTCTGGCTGTCCTCACGCTGATAGTCCTGGCCATCACCATATTCAGCCTTGTCCAGATCGAAGGATCTTATCGCGAAGAAATCCGGCGCGACATCGCCTCCACGCTCGAAAACTTTGCCAGCGAGAACGTGCTCAAATCACCCCGCGACATACGCGTGGACTTCGGGAAAATTGAACGTCTCGCACGCAACGCCGAAAACGCATCCTCCATGATTCGCCGCATCTATGTTAGCAAGCAGGTGCACACCTCGAATTTGAATGAAGAAATTCTGCTCCGGCCTTTTTATTACGCCATCACTCATGTCAACTGGCGGGAAGAGTTTCAATCCGGTGACTTGCGACGCGAACCAATCCGGCAAAACGGCGAAGTCAGGGGAGCCCTCTATTTCGACCTGGACATGAGCGCCCTGCGCAACGTGCGCATCGCCATCGCCGCCATTCTGGCGATGATTGTCGTGTTGCTGGTCGTGCTGGTCGTCCGCATTTTCAGCCAGGAACGCGTCCTCGTCGCCACGAATGAAATTCTCGAGCAAAACCGCCGCGAGCTCATCCGCCTGGAACGCCTGTCCCTGGCGGGCCAGCTCACGGCCAATATTTTTCACGACATCCGCAAGCCCGTTACCAACGTCAAGCACGAACTCGAAGACCTCAGCGAGGCCCTGGGCGGATTTGCCGGAGCCACCAGACCCCTCCGCAACATGCGTGACCAGGTCGAGCTCTTCTTCGACATCCTGCGCGATCTGAACATCGAACGCTTTGTGCGCGCCGACCAGACCGACGAAGAATATGTGGACGTGAACCGTGTGCTGGAACAGGCCGCGCGGCTGGTCCAGTACGAACGCGGAGCCGTCCGTGTCCACGCAACCATGCAGCCGGACCTGCCGCTGGTGCTGGCCCATCCCTATCGTCTGGTGCAGGTTTTTTCCAACATCATCCTGAACGCCTATCAGGCCATGGAAGGCAAGGGCGAACTCAATCTTATCACCAGCGTGCGCAACGGTGCGAAAAACCAAAGCCCCCTGGTCGCCGTCGAAATCGTGGATACCGGTCCCGGGATCGACGCCTTGATGCAGGCGAGTATCTTTACTCCCTTCTACACCACCAAGCCCGAAGAAAAGGGCACGGGCCTGGGACTCTATATTTCCAAGACCATCATCGAACAGCTCGGCGGCAAGATCGAAATCGAAAGCGAAGGGGGCCAGGGGTGCCGATTCATCATCCTCATCCCCGCGAGCGACTAGGAGGCAAGCACTTTTTATGCGAGTATTGATTCAGAGAGTCAGCGAAGGCCACGTCCAGGTTGAAGAGCGCGAAACGGGACGCATCGGTCGCGGTCTGCTTCTTCTCGTGGGCATCAGCGACAGCGATGACGAAAGCGTTTTCGAACCTATGGCGCGCAAGATTCTCAATATGCGCATCTTCCCCGATCCCGAGGGTGACAGCCACTTCCATCGTTCCGCCTTGGAGGAAAAAGCCGAACTTCTCGTTGTATCCCAATTCACACTCTACGCCGACTGCCGCAAGGGACGCCGCCCCAGTTTCAGCCACGCCGCACCTCCTGACCGCGCCGACGCCCTGTTCGAGACCTTTGTGGAAGGCCTGCGCACCTACGGACTCAAAGTCCAGACCGGCGAATTTGGAGCCATGATGGATGTCTCCCTCATCAACCACGGCCCCGTCACCATCTGGCTCGACAGTGAGGATCTCAGCCGAAACCGATAAACGATTGATAATAGAAAGATAACGACCATGCCAGAAATCACCGCACTCTACCCCGGAACCTTTGACTGCCTCACCTACGGCCACCTCAACCTGATCGAACGCTGCGCCAAGCGCTTCACCAAGCTTGTCGTGGCCGTGGCCGCCAATATGCAGAAATCCCCCGTATTTACGGTCGAAGAACGCATGGACATGCTTCGCGAAGCCGTGGACCACCTGCCCAACGTTGAAATCGCTGAAATCGAAGGACTCACCACCAAATTCGCCGAAAGCCGGGATATCCAGTTCGTCATCCGCGGCCTGCGCGCCGTTACCGACTTTGAATACGAACTCCAGATGGCCCTCATGAACCAGCGGCTCGCGCCCGACGTGGAAACCATCTTCATGGCCCCCACCATCGGCTACGTCTTCATCAGTTCCAGCATGACCAAGGAAATCCTGGCGAACGGGGGCGACATCTCCAGCATGGTACCGCCGCACGTGGAAAAACGCCTGCGAAAAAAATATGCGATGAATGGGAAAAAATAAAAAAGTCAGACTTCCCGCGCGAATTTCTGGCGCAGGGCTTCGTCAAAGGAAGTCAGTTTCAGGCCCAGGTCTTCGAGGGCGGGGCCCGTATCAAAACATCGATCTTCGCCAAAACGCTGAATCGCTTCCGGGTTGATCCGCACGAGCGGTCGCACAATCCGCGCGGCCCAAAATGCCGGTTTCCGGGGAATCCGCACAAAAAGGGGACAACGCACTCCCATGGCCCGCGCCATGGCCTGCACCATTTCCCGATAAGTTATCGCCTCCGGCCCCGCAACCACATAGGTCTTCCGCACGGCCACATCCCGCGCCAGCGAAGCCATGAAAGCCTGCACGAGATCCCACACAAAAAGCGGCTGCACCATATTATCGCCCTTGCCGAACAAAGGAAACACCGGCCATTTTCGAATAAAGCGCCCCATCTTTTCCAGATTGTTGTCCGAGGGCCCGCCAAAAATCATCGAAGGCCGCAATATCGTCCAGGCGACACATTCCGGAGCCTCACGCACGGAGTTTTCACCGTGGCGCACCACCTCGCGAATCTCTGAAGGATACTGCGACATCAGACGCGTGGAAGAGGTCACGATCAGCCGCATGGGCCTTCCCATCTCCCTCAGGGCCTCAACCAGCGTCGGCGCGAAACGAATATGCGCCATGTGGACAATCGTATCGATTCCCTCGGTAATGCGCTTCCAGTCGGAAACCTTTCCCGCGTCCCCCGGCACAATCTCCAGGCCTTCGCCCCCGGGAATACGATCCTGCCTTTCCGGCTTGTAGGAAAGACAACGCAGCAGGGCCCCGCTGTCCAGCAGGGTCTGCGCCAGGCGCCGGCCCGTATGCCCCGTGGCTCCCGTCAGCAGGATTCTCCGGCCCGACAGGTTTGCGTCTGAGTAGCAGTGCAGGGATTTTTTTCCGATGGGCATAATGGGATGACTTTATTGGGGGCTTCGCGCGCGAATACTGTTCGAAACAGCTTCCGCAAGGTCCGCTACCAGAAATGGCTTGCTCAAAAAGGCTGAAGCGCCGCGTTCCATCAGGTTCTGAATAATATGCTCCTGAGAATAGCCCGAAACGACCACCACCGGAATATCCGGATCGATCTCGCGCATTTTCGTAAAGGCATGTTGCCCGCTCATGCGCGGCATAATCAGGTCCAGAATCACCAGGTCAATGCTCTCGTGCTTCTTCTCGAAAACCTCTACCGCTTCCTGCCCATCGTTGCTGCCGGTAACCCTGTAGCCAAGGGCCTGAAGCGAACTGATGATGAAATTGCGCACAATCACCTCGTCCTCGACTACCAGAATATGCCCCGTACCGGCCTGCGTTGTATTGGCCTCAGGTGCTTTAATCTCGTGAGGGGTTGTTAATTCAGCCTGCGGAAGCAATATCTCAAAGCATGTACCTTCGCCGACCTTGCTCTTTACATTTATTATTCCATGGTGACTCTTAACGCAACCATAAACACTCGCCAGGCCCAGCCCGGTTCCATCTCCCAGCCCCTTCGTCGTGAAAAAAGGCTCGAAGATGCGGCGCAGATTATTCGGAGCAATACCTGAGCCCGTATCGCTCACGGTAATCCGCACATAATTTCCCGGCTCCAGATCTTCCGCCCGGGTGTCGCAGAAAGCCTGGTCCAGAATCGTCACCGAAGTCTCATAAACCAATGTGCCGCCGTTGGGCATGGCATCCCGCGCGTTCAGCCCCAGGTTCAGGAAGGCATTCTCCAACTGCGAAGGATCTCCCTGGACCGTCGGATTCTGGGCTTTCAGGTTTTTGACAATATCAATGCGTCGATCAATGCTGTGGGAAAGCAGGTTTGTGGCCTCTTCGATTACTTGATGCAGGCTCACTTCGGTTATCTGGATTTTGCCCTTACGCGAAAAAGAAAGCAACTGCCGCGTCAGCTCAGCCGCCCGTTGCGAGGCTTTCGTGATATCGTCCAGCTGCGCCCGTAATTTAGCCGGAGAATGCTTGTCCACATTGTCATCCTGCATATAAATCTGCAGAAGCTGGGCGTTGCCCATAATTCCGGTGAGGATGTTATTGAAATCATGGGCAACGCCACCCGCCAGCTGCCCCACGGCTTCCATTTTCTGCGCCTGCCGAAGCTGCTCCTGCGTCTGGTACTCTTCCGTCACATCCCGAAAAACAAGCACCACGCCCACAATCTTGCCCTGGGCGTTTCGGATCGGCGCGCCACTGTCGGCAATTTGCATTTCCGTACCATCGCGGGAAACCAGAATCGTATCATTGGCCAGGCCGACTACCTGGCCCTCACGCAGGACCACATCCACCGGATTCTGCACAATCACGCCTTCCTGGGCGCTACGAATACGGAAGATCTCTCCCAAATGGCGACCTTGGGCCTCATGCACGGGCCAACCCGTCAATTTTTCCGCCACCGGATTCAGACGCATCACCGTTCCCATGGCATCCGTCGCAATCACCGCGTCACCGATCGAATCCAGCGTGATGCTCAGGTTCTGCTCCCGTTCCCGCAGAGAGGTGAACGCCTTCTGCAAGCGGTCCGACATATTATTAAAAGCCCTTGCCAGTGCCCCGATTTCATCATTTCGTTCGACCGTCACCTTCTGCTTGTATTGGCCCTGGGCAATTTCTTCGGCCGCATCGGAAAGCCGCACAATCGGCCCCGTCAGATTCTTCGCCAGCAAAAAAGCCACCCACGCCGCCAGAAAACTCGCCACCAGCGTAATCAGACCATTCACCCGGATCATCGAAATAATCGGCGCGAACGCCTCGCTTTCCGCCTGCTCCGCGATCAGGCCGACCTGCAACTCCGGTATCCAGACATAGACCGAAGCCACCGGTGTCCCGCGATAATTCCGAGAAAAAGCGTGTTCCACTTCCGTGTTTTTCCGGCTGACCACCATCTCGATAGGCATGGAATGCAGAAAAGCGGATCCCGGCTCAAAGCCCGGCTGCTGGCATTCTGTCAGCAATACGTGGTTCTGGCCGACAATATAAATCTCGCCCGTTTTGCCCAGTCCCATCTGCGCTTGCGTAATGCTGTTCAGCCCGTCCAGACTGGCCCGTCCACATATAACCCCGACCTTCTCACCGAAAACATTCCGCAGAGGCTGGGAAGCCACAATGGTATTCACGCCTTCCGATTGGGAAGTGAAAGAAAAAGACTGCACGTGGGTTCCCGGTTTTTCCAGTCCCTCCACAAAATACCGCTGCAAACCACGGTACTGCCCCACCAGATGCGGATTGGTCGATAAAACCACGTCGCCCTGGTTATTGAGAAGAAAAACCTCGTCGATCCAACTCGAAAGTCCGAGACTTTCCTGAAAACGCGCGCTCAAGATATCGGCAGAACGATCTCGCCGCATCGGGGGCGTGTGCGGAAGCACCAAATCCATTGCCTGGCTGATTGCAATGTCTCCATGCAGAACAAAGGACAATTCGACATGCATATTTTCAACCCACGTATGGATCTCTCCCTTTTTCACCAAGGCGACCGATTCCAGTTTCTCGATGATCTGCTCGCGACCATTCATATAAGCCGTATAGGTCACAAAAAAACCAATCACCAAAGACGCGCAGAAAATCATCAGCACGATTACAAAAAACAAGCGCTGCCGAATCGAGAGCGACGGAAAAAGAGGACGGGAATTGGTCTGTTTTGCTTTATCCATTATTGCTTTTTCGGGTTAGTGTATAAGTTTGCATTGTCCTTCGTGATCAGCTCCTGCGGGCTGAAGATCACCGGAGGAACATCCTGGCCTTCCAGAATGCGAAGCATGACCTCCAGCGCAATCTTACCCGTATGATAGGGAAAAGAATCAACCGTGGCCGAAAGCGAACCATCGCGGATGGCGTCATAGGCCGGGCCAATCCCATCCGTCCCCACTACTATAATATCATCCGTCTTTTGCGCCCGACGCACGGCCTGCGCCACGCCCAGAGCCATATTGTCATTGTTGCAATAAAAACCGCGCAAATCCGGATATTGCATGAGGAGCAGAGTCGCCACATCCAGGGATACCTGCAAATCCCAGGCGCCATCCACCACTTCCACCACTTCATACAGCGAATCGTCGAGCGTCTCCAGAAAGCCGCGCGTTCGCTGTTCCGCAGCATACACATCCGAGAGCCCTTTCACAATAGCCAACTGGCCCCCGTCCGGCAATTGCCGCATCAAATATTGAGCCGCAATACGGCCTGCCTCAAGCTGCCGCGCCCCCACAAAAAAGGCATACCCCACATCGCCCACTTCGTTGATATTCACCACGGGAATCCCCCGGCTATAGGCCGCTTCGAGACCTTCCGCCAGGTTATCCTTTGTCTGGGGAGAAACAATCAGCCCGTCGCATCCATGATCCAGAAGATCCATCAGGCGCTCCAACTGGGCCTCCGGGCTCAACTCACTGGAACCCGCCTGGATGTTCAGGTAGAGATCATATTCTCGCGCGCCATCACGAATTCCCTCGGCCAGAAATTGCCAATACTGGTTGCCGAAAAACTTCAAGACCACACCAATGCGATATTTTTTCGAAATACCGCCCAGGGCGTCCATCTCATGGACAAGTTCACTGTAGTTGCGAGCCTGGGGATGGCTGTCGGGACTGTCAAAATGCAGCCCCCCTTCATCCCAAACCGTCACATCGGCTGTGCCTTCCGAATCCGAGCGCATCTTGATTGCCATAAGAACAGCCAGAAAGCCCATCCCCGCGCACAAGAGAAAACCCAAAAGGTAGTATGCTATTCGCTTACGCATGATCGCCCGCCATAAACCGATCCCAAGTCGGGAAATATCAGGCCACAATCTGATAATAGAACGGAAGTGACAACATGCTCGCATGTTCCCGCGACAACTAAATGTCCTTGGCCCAACGCCCCGCTTTTCTCATCGGCTTTATTGCCAATTATCTAAAACCCAAAAAAACAAGCGCCCGAAAGCCCTAAACGCCCGATAAGACGTTTGTTCTCAGCCACTTTTTCCTGGATTAATCAAAACCCGGACTGGACGCGGAAATACAATAATGCCCAGAAGGAGCCTTCGTAAGAAAAAGCACCAAAGCAAGATAGGATTCATGAAAAATATAGAGCCGTTCTCGAAAGTATTCCGGCTATCCTTTTTGAAGGGGCGGCCCTGAAGCCCGAGAAATGGTGCTTTTGACCCTTTTGCAGAATCTCGCGGCTTTTATTTGGCAGAAAGACTTTCGAGATTCGCTATAGCGGATCCAAACAAAATCAAGCGCCGCGAAGGCGAATCAGATGCAAGAGATGTTGCTTGTCAGATATGGCGGAGCGATTTTTCTACTTCGATCATTTCGCTTTCGCTCAGGTCGCCCAGAAAGATGATGTTCTTTTCAAAGCGCCGCATATCCAGATGCATGAGGGACCACTGGTTTTGCGTCTTGTGGGCAACCACGGTGCCGGCTTCGTCTTCACACCAGTAAACGGCTTCCCATTCCTGGCCGCCGGCCTGGATAATCCGAAAACGCCGGCCACGCACCATGTTACGCTCGATCCGATCACCGTTTTCGCGTTCCGGCGCGGGCTGTTCCTTGGGTGCGGGCCAGTCGGCATCGCGGGTGGGCGAGGGGGTGGAATCTCTTTGACCGGTTTGCTCTTGCTGAGCGGTTTGCTGGGGAACCATTTTCACAAAGCGATAATCGTCCAGGTGAAAAATAACATGATCCCGATCCCAGTTGAGGGTGTTCAGCATCTGGGAAATTTCCTGGGAAGGAATCTGGCCGATTTTGGTATATTCGTGGGAATTCAGCAGGTTCACGCCTTCCGGGCTCAGGCTGCCGTCGGGTTGCAGAACCAGGACCACCTGGTAGCTCTTGGACGGGACATCGCGATGAAAAACAGCGATGCTGCCCGACGAAAGCCGAAGCAGTGCGCCTTCCTGGGGAAGGCCATTCGCTTCGCCTTCGGGCTTTTCATCAGCCGGATTTGCCTTGGGAACATTGGTCTGGGTCGGAGTGCTCTGGGGAGGCACAGGCGTACGCCGTTCCATGCTGACCTTGAACTTGCGCAGAAACTCTTCTTCTTCATCCCGATATCTGGGATCATCTTGTTTTTCTTGTTTTATCTGCTGCTCGCTGCTCTTTACCTCATATTTATCAGGGACCGATTGTTGCATACCACTACCGGCATTTTTCTTGGCGTTGATTTTTTCCTGGATAGACATGTTTCTTTTCTCGGGTTTTTTATTCGTCACGATGAACCTGTTACCTGTAAAGATTATGCTCGAGATATAATTCCGGCAAATCAGATATCTTTTGCATTGGGTATAAAAAACAGCAAACCATGGCACAGAGACTTACCCTTGGTTTTTTGAAAAACCTATAAGTCCGTTTGATTACCGCCCCGTCGACTCCTGATCTCACCTTTGGTTCTTAACGTGGTCCATGCCTGTTATTATTAGACTTACGTTAACGTTTCACTTTCAACAATACCATACACACATAATAATACTAGCATATCTGTTTCATGATGGCAAGCGTGCTTTTCGAAAAAAGTGCTTAATTGTCAGGTAATTTGTCCATGTCGGGTAATCTTTGCTTACCCACAAAGATCGATATTCGAAAATCGGATTTTGGGCGATTGATTCTTTTCTGCCTCCATGTTATGAAGTAAATCTGACAAATTCTGGACGGCTTGCCTTTCGGGCTCCCATCTCATTCTTCGGACGGTATATCAATGCAGGCAATCATTCTTCAAGGCCAAAATGCTCTTTCCGACTTTCGCGTCGCCGCAATCATCCAGGAGGCGCGAGAACTTCGCGTCCCCCTCGACCTGGAGCGCATTCGCGCGCGCCAGGTTTACTTTGTCGAAGCCAGGGGCCCTATCCGCGATGATGTGATGGAAAAAACGCTCTCACTCCTCAGCGCGAGCGGGCCTTTTGACATGCAGGGCGGATTTTTTGTCACGCCACGCAAGGGCACCATTTCGCCCTGGTCGTCCAAGGCCACGGACATCTTTCACAATTGCGGCCTGGGCGAGCATATCAGCCGCGTCGAGCATGGCATCTATTATCAGGTCCAGGAACGCGGCCATCGCCCCGTGACCTTTGACAACGTCCAGCCCCTGCTACCCCTGCTCCATGATCGCATGATCGAGGGCGTCTATCACGATGTCACTGACATCTTTGAGCATGGCGAACCGGCTCCCATCCGTGAGGTGAACATTCTGGAGAATGGCCGCGAGGCGCTGGAAAAGGCGAACATCGATTGGGGCCTGGCCATTTCGGACGAAGAAATCGAATACCTCTATCAGACCTATTCCAAAATGCAGCGCAACCCGACGGATGTGGAACTGGTCATGTTCGGCCAGGTGAACAGCGAGCATTGCCGGCACAAGATTTTCAACGCCGAATGGATTGTGGACGGCGAAAAGCGTGACATGTCGCTCTTCAATATGATCCGCAACACCCACAAAAATTTTTCGGGTGGAGTCCTCAGCGCGTATGAGGACAATTCTGCCGTTATCGAGGGCTTTGATGACGAGTGGTTCGAGGTTGACCGCACGGGTTCATCCCAATACCGCTACAATCCTGACCAACTGGACATCCAGATCAAGGTGGAGACCCATAACCATCCCACGGCCATCTCGCCCTTTCCCGGCGCGTCCACGGGCGTAGGCGGTGAAATCCGCGACGAAGGCGCCACGGGAATCGGCGGACGCAGCAAGGCAGGTCTGGCCGGATTCATGGTATCCAACCTCCGCATTCCCCACTTTCTCCAGCCCTGGGAAAAGGACTTTGCCGAATTCCCCGACCGCCTCGCCACACCGCTGCAGATCATGATCGACGGGCCCCTGGGTGGTGCGGCATTCGGAAATGAATTCGGGCGGCCCCAGCTGTGCGGATTTTTCAAGACTTACGAAGAAGCCTACAACGAACGTTATCGCGGCTATCACAAGCCCATCATGGTGGCGGGTGGTTTTGGCAACATCAAGCGCCGCCATATCGAAAAGCACGCCCTGGAAAAAGGCGCGGCCATTATCCAGATTGGCGGTCCCGCCATGCGCATCGGCCTCGGCGGCGGAGCGGCATCGAGCATGGACACCGGCAGCAACGCCCAGAACCTCGACTTTGACAGCGTCCAGCGCGAAAACGCCGAAATGCAAAGGCGTTGCCAGGAAGTCATCGACGCCTGCATCAGCCTGGGCGATGACAACCCCATCGTCAGCATCCACGACATTGGCGCGGGAGGTCTTTCCAATGGCTGCCCCGAACTGGTGTCGGAAACGGGCGGCCGCTTCTGGCTGCGCAAGGTGCATAACGAAGAAAAATCCATGAGCCCAATGGAAATATGGTGCTGCGAAGCCCAGGAGCGTTACGTCCTCGCCGTCAAGCAGGAAAACCTGGAGCGCTTTCTCGATCTCTGCAAGCACGAGCGCTGCCCCGTGGCCGTGATCGGCGAAGCCTCCGGCGACGGGCAACTGGTTCTCGAAGATTCCCATTTCAAAAACAAGCCCATTGACATCGACCTGCAGGTGATCCTCGGCAAGCCGCCCCGCATGCTGCGAGACGTGCAGCACCTCGAAGAAAACCATCCCGTCCTCGATCTGGAAGACATCCGCATGCACGACGCCGTGGAGCGCGTCCTGCGCCTGCCGGCCGTGGCGAACAAGACATTCCTCATCACCATCACCGACCGCAGCGTGACCGGCATGGTGGCGCGTGACCAGATGGTCGGCCCTTACCAGACGCCCATCAGTGACGTGGCTGTAACGACGACCAGCTTCAAGTCCACCACGGGCGAGGCCATGGCCATGGGCGAACGCAGCAAGATCGCCCTTGTCAACGCGCCCGCATCGGGACGTATGGCGATCGGTGAAGCCCTCACCAATATCGCCGCCGCCAACATCGGCCCCATCGGCAATGTCAAACTTTCCGCCAACTGGATGGCCGCGTGCACCGAAACCGGCGAAGACGCCAACCTTTACGACACCGTTCGCGCCGTGGGCATGGACCTTTGCCCCAAGCTCGGCATCTGCATCCCTGTGGGCAAGGATTCGCTTTCCATGCGCTCCACCTGGATCGATTCGCAAAAGGGGCAACAGCACCAGATCGCACCGCTGAGTTTGGTCATTACGGCATTCGCCCCGGTGAAAGACGTGCGCAAAACCGTCACCCCCGAGCTCAAGAAATCCGACGGCTCGCGGCTCTTCCTGATCGATCTGGGCCAGGGCGAAAACCGTACCGGCGGCGCATCGGCCCTTGCCCAGGTATTCAATCAGGTAGGATCGGACCACCCCGACCTGCGCTCTCCGGACGAGATGGTCGCCTTCTTCAACTGTATCCAGCAGATGGTCGAAGAAAAACTGCTGCTGGCCTATCATGACCGCTCCGACGGTGGGCTCTTTGCCTGCCTGGCCGAGATGTGCATTGGCGCGCGCATGGGACTCTGGGTCGATATCCAGGACCTGGGTTTCGATCCTCTGCGCATTCTTTTTAACGAAGAGCTCGGCGCCGTCATTCAGGTGGCCGAGGAAAAGCTGGACCGCGTGAAGGCGCTCTTCAACGAATATAAACTGGACGAGCTTGTCCATGAATTCGGCGCACCCGGCGCACCCGAGAAGCATGCTTCCGAACTGACCGACGGGGCGACGGAATTAGGCGAAGCATTCATGCCCCACGTGCTTCTGGTCAAGCGCGGCGAAAATATTATCTACAGTGGACGTATTTCCGTCCTCGCGCGGCTCTGGTCGGAAACCACCTACCACATGCAGAACCTGCGCGACAATCCCCTCTGCGCCAAGGAAGAATATGACAATCTCCTTGACGAAAACGACCCCGGCATCCAGTACCACGTGAACTACGATCCCAGCGAGAACCTGGCGAAAGACTTCATGGTCAACACCGGAGCGCGGCCACGCATGGCCATCCTGCGGGAACAGGGCATCAACGGGCAGAACGAAATGGCCGCCTGCTTTGATCGCGCCGGATTCGAAAGCATCGATGTCCACATGACCGACCTGCTCGAAGGCCGAGCGATGCTTGACGATTTTCGCGGACTCGTGGCCTGCGGCGGATTTTCCTATGGCGACGTGCTCGGGGCCGGTTCCGGATGGGCCAAGTCCATCCTCTATCATCCCAGCCTGCGCAATATGTTCCGCGACTTTTTTCACCGCGACGAAACCTTCTCCCTCGGCGTCTGTAACGGCTGCCAAATGCTGGCCCAGCTCAAGGACATCATTCCCGGAGCCGAAGCCTGGCCCGCCTTCACGCGGAATCGTTCGGAACGTTTCGAGGCGCGTTTTGTGACGCTTGAATTTGTCAAGTCACCCTCGGTTTTCTTCCAGGGCATGGAAGGCTCGCGCCTGGCCCTGCCCACCGCCCACGGCGAAGGCAAGGCGGACTTCGGCGTGACCGGCGACATGAACGTCATGCGGGACAAAGGACTTTTCTCCGCGCGATACGTGGACAATTACGGCCATCCCACGGAACGCTATCCCTTCAATCCGAACGGATCGCCCGAAGGCGTCACGGCCATGTGCAGCGAAGACGGACGCGCCACGATCATGATGCCCCATCCCGAGCGCGTCTTCCGTTCGTGCCAGCTGTCCTGGGCGCCGGAATCCATTCGCCGCGTCGAAGAAAGCCCCTGGCTCCGCATGTTCCAGAACGCCCGGGTTTTTGTGGGTTAGGATTTTTTTCGCAGTGTGAACAGTGTGATTTCCGGCGGGCAGTTCAGCCGGAGGGGGATGGTGTGCATGCCGAATCCGGCGCTGTTGTAGAGCAGCGCCTTGCCCAGTCTTTGCAGGCCACGGTCGAAGCGTCGGCCATAGATGGACGGATAGATAACCGGTCCGATCAAGGGCAGACGCCATTGTCCGCCGTGGGTATGACCGGTCAGGATCAGGTCGGCGCCGATTTTGTTCTGCATTTTCACGGCGATGTCCGGCATGTGGACCAGGCCCAGGCGAAAGGGGGCATCAGAACCGGTTTCGGGCCCCATCGCCTTTTCGTATTGCTTCAGCGGCACGTAGGGATGCTCCACGCCGCAGAGGCGGATTTTTTCGCCGTCGCGCTCCAGGTCCACATAGCGGTTTGACAAAAGCCGAATGCCATAGGCCTCCAGCCACCAGGCGATGATATGGGGTTCCGTATAAAAATCATGATTGCCGCGGACGCAATAAATCCCCAGCGGCGCGTCCAACTCGGCCATCACCTCTACCGCCTGGCGGTAAAGATGATCCCCCGCCACCAGGTCTCCCGTCAGCACAATCAGGTCGGCCTGCTGCTCCCGGGCGACCTTCACCACATGCAGATACCAGGCAGGCGACATGACTTCGCCATAATGGTTATCGCTCAATTGCAGCACCCGCAGTCCGTCGAAGGCTTTGGGCAATCGCGCCAGGCTCAATTCTATCTTTCGCAGACGCAAATCGTAGGCCTGATTGATCCACGAAAAAGGCGGACGGCACAACATTTTGACGCGCGTCCGGTGGGGTTTGACTTTGATGATTTTGCGCCGGTACTTGGGTACAGGCTTCGTGTTCGGCCCCAGGGGACGTTCGCCGGCTCGTGGCTGATGGGTCCATTTGCGATCCAGGAAAATATTCCACTGCTCCGGCTTGGCTTCCATGGGAAATGCCGTGCTGCTTTCGGAAATTTTTTCGGGAACGGCCTTTGGAAAAAGGAGGCGCTTCGTCACCAGGAGCTGGCAAAAAATGGCATAGGCCGCAAGCAAAACAGCCGCCACGTGGACGGGGCGCCAGTTCCAGCCCTCGGGCTTCAGGATCGGCTGCATCCATGGGGCATCGTGAAAAATCAAAAAGACCACGGGCGGCGCGTAAAAGAAGACGAACTTGTTGATTTTTTTCGTCCAGACTTTTAATGCTCCACGATGCAGCGCGCACAAGGGCACATTGTACATAAAGAGCATGCACCAGATGCACAGGGCGTAAAGAGCCAAAAAAATCGCGATGGACTGCAGTGTGAAGTCTGGCATAAGGATAAGACTGCCGCCGTGATTTTACTTCTGGTTTTTGGGAATACGATATCCAAATTCCCGCAGGGCGTTTTCCTTCTTGCGCCACTTTTTGCGCACCTTGACCCACAGTTCCAGGAATACAGGATGGTCCGCCATTTCTTCGATTTCGTGACGGGCCTCGCTGCCGATTTTCTTCAGCATGGAGCCGCCCTTGCCGATGACGATTGACTTTTGAGAGTCGTGTTCCACGTAGATGTTTACGCGGATCATGTGCTTCGATCCGGGGTGTTCCTTGAATTCTTCCGTCTGCACGGCAATGCTGTAAGGCACTTCCTGTTGCAGGTTTTCGAGTACCTTTTCGCGCACGATTTCTGCGCTCAGGAAGCGCATGTCTCGGTCGGTAATCTGGTCGGGATCATACAGATAATCGCCTTCCGGCAGGAGCCGGCGCGTTTCCTCGATCAAGCGGTCCAGGCTCCGTCCGGTCAGGGCCGACAGGGCGATGATGCGCTCGTAACGTTCCGTGGAAAAGGGAAAATCGATTTCCGTCTCAAAGCCTTCTGAATCGACTCCTTCCGCAAATTCCGGCAGCAGGTCGGCCTTGTTCACGATCAGGATAAGCGGCGTTTTGATTGCGTCGAGCGCCTCACGGGCGACTTCCGGAAGAGCATGGGGTTCGGTGGCGTCCACCAGATGATAAATGACGTCCGCGCCTTCCAGTTCGACCAGGGCATTGTCGCGCAGGCAGGCGTTGAAGGCATCCTGCGGATCCATCACGCCGGGCGTATCCACAAAAACGATCTGGCAGGTCTCGTCGGTAAAAATGCCACGGATGGCGTCCCGCGTGGTCTGGGGCTTGGGGCTGACGATGGCCAACTTGAAGTCGAGCAGGGAGTTCATCAGCGTGGACTTGCCCACGTTCGGCTCGCCCAGCAGCGCGACGAAGCCCGACCGAAAACCTTCCGGTGCGTCCAGGGGCGATGCGATGTCATCACCTTCCGTCAGCAGGATTTCTTCATCACTATGGTATTGCGTATCGTCGGGCATCAGGCAGACCTGTTCCCCATGGCCTGCTTCCACTCTTCGGGGGACAGTTCCTTCGATTCCTCGATCAGCATATTGGGAATATTGTCCTCGATGGTATAGCACCGGCGGCATTGTTCATTGGTGCAGTAGATTTTTTCCTCGTGTTCAAAGACATCCTGCTTACAAGCCGGGCAGACCAGTATGTTCATCAGTTCAGGTGAAATAGGCATTGGCAATACTCCTGCGTAAATTCAGTTCCATCAATCCCGTTCAAAATATCCTTTGCGGCTTCGAATCACAACCGAAAAAGCGTTTCGGCTATTTATAGATAATCAGGCTCTCGCCACCCAATGGCGCAAAGGTGATGGGATTTTGCTTGTTGTCGGTAAGTTTGGGTACGGCCTTGCTCACGTAATTGTCGATCTCCTCGATGGATATCAGGTTGTCGTTGGTGATGTCGGCTTCCTTTTCGCGGAGGCCTTCGAGCAGGCACTTGGTGAAGGCCCCGTGGCCCCAGCGGGGATTTTCGGCGCTCTTTTCCGTGCTCCGCGATGCCGTCATGATCACCGTCGAGTCGTCCTGAAGGATTTTGAAAAGCTCATCGGGGTTGATATTTTGCTGGCTCGATCCTGATCCGCTGGCCGCCGCCGCGTGGCAGGTGTCCACCAGCATCATCTTGCGTCCCGGCACGTCAAGCGCCTGCCGAATGGTTTGCCAATGGACCATGGTATCCAGATTCAGCGCGCCGCTTTGCAGCTTTTCGGCATCGCGCGGCACAAAAAAGTAGGTTCCCTCGCGCGTGGTGATGCCATGTCCCGCGATGAAGAGGACGCAGGTGTCCTGGATGCCGGCCTTGGAGAAAATTCCCAGCGCGTCGTGCAAGGTTTTGGCTGTCGGGTATTCTCCCGCGTTGCCATCGAGCAGGCGCACTTCCACATCGGCAAAGAGCCGGCCCTTGAGCCGCGCCATGGCCGCCGCTATTTCGCGGGCGTCGTCGTCCGTGAAGTCGAGCTGGTTTTTTGGCGGCAGATTTGGATATTTGTCCACGCCGATGGCCACCACATAGAGTTTGCCCGGACGCATGGCACCCGGAGCCGCCTCGTCTTCACCGATACGCCGGATGCGCACCTTCTTGCGGGAAAGAGCCAGGTCGTGCGTCGCGAAAACGGTCAGACGATTCAAGCCGGCATCAAGGGGCACCTCGATGATGCCCTCGTCTTTTTTCAGCACCGACTGGCCCAGCTCGCGCGTCTTATCCAGCATCTTACCGTTTACCGTCACGCGCACCATGCGCACGTCGCGGACGCTGTCGATCTTGTAACGCAGGAAGACGCTGCCCTCGCGCGTAAAGGTTCCGTCGGCGGGAGCAGCGATGGTGATTTCAGGCGGACGAATCTGCTGGATGCGGTCGGGATGGGCTTTTTCCTCGGCGCGTTGGATGAGGGCGTTGGCGCGCGCCAGGCCCAGTTCTTCAGAACCCAGAAAAATCGTCTGCTTCACCACATCGGGCCGGTTGAAGATGGGGCGGAACTGTTCGGCGTGGTAGAACTCGGCCTTTTCATTGGTCTCGCCATTCAGGTGCCAGCCCACGTATTTATCACCCTGGGCCGACGCGGCGTAGTAGCCCGATTCCGTCCACACCACCCATTCGCGATCCTGGGCGAAGAAAAATGAGGCCACCAGTTGCCGGCTGTCGATCTTCCACAATTTCAGGGTCTGGTCCTTGGAGCCGGACAGGAGCAGGCGACCATCGGGTGAAATACCGATAGACCGGATGCCGCCTTCGTGGCCCGAGAAAAAGCCCAGGCGTTCACCCGTCTCCGCGTCAAAGAGCACCAGGGCAAATTCGGAGCCGACGATGGCGTACTTACCGTCGGGCGTGAAGGTGTAGCAGGTGATGGTGTCGGCTTCGTAGGGCCAGTCGATTTTGTTTCCGGCGATGGTGAGTTCCGGCTGATAGAGAACGCCCGGGGCTTCGATAGTCTTGCCGTCCACCTCGTGATAGGTGCTTTTGATGCCGGCCTGTTCCACCTCGCTCCAGCGCATGGGTCGCATTTCGGAAAGGGAAAATCCGCCGGTGATGGGATTCCCCGATTGCAGGTTTTTGCCCTCGTTGATCACGCCCCAGAAGATGCCCGCCACGTTCAGCCCGAAAGCCGAGGCCCACAAGGTCTGGCCCTGTCCTTTGAGCATGTGGAGGGGCAATTGGCTGTCTGCGTTCCAGATCCAGATTTCGCTGTCGTTTCCGCCAGCCGTAGCGATCCATCGTCCATTGGGCGAAAAAGCGATGCCCTGGATCGTGTTGGTATGCATATAGAAAGTGCCCTTTTGTTCGCCGGTGAGGGGGTTGTAGAGAAAAACGGGTCTTGTCCATACCCCATCGTTGGCGGCCAAGTAGCTGCCACCGCAGGCGATGACCTGGCCACCGGGAGAATAGGCTACGTCGGAAAGATCGCCCTCGTCCACCTTGACAATTTCGCGCTCCACTTCAAGGCTCTCCGCATTCCACACCAGCACGGCGCCGCCATCTTCGCCGGTGATGATGCGGCTGCCGTCAGGCGAAAAGGCGCATCGGCTGATGGGGGAATCGCGCCTGGCTTCGTGCCGGATTTCACCGCTGGCCGTGTTCCAGAGAATCAGGCGACCGTCGTTGCCGCTGGAAAGCAGGCTCGCGCCATCGGGCGACCAGGCCAGTCCGTAAATATCCCCGGTGTGGCCGTTCAGGGTGAACTTCGGCTCGATATCGTCGCGGCCCAGATCTTCCACGGGCCAGACCTTGACCGTCTGGTCACCCGAAGAACTTGCCAGCCATTTTCCGTCGGGCGAAAACTTGACATTGTAAATCACATTGCCATGCTCGCGAAGCACCTGGATCATCTGGCCCGTTTGCGGGTCGATGAGGCGGATGCTGGTGTTGGGAAAATCATAGCCCGAAAGCACCCCGCCCAGGGCAAGGACCCTGCCGTCGGGCGAGATGTCGATGGCGTAAAGTTTACCCTCGTGGCCCGACGCCAGCCAACCGCGCAAGACCCGCAGGCACTCGCCCGTCTCCACGTCCCACACGCGCACGGTCTTGTCCTCCGATGCCGTATAGAGCAATTGCCCGTCAGGCGAAAAGACCATCATCGTCACCGCGGCCATGTGCCCGCCCGTATCCAGCCGCAGTATGGGTCGCTCCTGGGCGCGGGTGGAGAGGGTAACCGTGGCCAGCAAAAGGACCAGAAAAAGTATTTGAAATCGCTTCATGACAGCCATTCTATCAGGACCTCCGAAAAGGATCTGTCTTTATTATCACCAGCATTATACATATTATCGGCAAAAAAAGCCGACCATGCATTATATTTTCTGCCCCTCACTGATGGCGCGTGCTCGTATCGGCACCATCCTGGTGGCGGTGGAGAGTATCCTGGTGATCAAATATTGCTTGATACTATGGATGATTTTGTCTGAAAAGATTTTGCCGGCAGGATGCCGGCGATACGTTTTCTTGCCTCAAAAGGCCTGACCCACATCCAAAATGGGCGAAAGACTTTCGAGAGCGGC
>CAYWYC010000038.1:0-1807 GCA_964462565.1 uncultured Candidatus Sumerlaeota bacterium | reverse complement strand
ATATGGAAATGTTGAATGTGTCGGAAAATGGGGGGAACTCCCAAATGCTTTATCCTTGACAGTTGCGGGCCTTTGGTTTTCCATGATCAAGTGCATCTTTCAATGCAGGGCGGTCAGGCCGGGCCTGGGACGGCCGGATTCTGGCGGGCCTTTTTTTTATTACTCCAAAAAGGATGGGTTATATGAACGTTTTATTTATCGACATCGATACCTTGCGGCCCGATCATCTGGGCTGCTATGGCTATCACCGCAATACGTCTCCGAACATGGACCGGATTGCCGCCAGCGGCACGCGCTTTGATCATTACTATTGCTCCGACGCGCCCTGTCTGCCCGCGCGCTCGGCCCTGACCACGGGCCAGCAGGGCATCCACAACGGCAGCATCGGCCACGGTGGTACGGCGGCGGACCTGCGCCTGGAAGGCGCCGATCGCCAATTCCGCAGCAAACTGGACCGCATGTCACTCGCCGGTTCCATGAACCATGCCGGCTACTATACCGCCACCATCACCCCCTTCGGCAATCGTCACAGCGCTTGGCATTGGTATGCCGGTTGGAACGAAATCCTCGACCCCGCGGGCAAGGGCGGCGGCGAAAGCGCCGAGGAAATCATTCCCACCGTGCTCGACTGGATCGACCGCAACAAGGACCGTGACCAGTGGTTCCTGCACTTCAACATCTGGGACCCCCACACGCCCTATCGCGCGCCCGAGGAAATGGGCAATCCCTTTGAGAATGATCCCCTGCCTGACTGGATCACGGAAGAAGTGCTGGCGGAGCATGTGAAAACCGTCGGCCCCCATACGGCCCAGGAAGTGTCCATGTACAGCGACTATGAAAACCCGAATCATCCGCGCCAGCCCGGCAAAATCTTGAACATGGACGACCTGCGCCGCAACATGGATGGCTATGACTGTGGCATTCTCTATGCCGACCAGAAGGTGGGCGAGGTTTTTGCCAAGCTTGAGGAGCACGGACTTTTCGAGGATACGATGATCATTATTTCCTCGGACCACGGCGAAAACCAGGGCGAGTTGGGCATCTATGGCGAGCACGGAACGAGCGACCTGATCACCCACCGCATTCCCATGATCGTTAAAATGCCGGGCCAGACCAAGGCCCATGTGGACAGCGGCCTGCATTATAACATCGACCTGCTGCCGACCCTGGCCGACCTGAACAAGCAGGATCACCATCCCGACTGGGACGGCAAGTCCTTTGCCCCGGCACTGCTGGAGCAAAAGGAATGCGGCCATGACTATCTGGTGCTGAGCCAGTGCGCCCATGTCCTGCAGCGCAGCGTGCGATGGGAAGACTATATTTACATCCGCACCTACCACGACGGCTACCACCTCTTTCCCGACGAGATGCTTTTCAACATCAAGGAAGATTTTCACGAACAGCACAACCTGGCGGAAGAACGTCCCGAGCTTTGCGGCAAGGGCGCGCGCCTGCTGGAAGACTGGCACACGCGGATGATGAAGACCATGGACACGGCCATCGATCCGCTGTGGACGGTGTACCAGGAAGGCGGCCCGCTCCACGCACGGGGCAATCTGCCCAAATACTGCGAACGCCTCGAAGCCACGGGCCGCGGCTGGGCCGTCCCCGAACTGAAAAAACGCCACCCCTACGAGTTCAAAAAATAGGGACCGCCAAGATCACCAAAACAAAAGGCCATGCCCCACTTCCCACCCGGAAAAGCGCATGGCCTTTTTTCGATATGATCTTAAATTCTATCTTTGCTTTCCAAAATCATTCTTGATGCTTCATACTGATATCTGTCTTGGCTTTTGCGTAAGGCATA
>CAYWYC010000037.1:4839-23078 GCA_964462565.1 uncultured Candidatus Sumerlaeota bacterium | reverse complement strand
TTATCAATCAATCTGGTTTCGCCGAACCAGACGGCCAGGGCGATCAGGGCGTTGCCTTTTTCAATCTTATCAACCGGCTGCACATCACTGATCGAAACCACCTGCACATAATCGATACGACCATTGCTTTCGGTTTCGATTTTGTCAATGATCGCCTGGCGCAATTCCGCAGCATCCGTCGCGCCGCCTTCCACCTTTTTCCGCGCCTCTTGCAGGGCCTGTGATAGCACCACGGCTTCGGCGCGTTCCTGCGGGCTCAGGTAGGCATTGCGCGAACTCATTGCCAGGCCGTCCGCCTCGCGCACCGTTTCCACGCCTACGATCTGGATCGGGATATTCAAGTCGCGCACCATGCGGCGGATGATCAATTGCTGCTGGGCGTCTTTCCAGCCAAAGACCGCCACCGTCGCCTGAGTGATCAGAAAAAGCTTCGTGCAGACCGTCGCCACGCCACGGAAAAAGATCGGCCGCGACCGCCCGCATAGTTCCGCGCTCAAGCCTTCCACATTCACGTAGGTCGAGAATCCCTCGGGGTACATGGAATCGGGCATCGGGAAAAATATATAATCGACGCCTTCCTCGATGCACATTTGCATGTCCGCGTCAAAGGTGCGGGGGTAGCGGTCCAGATCTTCATGGGGCGCGAACTGCGTGGGGTTGACGAAGATCGTCGCCACCAGCACATCCGCCAGGGGGCGGCCTTTCGTGAGTAGTTTGCGATGTCCTTCATGGAGGGCGCCCATCGTCGGCGCCACACAGATGGATTTTCCCGCGTGGCGCAGGGCCGTCATTTGCTTTTGCATTTCCGCCGGCTCGCGGATGATGATGGGTTCTTTGGCGCTTGAAACAGACACGAACTTAATCCTCCATACATAAATAAAAAACGATACGCCTGCCGGAAAACAGTTTCAAGAGAAATGCTCGCGGAATTGGTTTTCAGAAAATTGTCGACAGCGGGGCGTCTTCCAAATGCCGATAGCGCTTTCTTGCAAAAACAAGAGAAGCCGGACCCGCATGATAACGGATCCGGCTTCAAATCGTCAGGAGCCCTTGTTTAGGGGGCGAAACGTCGTTTTACGACGCCCTTTATCGGCTTACCGGTAGGGAGGAGTGCCGGGCGAATCCATGCCTTCCCAGGCATTGTTATTCGGATCGCCAAAGACCGGCATCGGTTCGCCCCACATCGATTTGACGATGTATTCGGGCTCGATAATGGGTTCATAATTTTCGGGAAGGGGGAAGGGGAAAGTCACCACTTCGTAAACGCCGGTGCACATGCGGGCCACGGTCCAGGCAGAGCCCTTGAGCAGGCCGATCACGGTACCCGTGACAGGGTCCGTCTTCCGAATGGTTTTCCCGATCTGGCTGGGGATTTCCAGCCAACCCGTAAAAACATTAACCAGGCCACGACCCAGTTTGGTGAACATATTGTCGATATCGGACTCGGGCCGGTAGTCATCGGCAGCCTGGGCGGCCGGCATAGACATTCCCAACACCATCAGCACCAATATCATGGCAAGAATTCCGAAAACCTTCGTCATCAGAGCATCCCTCCTCTTTGAGAACTTACAAGTCCAGTCTGATTGGATTTTTCTTAAGCGTAATCACGCTGCCTGCTTACTGCTTTAATTAGTGAACCAAATCTTCTACCACGTATTCCGGCATCATGACCGGGCTGTAATGCCGAGGCCAGGGACCCCAGAAGGTCACCATCTCAAAAACACCAACACCCGTTCGCACAACACCATAACCCACACCCTTCACAAAGCCCACGATAGTGCCGGTAAAGGGGTCGGTTTTAACCACACCCTTAATGATGTGCTTAGGAACTTCCACCCAACCGAAAAGCGTGTTGTTCAAGCCGCGCCACAGTTTGCCCGTAAGCTTCGGGAAAAGCCACAGGTCTTTCATCGGCGAACCCGTCTGCTGCTTGTAAGGCCGCGACGTCAAAAGATAATCGCCGCTTTCCTGGGCAATGCCGGGGCCCGGAATATCGGTCGGGACCACCCGGTCCTGATCGATGTCATAAAAAGTAACGCCAGTGTCGCCTACTGCATCGTATTCCATGGAATACACATTAACGCCATACACCATTTCCTGAGCCAATGCCACGCCCGAAGCAAAAACCATCATGGCAGCAACCAGCAGCAGCAAAGTCAGGGGACGGCGAATTCGAACATCGAATGATTGCATTGCGATTTCTCTCCTTACCTCAGCAATTTGAAAAGCAAACCAGAGGGTGGTTGAAAAACGGAATAATTCTCCTGCGCCGCTTATATCCTATAACCTCATGATAACTCAGTCAATGAAAAACACCCATCCATGAGTCGGGCCTTACACAAAACCTGCAGAGCAAGAATATTCATATTCCCCATCACAACCGCTCGTACTTTAGCAGGGGCATTCCCTCCACGCAAGAAAAATCTACCCCCTTTTTCCTCTAAATTTCAAGCTTTTTATCCAACAAATCTTGATTAGTATTCATTTCTTGAAATAGATCGCCCAGGCCCAGGGGCATCGGGACTCCGAAACCGACGCGGAGTCCCCAGCCGCCCCCTGGCTGTTGATGCTTGCGCCCCAAGCACCAGGCAAGATGTTCAAGCCCAAAATCTGAAATTATTTCAGCGATAAATGTTGGGTCAACGTGTCAACCGAGGCTTTCCGATCAAAGAGAATGCAACCCCGTTCCTGCATCAGCCGCTGCAGGCCTTCCGTACCCCGGCAAGTATGAAAGACCACACATTGCCCATGGGAATGGCTGTAATACTCGTCCATGAAATCAAGCAGAAAGGCTTCTTCCAGCGAAGGCGTTTTCAGGTCGATAATCAGCCCCGAAAAACGTTCATGGTGAATTTTGCTGATGGCCTGCCAGAAATTGCCCGACCAGGCCAGGCTGTATTCCTCACGCAGCAGCCGAATGCGAAGCGGAAGCACCACATTAATATTGTCGGAAAGAATAAGAATCGTGCCGCGGGGATTTTCGTTCAGCGGCCGCTGCAGTTTTCGCACATGGACGGAATGCTTCTGGCGCGCATCCAGGAAAGGAGGATGCAGCCCGGGGCAAATACCAAAAAAATATTCTTCGCACCGGGCCATTGCGCCCTCTTCCCGTTCACGGTCTGTTGTTTTCAAAAAGGCCATGCAGCCTGAACCTTCTATTTATGGAGTCGCGGTTCTTGCCGCGCACAGAAACAAGCCGTCGCACCTTTATTTTCGACAAAAAGCTGTGTGCCAACCCATCCCAAGATTATGTATATCCGGCCCATCGGGGCTGTTTATTATTATATAGATACAGAATATCGCCAAAGTCTCTGGCGTCTGATATGCTTTATCGCACAATTTGCCCAGTTTGATAATAACCCCAAGGTCTCGTTTAACTATGACCCGCCCCCATGATGCTGCCCGAAGGTACCGGGAGTTTGCCAGGCAGATGGTGCGTACCGGGGCTGTAACAAAAATTGTGGCAGAAGCATTATTGCTTGTTTCAGCGCAGAAAGCGCGCGTCAGTCCAAATCTAATAGAATGCACCACGGAGGCACGGAGGACGCGGAGAGATTCGCATAAAGGCCACAGCAGAGCGTATAAACCTCATCAACCATCATTACCAAGCATGGCGATGCAAATATCATCAAGGCCCTCCGAGTCCTCCGTGCCTCCGTGGTAATATAATTTCCCCTGCCGCTTGCAAAAGACTTCATCGCCCTCGCACTCGCAATCGGTTATTTTTAACCACGAAACAAACGAACTACACGAAAAAAAAAGGTGCACCTGTTCGTATGGGGTTCAAGCGGATACTTGTACAAATCACTTGATACCCCTCGCGCCGGTGTTAAGATCATGGAAGTAAGTTCCATTTTATAAAGGAGGACCGTTTTCATGGGTGAATCGTCTCATTTCTTTTCCTGTCGTTGTGTTCCGGAGCTCTATTATGCCGGCAATCGGGAGCGTCGTCAGTCCCTGGACATATATATGCCGGAACAGACCCAAGGCCCCGTGCCCGTCATTCTCAATATTCACGGTGGCGCCTGGAAGGTCGGCGATAAGGGAGCACCGGGTGGCGAGGTGTTTTTTGTGGAGGCAGGCTTTGCTCTCGTTCGCGTGAACTACCGCTACAGCACCCAGGCGCCCTATCCGGCTCAGCTGGAGGACCTGCACAGTGCGATTCGTTATTTGCAGAAAAACGCGGAAGCCCTGGGCCTTGACATGGACCGCCTTGTCTGTATCGGCCATTCTGCCGGCGGACACCTGGCATCCATGCTCGCCCTGACGGCCCGACAAAGCCCCGATATCCAAATCCGCGCATGCGTGAACCAGGCCGGTCCGACCCAACTGGCCGATCTTGGACAATGGCGGGTTCAAAACAAGCCATCCGACGGGCTCAATTCCATCGAGACGCTTATGGGGGCGCCCTTTCCGGAATGCGCGAAAAAGGCTGCCGAATCGAGCCCCGTCAACCATGCCCACGCCGACGCTCCGCCGCACCTGCTCATCTATGGCGATGCCGATGAAACGGTGCCCCATTCCGAAGGCCAGGCGCTTCAGACAGCGCTCGAAAAATCCGGCGCTCAAAGCGAACTATGCACATTGCCCGGGGCCGGACATGTAGCGCCTGAATTTTGGCAGGAACCAAATTATCAGAGGATTCTGGATTTTTATCGGAAGCACCTATAAAAGGACAAGTCACGATGGCGGGGCCGTCTGTTCTTATGAAGCCCCTCAATCCAAAATTTCCGGGGTGCAAGACAAAAATGGGGAGATTTTTTTGCTTTTTGTGGATTTCTTGATAAAAAAGAATCCTTGAGTTGCTCAATAAAAACATGGGCGCCCTCTTTTAAGCACCACAGGTGCGACCCATAATAGCCTGGAGTTTCAAGCCCAGGCGAAGGGCGAAGATACAAGGAAGAGGTCTGAAGGCCCGCCCCATATCCTCAAATCAATACGGAACATCTCACTCGGAGATACAAATAAGGACGAATCATGGAGTGCGTCGGCTTGCCGACGCCTTTTTCGAGCGAAATGAATGCAACGATCCGAAGCCCCGCAAACGCAAGTCGAGGGCAAGCCCTCGCACTCCAAAGTGTTCAGGATCGCCCCGAAATCCGGGCTTGAAAATTCCTGGCTATTATGGGTCGGGCTTTTGGCTCTGAAGATGAAAAAGTATTTTCATTATTGAAATAATTCTTCGATTTTTCACTTTGGGTTGATCAGGCCCCATTTATGTCATGCACAAATTTCCGGCCAAAGACTGAAATCCTTTACAGACTTCGCCTGATTCGTCACAATAGATAATATCCTGTTTTCAGGAAAGGATTCGAACGATGTGCCTTAAAGGAAAATCCAAAGCCAAACATAAACTGGGCAATTACATCTGCCCCAAGTGCGATGCCGTGTCCAAAAAGAAAAAAGACCTCTGCAAGGCCAAGAAAATAAAAGACGACGCCGACGGCAATGAGAAGGACAAAAAGAAAAAGGATAAAAAGAAGAAAGACAAAAAATAATGCACGATTCTTATATCATGCCCCTGGTCTTGACCATTGCCGGTTCCGATTCGGGCGGGGGCGCGGGTATTCAGGCCGACCTGAAAACTTTCTGCGCCTTCCAGACCTATGGCACTTCCGCCATTACCGCCCTCACCGCCCAGAACACCCGGGGCGTTCAGGATATATATGAAGTATCTCCCGCCTTCGTTAGCGCCCAGATCGACGCCATTATGGATGACATGGGAACCGGGGCGGCCAAGACAGGCATGTTGGCGTCCGCCGCGATTGTCGAGGCAGTGGCGGCGGCTATCCAAAAACACCAGATCCCCCAGGTGGTGGTGGATCCGGTGATGGTGGCCAAGGGCGGCAGCAAACTGCTTCAGGATAGCGCTGTCAGGGCAGTGAAAGAAAAACTGCTTCCCCTGGCAAAAATCGTCACGCCCAATACGGAAGAGGCCAGGGTGCTCACGGGCATGGGCCGTATTGAGAACGCCGATGACATGGAAAAAGCCGCCCGTAAAATCCTGGACCTCGGTCCCCAATCGGTATTGCTCAAGGGGGGGCACCTGGGCGGAGACAGCAGCAATGATCTCTACATGGATGCCAATGTTTCAGAAATTCTATCCGCGAAACGCCTGGACAATAAACACACCCATGGTACCGGCTGCACACTGAGCGCGGCCATTGCCGCCTGCCTGGCCCATGGAAAATCACCGCTCGACGCGGTTCGCCGGGCCAAAGAATATGTGAGCGAAGCCATCCGCACCGCCCCGCCCCTGGGGCATGGAATTGGTCCCGTCAATCACCTGTGGCCGCTGCAAGGACAGAAAAAGTGACAAAAATGTATTTCCATCCTTGACATTTTCCCTTTTTCCGCATTAGATAAAGTTTTTGTATTCATACAAAAATGAAGTTTATGCAGCAAACAGGGAACTCATGGCTAATTATTCAGAGGAAATTGACAAAGAAAAATCGAACGATGTTCAAACATTAAGGCTGCTTTTCGAGATCAGCCAGATTCTGGACAGCAGCATGGACCTGCGCGAAGTCGTGCAGCCTGTGCTCAGCGCCATCTCGAAAAACATGAACCTCATGCGCGGGACCATTACCCTGCTCAACCCCGTTACCAAGGAGCAGGAGATCGAAGCCGCCTATGGGCTCAGCGAAGCCCAGAAAAAGCGCGGCATTTATAAGCAGGGCGAAGGCGTGATCGGGCAGGTCGTTGAAACCGGAAAGCCCCTGGCTATTCCTAAAATATCAGAAAGTTCTCTCTTCCTGAACCGAACGGGCGCAAGAAAGGCCAATCGGACGCAAGATTCTTCCTTCCTTTGCGTTCCCATTAAATTAGACAAGGAAGTCATCGGCACCTTCAGCGCCGACAGCGAAGTGCGTCAGGACCACGACCTGGAGGAGGATTTGCGGGTGCTGACCATCGTGGCGTCCATGATTGCCCAGGCCGTCAATCTGCGCCGCATTGCCCGTGAGGAACAGCAGCGACTCATGGAGGAAAACAATCGCCTCCAGTCCGAACTCAAAGACCGCTACCGCCCTGAGCGCATGATCGGCAATTCCAACGAAATCCAGCATGTTTGCAACCTGATCGACCAGGTCTCCAAAAGCAACGCCACTGTCATGATCCGCGGCGAAAGCGGAACGGGTAAGGAACTCGTCGCCAGTTCGATCCATTACCACAGCCTGCGCTGCACGAAGCCCTACGTAAAGGTCAACTGCGCCGCCCTGCCGGAATCGTTGATCGAAAGCGAACTTTTCGGCCATGAACGCGGAGCCTTTACGGGAGCCGTCAGCATGCGCAAGGGGCGCTTCGAACTGGCCGCCGGCGGCACCATCTTCCTCGACGAAATCGGCTACCTCGCCCCACCCACCCAGGCCAAGCTCCTGCGCGTGCTCCAGGAAAAGGAATTCGAACGCGTCGGCGGCACCAACACCATCAAGGTGGATGTCCGTGTCATCGCCGCCACCAACCGTCCCCTCGAGGACATGATGGAACATGGCGATTTTCTGCAGGACCTTTACTACCGTCTCAACGTTTTTCCCATTCACCTGCCGCCCCTGCGCGACCGTAAAAGCGACATTCTGGTTTTGTCGGACCATTTCATCGAAAAATACAGCAATGTCCATAATAAAAAGATTATGCGGATTTCCACTCCGGCCATTGACATGCTCATGAGCTACCACTGGCCGGGCAATATCCGCGAGTTGGAAAACTGCCTGGAGCGTTCCGTATTACTGAGCGCCGATGGCGTCATCCACGGCCACCACCTGCCGCCCACCCTTCAGACGGCCGAAGCCAGCGGAACCCGCAACGACAGCAGCCTCGATGCCAACCTGGCAAGTCTGGAGCGCGAGCTCATCGTGGAAGCGCTGAAATCGGCCCATGGCAATCGCGCCAAGGCCGCGCGGACCCTGGGCATCACCGAACGCATCATGGGCCTGCGCGTGGACAAATATAACATTGACTGGAAGCGCTTTCGTCCCATGGCGTAAAGATCCTTCTTGTCATTAGTATCGGATTTATCTGGCAAATACCAGGGAACCCACGTATGCTTTGAGGCTTGAAAAGGAAGGACAGCCGACTCCACTTCATCGGGCAAATATGGAGAAGAGGGTCGATAACCTTTCGGCAGTGGACCTGATAACGTGCGGGGCCAGACAGAACCATCCGTAGTTTCGGGCTAATTCGAGACACACATCGCGCGCGCCCGGGTCAGCATCTTTAGTAAGACATTTTTGGCACATACCAATCTCCCGATCCGACATTTTTGGAGGATTGGAAGTATTTGTCGTACATTCCCGTATGCTCCGAAAGGAGGGTCCCGCTATTCGGCATTTGGCTTAAGTCTATAATATTCAGTATATTATGCCGCTTATTTCATTTGGCATATTGTTTGCATCTTTAACCTACCAGACCATAAGTGGTTCTGGAATCTAAAAAACCGGGAGGAAATTGTAAATGGACGCTAAGCAGTTTTTCGAATTTGCCAAAGAAAAAGGCGCCGAGATGATGGACCTGAAGTTTGTCGATATGCTCGGTTCCTGGCAGCACTGCTCTTATCCGATTGAAACGTTGGACGAAAGTATCTTTGAAGAAGGTCTGGGCTTCGATGGCTCATCAATCCGCGGCTGGCAGGAAATCCACCAGTCCGACATGATGGCCGTTTGCGATCCCAGCACTGCCAAGATCGACCCCTTCTTCGAAAAACCCACGGTGAGCGTGATCGCTGACATCGTGGATCCTGAAACCCGCGAAGAATATGGCAAGTGCCCCCGCACCGTCGCCAAAAACGCCGTGTCTTTTCTGAAGGCCTCGGGCATTGCCGATACCTGCTTTGTCGGTCCTGAGCCCGAATTCTTCATCTTTGACGAAGTGCGCTACCAGCAGAACCAGCACACCGGCTACTACCAGATCGACTCGGTGGAAGGCGCCTGGAACACGGCCCGCATCGAAGAACCGAACCTGGGCTACAAGCCTTCCTTCAAGGGCGGCTACTTCCCCGTCAGCCCCACCGATACCTACCATGACCTGCGTGGTGAAATGACCTACGAACTGATGAAACTGGGCATCCGCATTGAAGCCCACCATCACGAAGTGGCCACCGCCGGTCAGGCCGAAATCGATATGGAATTTTGCGAACTGACCAAAATGTGCGACCAGTTCATGTGGTACAAGTACGTCATCAAGAATGTGGCCAAGCGCGCCGGCAAGACCGTCACCTTCATGGCGAAACCGGTCTTCGAAGACAACGGCAGCGGTATGCACAGCCACATGAGCTTCTGGAAAGACGGCAAGCCCCTCTTTGCCGGTGACCAGTATGCCGGTCTGTCTGAAATGGCCATGTACGCCACCGCCGGGCTGCTCAAGCATGCACCCGCCGTCCTGGCCTTTGCCGCACCCACGTCGAACAGCTATCGCCGACTGGTCCCGGGTTTTGAAGCACCCGTCAACCTGGTCATGAGCGCTCGTAACCGCTCGGCGGCCGTGCGTATCCCCATGTACTCGAACAGCCCCAAGGCCAAGCGCGTCGAATTCCGCTGCCCCGACCCCACGGCCAACGGCTACCTGGCCTGGTCCGCGATGATGATGGCCATGGTCGATGGTATTCAGAACAAACTCGAGATGGAACATCCCCCGCTGGACAAGAACATCTACGAGCTCAAAGGCGAAGAACTGGCGGCCATTCCCAAGGTGCCCGGTACGCTCGATGAATCGATCAACGCGCTGGAAGCCGACCACGAATTCCTGATGCAGGGCGGCGTCTTCTGCGAAGACCTGATTCAGTCCTGGATCAACTGGAAACGCGATATGGAACTCAGCGAAATGGCGCTGCGCCCCCATCCCCATGAATTCTCGCTCTACTACGACTGCTAAGCGCAGAATTCATAGCGATCTGTAGCCTTCCGGGAGCCGGCGCCAAAACCGACTCCCGGAAGTTTTGTGTCTTTGGAGAAGCAAGCAATTTTGGAGAATCAGACCTGTAATTCCCCTTTTTGATGCCAAGAAATGTGCAAATCAGACTGTGAATTTGTTAGCAGCAGTCCCACTTTGAGGTACGCTTAGGCAAATAAGGTGACATTTTTGTAAGATTGGACGTTTTTGCAGGAAAATATGTGGGTTTTTACCCCTTTGCGCTTGATATTTAACAATCCTTCGGGTAGAAAATATGAGCTTTGCAACTGCTGAAAGAAAAGCATGAGGGCAGCCGCTGCAAGCCGCACCCCCTCCAAAAGGGGAAGCTCAAACAGGAATCTGCAATGACGGAAAAAGATCCATCCGGACTTTTTCATATCGGTAACAACAATAAAAGTGAGGCTAAGAATGCGTAGAAAAATCCAGGGATTCGACTGCGATGCCGCGGGAAATCCCCAAGCTAAAGGACTGTACGATCCTGCTTATGAACATTCCAACTGCGGCGTCGGCTTTATCGCCCGCATGAATGCCGGCCCCTCTCATGAATTGGTTCAGGATGCTGTTAAAATATTGGTAAACCTGGAGCATCGTGGGGCTGTAGGCGGCGATAAATCCACCGGTGACGGCGCCGGTCTGCTCATGCAGATTCCCGATGAGTTTTTTCAGGGCATTTGCAAGGAAGAAGAGATTGACCTGCCCAAGCTCGGCGCATACGGCGTGGGCATGCTTTTTCTACCAACCGAAGAAAAACTTCGGGAACGTTGTGAAAAGGCCTTGGAAAAAATCATCAAAGCAGAAGGCGCGGAAGTCCTGGGCTGGCGGGATGTCCCCGTGGATTCAGAACATCTGGGCAAGCTTTCTCTTGCCACCATGCCCTGCTTCCGACAGGTTTTTATCGGTCAGGGCAAGATTGACAAGAAAGATTTTGAACTCAAACTGTACGTGATCCGCCAGCTGGCCACCAAGGAAATCGAAAAATGGGATGGTGATTTCAGCCAATTCTACGTGAACAGCATGTCCAGCCGCACCATTCTTTACAAGGGCATGCTTACGGGAACCCAGCTTATTACGTTTTATCCCGACCTGAACGACAGCCGCTTCAAGTCGTGCTTTGCCGTGGTGCATCAGCGCTACAGCACCAACACTTTGCCCACCTGGCACCTGGCCCAGCCCTTTCGCTATCTGGCCCACAACGGCGAGATCAACACCCTGCGCGGCAACATCAACCACATGCGCGCCCGCGAGGCGATCATGGAGTCCGACCTTTTCGGCGACGACCTGAAAAAGTTGATGCCGATCATCGACGAAGAAGGCAGCGACTCCGCCGTATTCGATAATGCCCTCGAACTGCTTGTGGCCGCCGGCCGTTCCATCCCCCATGCCATGATGATGATGATTCCCGAAGCCTGGGGAACCCGTTACCTGATGGGCGAGGACAAGCGGGCATTTTATGAATACCACGCCTCCATTATAGAGCCTTGGGACGGTCCCGCGTCTATCGCCTTTACCGACGGCGATCGCTATATCGGCGCCGTACTCGACCGCAACGGCCTGCGTCCTTCCCGCTACACCATCACCACCGATGGTCTCATCGTCATGGCGTCGGAAACAGGCGTGCTTGATATTCCCGATGAAAAAATTCAGCATCGCGGTCGCCTGCAGCCCGGCAAGATGTTTCTTGTCGATCTGCACCAGCACCGCATCGTGGCCGACACTGAACTCAAGGGCAAGATTGTGCGGCAGATGCCCTACCGTCGTTGGGTCAACGAAAACCGCATCGACCTGCGCGGCCTGCAGGCTCCTTCGGAAATTCCGTCGGTCGAGCCTGAGGTGCTGCGTCGCTGGCAGCATGCCTTTGGGTTCACGGAAGAAGAACTCAAGATGATCCTGTCGCCCATGGCCTCAAACGGCCAGGAAGCCATCGGCTCCATGGGCAACGATGCCGCCCTCGCCGTCCTGTCGGATCGTCCGCGCCTGCTTTTTGAATACTTCCGCCAGCTCTTTGCCCAGGTCACCAACCCGGCCATCGACCCGCTGCGCGAGGAATTGGTTATGTCGCTCATGAGTTTTGTGGGCCGCCAATGCAACCTTTTGGAAGAAACCCCCCAGCATTTCCGCAAGTTGAAAATTCCGCATCCCGTTCTCAGCCCCGAGGACCTGGACAAACTCCGCGAGGCCGACAAGCCGGACCTGGTTACCCGCGAGATCGACATGCTTTTTCCCGCCGATGGCGATGGCGCCGCCCTGGAAAAGGCCATGAACTCCATGTTCAAGCAGGCCGAAGAACATATTGACAATGGTGCTACCATCCTGATTCTCAGTGATCGGAACGTAAACCAGGAAAACGCGGCGATACCCTCACTGCTGGCCGTATCGGGCCTGCACCATCACCTGATCCGTTGCGGCAAACGGACTCAGGCGGGCATCATCGTGGACAGCGGCGAAGCGCGTGAAGTCATGCACTTTGCCCTGCTCATCGGCTACGGCGCAAGCGCTATCTGCCCGCGCGTGGCTTTCTTCACTATTGCCGAAATGGCAGATTCCGGTCTGCTCGAGAAAAATCTGACCGCCGAGACCGCTTCCGATAATTTTATTACCGCCATCAAGAAAGGCCTGCTCAAGACCTTCAGCCGCATGGGCATTTCAACCATCCGCAGCTATCACGAAGCCCAGATTTTCGAGGCAGTGGGGCTTTCCAAAAAGTTCGTGGATAAGTATTTTACCCATACGGCGTCGCGTATCGAAGGTGTGGGCATCGGCGAAATAGCCCGCGAGGCGGTTGAGCGTCATCGCCGGGGATACCCCTCTTTCGGCGCGCCATCCAACCTGCTGAACGTGGGCGGCGAGTACCACGTGCGCATGGGCGGCGAGCGCCACATGTGGAGCCCGGAAGCAATCTACACGCTCCAGTACGCAACCCGCTCCAACGATTATCAGGCTTTCAAGAAATTCGCCGAAATCACAAACGAGCAGTCCGTGAAGCACGCGGCCCTGCGTGGTCTCTTTAAGTTCAAAAAGCGGGAGCCTGTTCCGATCGAGGAAGTGGAGCCCGTAGAGAAAATCACGCCCCGCTTTGTGACGGCGGCCATGTCCTTTGGTTCAATCAGCCGCGAGGCCCACGAATCCATCGCCATCGCCCTGAACCGACTGGGCGGCCGCAGCAACAGCGGCGAAGGTGGCGAAGATCCCGCCCGCTATATTCCCCTGCCCAACGGCGACAGCAAGCGCTCCGCCATCAAGCAGGTGGCTTCGGGACGTTTTGGCGTGACCACGGAATACCTGATCAATGCCGATGAATTGCAGATCAAGGTGGCCCAGGGCGCCAAGCCCGGCGAAGGCGGCCATCTGCCCGGCCACAAGGTGAGCCCCGAAATCGCTCGCGTCCGCCATACCACTCCCGGCGTGTCGCTGATTTCGCCGCCGCCCCATCATGATATTTATTCCATCGAGGACCTGGCTCAGCTTATCTTCGACCTGAAAATGTCCAACCCCAAGGCCAACGTTTCCGTGAAACTGGTTTCGGAAGTCGGTGTGGGTACGGTTGCCTCGGGCGTTGCCAAGGCCAAGGCCGACCTGGTGCTGATTTCCGGCTCCGAAGGCGGCACGGGCGCATCGCCGCTGACCTCGATCAAATACGCCGGCCTGCCCTGGGAACTGGGCCTGGCCGAAACGCAGCAGAGCCTTGTTATGAATCACCTGCGCGACAAGATTGTCGTCCAGGTGGACGGCCAGTTGAAGACGGGCCGCGACCTGGCCATTGCCGCGTTGCTGGGGGCCGAGGAATTCGGCTTCGGCACGGCTGTTCTCGTGACACTGGGCTGCATCATGATGCGCAAGTGCCACCTGAACACCTGCCCCGTGGGTGTGGCGACGCAGGACGACCGTCTGCGCAAGCGCTTCACCGGCATGGCCGACTACGTGGAACGCTTCCTGCGCTTTGTCGCTGAGAATCTGCGCGAACAAATGGCGGCGCTGGGATTCCGCACACTCGATGAAATGATCGGCCGTGTGGATTGCCTGGAAATGGAGACAGCCCTTGATCATTGGAAAACCAAGGGCCTCGACTTCAGCTCCATGCTGGCCATTCCGGACGATCCCGGCGTTGGCCTGCGCCGCACCAAAAAGCAGGAGCATACCGTGATGCAAGCACTGGACCAGGAACTGATCCAGAAATGCAAGCCGGCCCTGGAAAATGGCGAAAATGTGCGGCTGGATATGCCCATTCGCAATATTAACCGCACGGTCGGTGCGACATTGAGCGGCGAAGTCGTGGCTGCCCATGGCGCGAAGGGACTTCCCGAAGACACGATCGAAGTCCAGTTTACGGGATCCGCCGGTCAGAGCTTCGGCGCGTTCCTCGCCCCGGGCGTTAGCTTCCGGGTGGTAGGCGACGCGAATGACTATCTGGGCAAGGGCCTTTCCGGTGGAAAAATCATCGTCGTGCCTCCCAAGGAAGCCAGCATCGTTCCTCACGAAAACACCATCTGCGGCAACGTGATTCTCTACGGCGCCACGAGCGGTGAGATTTACCTGCGCGGCATGGTGGGTGAAAGGTTCGCCATCCGCAATTCCGGCGCAAAGGCGGTGGTGGAAGGCGTGGGCGATCATGGTTGCGAATACATGACCGGTGGGGTTGTGGTGGTCCTCGGAACGACGGGCTACAACTTCGCGGCCGGCATGAGCGGCGGCATTGCCTATGTCTATGACGAAAGCGAAATGTTCGAAACACGATGCAACCTGGACATGGTGGATCTGGAAAGCGTGTGGGAAAAAGAAGATGTCTTCCAACTGCGCACCCTCATCGAAAACCATTATAAATATACCAACAGCGGCGTCGCCCAGCGTATTCTGGACAAATGGGTCACGCACTATCCCAAGTTTGTCAAGGTCATGCCCGTGGAATATCGCAAGGTGCTCCAGCGCATGAAAGAAGCGGAATTCAAAGATTCCGAAACCGTATCTGTGACAGAGGAAGTTTTCAATGGCTAAACCAACTGGATTTCTCGAATTTGACCGTAAGCATCCCCCCAAGCGTTCCATCAAGGAGCGCGTCAAGGACTATCGTGAGATCGAGCAGCTCATGACCGAGGAGGAACTCCTCGATCAGGCAGCCCGATGCATGGACTGCGGCATTCCCTATTGCCACTCCTTTGGATGTCCCGTGATGAACCGTATTCCCGAATGGAACGACATGGTTTATCATGGCAAATGGAAGCGCGCGCTGGAACTGCTGCACTCGACCAATAACTTTCCCGAGGTAACGGGCCGCGTCTGCCCGGCTCCCTGTGAAGCGGCCTGTACGCTGATGATCGATGAAAAGCCGGTCTCCATCAAGCACATCGAAGTGCAGATCGTGGAGCGGGGCTTCCAGGAAGGCTGGATTGAACCTGAGCCCCCGCTGGAAAAAACCGGCTGCAAGGTGGCCGTGATCGGTTCCGGTCCCGCCGGCATGGCGGCCGCCCAGCAGCTGGCCCGCGCCGGACACGACGTCACCCTCTTTGAAAAAGACGACCGCATCGGCGGGCTCCTGCGCTATGGCATTCCCGACTTCAAACTGGACAAGTCCGTGCTCGATCGCCGCATGGAGCAGATGCAGGCCGAAGGCGTCAAGTTTGAAACGCGGGTCGATGTGGGACGCGATATTTCCGTGGGTTACCTGATGCGCAGCTTCGACGCCGTGGCCATCACCACCGGTTCGCGCACCCCGCGGGACTTGCAGGTTCCCGGACGCGAACTCAAAGGCATTCACTTTGCCATGGATTTCCTGAAGCAGAACAACAAGCGCGTTGCCGGCGATGACGTTTCCGACACGGAAACCATCACTGCCAAGGACAAGGACGTGGTGGTCGTCGGTGGCGGCGATACGGGCTCCGACTGCATCGGCACCAGCATCCGTCAGGGGGCGAAGTCGGTTACCCAGATCGAGCTGCTGCCCAAGCCGCCGGAAAAACGCGAGTTCGAAAACCCCTGGCCCACCTGGCCCATTATCCTGCGTACCTCTTCTTCCCAGGAAGAAGGCTGCGAACGTCTCTGGAGCATCAACACCAAGGAGGCCATCGGCGATGGAAAGGGTCATGTTAAGGCGCTGAAGTGCGTGGAACTGGAATGGTCCGAACCCGACGAAAACGGTCGCCGCTCCTTCACCGAAAAGAAAGGCTCCGAATTCGAACTGTCGGCCCAACTGGTTCTGCTGGCGATGGGTTTTGTCCATACGGAACACGAGCCCCTGGTCAGCGGCTTTGGCCTGGACACGGATCCCCGCGGCAACATCCTGATCGACAAGAACTTCATGACCACGACCAACGGCGTCTTTGCCGCCGGCGACAGCACCAAGGGCGCGTCGCTCGTGGTCCACGCGATCAACCTGGGCCGCCAGATGGCCGAAAAAATCGACCACTACCTGAAGCAAACATCCTGACCCATTTTCTTCAATTCCTCAAAAAATGAAGCCTGCCGGAAATCTTCCGGCAGGCTTTTTCATTTTTGCAATATGGTATGCATACCGATTTCCACGCTGAAAACAACCAGGAACACTTCTTCCACGATTTATGTTACAGTCCCTTGGTATCTCTCGCATCTTTTTCGTGTATTTCCTTTGTTTCGTGGTTAAAAAAAATACGATTGCGCGTGCGGTTGCAATTTCGGCAAATTGCCGCGCAAATGCTGCTTCACTTTGCCCGGGCTTTGTGATAGAAGGCACGTGGATATCTGTAAAAGATAGGCCGCCATCTTGCATTCTTAGCCATTATCATTCGAGGAGTTTTTCATGTCCAAAAAGTTGCCCCATATTGTTATATTCAATCCCGACCAGTGGCGCGGAGATGTCATGGGCCATATGGGCGATCCCGCGGCGATTACGCCGAACCTGGACCGCCTGGTGAAAACGGAGGCCGTGTCCTTTCGCAATGCCTTTTGCCAGAACACCGTCTGCACCCCCAGCCGTTGCTCCTTCATGACAGGCTGGTATCCCCACACCAGGGGCCACCGTACCATGCACCACATGCTGCACCATGAATGGGGCGAACCCATGCTGCTGAATATCCTGAAGGAAGCAGGCTACCACGTTTTCTGGGGCGGCAAAAATGATGTGGTCCCGGGCCAGATGTCCAAGGACCGCTACGCCGAAAGCTGGAGCGAGGGCGACCGATACGATCTCCAACCCAACTGGCATGGCCCCGTCTATCAGGAAGCGCGCGGCGAACTGGGACAGGACAGTTATTACTCCTTCTACGTCGGCAAAATGGATAAAAAAGAAGGCGAAAAATACTATCAGGATAGCGACTGGATGCACGTGATGGAGGCGATCCGGCTGATCAAAAACCGGCCCGACGACCGCCCGCTCTGTATCTACCTGCCCCTGATCTATCCTCACCCGCCCTATGGCGTGGAGGAACCCTTTTATTCGGCCATCGACCGCAGCAAAATCCCGGCGCGCACACCTGCTCCGGAAGGCTGGAAGGACAAGCCCATGCTGCTCGAGGGCCTGTATGAAAACTTCAACATGCAGTCCTGGACCGAAGAGCGCTGGACGGAATTGCGTGCAACCTATTACGGCATGTGCATGCGCCTTGATGCCCTTTTCGGCGACCTCATGGACGCCCTCCAGGAAGCAGGAATTTACGACGACACCGCCGTTTTCCTTTTTTCCGACCATGGTGATTTCACCGGCGATTATGGCCTTGTGGAAAAAACGCAGAACACCTTCGAGGATTGCCTGAGTCGCGTGCCCTTCATCATCAAGCCGCCCAAGGATGTGGCCGTGAAGCCACGCGTGAGTGACGCTATTGTGGAACTCGTGGATTTTTCCGAGACTGTTTATGAACTCACCGGCCTCGATCCCGAATACACGCGCTTCGGCAAAAGCCTCCTGGCCGCATTGGCCGGAGAAACGGACGATGTGCGCGATGCGGCATTCTGCGAAGGCGGACGTCTCAAGGGCGAGAAGCACTGCATGGAAGGCGAATCGGGTGGTGATGATAAGCTGAAACATCATCCATATTATCCGCGCCTCATCCTCCAGCGCACCGACGAAAAAATGTATCACGGCAAGGCCATTATGTGCCGCACGAAGGACTATAAATACGTCCGGCGCTTCTATGAAAAGGACGAACTTTACGATCTGCGCCGGGATCCCATGGAAACAACCAACCGCATCGACGACCCGGCACTGGCAGATGTACTGAGCCAACTCAAGGATCGCCTGCTGACCCACTACCAGGAAACCTGCGACGTGGTTCCGCACCAGACGGACCATCGCTGAAAGCACGCTAAGGGGTTTACGTACCGCCACCATCCTGGTGGCCATTGCCGGCAAGATGCCGGCGGTACGTATC
>CAYWYC010000037.1:0-4739 GCA_964462565.1 uncultured Candidatus Sumerlaeota bacterium | reverse complement strand
ACCATCCTGGTGGCTGTTGCCGGCAAGATGCCGGCGGTACTATAGTCTGGTAGTGCAATCGCGCAAGGATGTGGTATAATTTCTCCGAGGAAACGATAGAGGATGGCTCTGAACCGGTATCGACATTTCATTTTATGGCTCGCCTGCATGCTCCCGGCTTTGCTGGCGCATGGGGATACGATTGTCCTGGATTCGGGACGTGAATTCCGGGGAATTGTGAATAGCCGGACGCCTTCGTCCATCCAGCTCCGCACCAGCGCGGGTCTGATCGAACTGCCCCTGGATCGTGTGGTGCGCGAAGAAAAAGACACACCCCTGGAAAATGCGCTGCTCCAGGCGGAATTCAGCCTCGTCGGCAGCAAAGGCGAAGAAGCCGCCCGCCATGTGGCCGAGGCAATGGCGGCAGGTCTTTCCACAACGGAATTTCGCCGCTGGCTCCAGAAAAAGGCCCCCATCATCTCAATGGGGCTCCAGAACGCACCGTCGGCGGTGCGCGATAATTGGAGGCGGCTGATTTTTCAGGCAAGCGAACTTTCGACCGACGATTCCCAAACATCACCATCCCTTTCCGCCGATTATCTGGTCGCCATGGCCGGGCTTTTGGACAGGATCGACGAAAAAGATTCGGCCCTGCGCATGATCGAAAAACTGCCGGCCCTGGACCTGCGCATTGCCGACGCCCAACAAGAATGGATGCGCCCCCTGCTTATGGACCGGCTCGAAGCCTTGCTCGAAAATCAGGAATTTGAACGCGCCCTCTATCTGGTGGAAAAAATGGAAGCGGCCAAACTGGGCGTGGGCAAACCCAGCCGCATTCTGCTGGGGCTGCGCTGGGCGGCCTATGAGCGCGGCCGCATGAACTACGATACCGCCCTGCGCATCCTGCGAAAAAGGGTCCGTCCCCTGAGTCCGGCCCTGGGTCAGGAACGCATGCGCACGGTCCTTTTGGAAGGTCGCACCAACCTCACCCGCCTGGGCCGCTTTCAGGAGGCTCTGGAACTTTATCGCGACTGGGGCATGCAGGTTCTGCAAAAAAGCACCGGTGACATTCGCGCGGAAATCTATCGCGAGTGGGGCCACTATCTGCTGGAAAATCAGGAATACGATAAAGCCCGTGAGGCCTACGATAATTATTATCGCCTTCATAAAGGCGACATGCCGGAAGACGGTCGGCCCCTCATCGATCGGGTGACCTTTCAGGAACGTTTCGACCATCTGGAGCCGCACCAGTATGCCAATGCCTTTGAACTCGGTGAGTGGGCCGCCAAAAACAAACTGCCCGAACAGGCCATCAAGGCCTTCCAGCAAGCCGCCGGCCATTCTTCCCTGCGCGACCTGGCCCAGGAGCAGATCGATACCCTCCAGAAAAACATCGCCCTCGAACGGCTCGACGCCTGCATCAGCTATTACGAACAGGGCGATCCCCATCGCGCGTTGGAGGAAATGAAGAAACTTGACAACTACACGGAGGATCCTGAAATCCAGAAACGTATGGAACGTCTGCGCCGCATCTGCAGCAATGAACTCCAGCGCCGAAACGCCCTGCGGCCCGTCCAGGCCCAGACGCTCTACGAAGACGCCAAGCGCCGCTTCATGCTCGGAGAAAACCAGAGCGTCATCCAGGACCTGAAAATCATCATCCGCCAATACGAAGATACGGAAGTCGCCAACATGGCCGCCCAACTGCTGGAGCAGGTTCTGCTGCGCGTCCAGATGCAAAAACTGGAAGGCAAAGTCGATCTGCCCCCCGAGAGCATCCCGCCACCGGCCACGGAATCCGGAATCGGGCCGGAGGTTCGGGATCTTATCAAAAGCCTTCAGCTGGATGACGGCAATACTCCATAATCTTTCTCCCGCGAGATAGCCCATGGCCGCCCCCGACATATCCCCAGATTCCCCGGATCGTGTTTTCGTCCCGCTGGCCATTGTCCTTCTTTTTCTCTTCCTGACCCTGCCATTTCTCGGACGAATGGGAGCGGGCCACGATGAAGTGGTGGACATCACGATTGCCGATTATTTCAGCACCGACTGGCTCGTCGGCAGCAACGGCGATCCCTCCCAGATGCGCCTGCCCATGTACCTGAGTTGGGTTGCTTTCCGGCTCTTTTCGGTGGATTCTTCCGAAGGACGTTTGCTGGTCGCGCGGGGCATGACGCTGCTCATGGCGTGCTTCATACTTGTGGGCATATATGCCCTGGCCCGCACGCATTTCGATAAATGGACCGCTCTGGCCTCAAGCCTTATTCTGGCGCTGAACCCCTTCCTGCTTTTTTATGGAAGATGCGCCATGACCGAGTCGGGCGTGTATTTCACCGCCGGAATCGTCTGGCTGCTCTGGGCGGCAAGCCGGTACATGCGCGAACCCACAACAGGCCGCTTTGCATTGCTTGCCTTTCTCTGGGGCATTGCCGTGGCCTTCAAGTTCACCAGCATCCTGCTCTTTCCGGCGCTCTTTTTGTTGCTCTTGATACCTTTCCGGCGGAAAGACGATGACAGCCAAAGGGAAGCGCCTTCTCTTCTCCGGCAGTTGCTCCTCGCCTTACTGGTTCTGGTTCTCGGCGGCATCGTCCTTGGCCCATGGATCGTGGCGATACGGCAATATGCGCAAGACCCCGGCTTTTCTCCCGGCGGATGGAAGCAGGACCTGGCTATCGAGTTCTGGCGCTTTGCCGATTTCTACCATGCATTTCTGTCCCAGCGGTTTCGCATGTTCCAATACGTGGCCTTGCTGCTCACAGGAATGGCTATCGTTGCCTGGTGCTGGTGGAATCGGCCTAAGCGAATCGGTATCATTCCGGGGCTTTTTCTGCTCGCCGGATTGTCCATGTGGGCCTTCTATGCCTTTGCTCCCAGCCACCTGGCAAACGCCCATATCCCGCTCAATTTTCTCGCCCGTCTGGCCCATAGTTCCCAGCCCATCACGGGCGGACGCTGGAACACCTTCGGTTATTACATGCTGCTCCTCATATCCAAACCCACCTTTGTCATCGGTGCTCTGACCATTGCGGGCTTTCTGATTTCCCTGGTCGTGCTCAAGCCCCGTCGCGGAAATATTTTCCCGGCACTCATCGTGCTCCTCCTTCTGGCATCCCTTCTCATCATCGATGCCAAGCAGGTCTTTTATGTCCTTCCCATATTCGTGGTCATGCTTCCCTGGGCGGTCCATTTTTTTATGAGCCTGCGCCGCATCCACTGGATTATTCCCGCCATCATCGGAGCACTTTGCTTGATCCAGATCATGGCGGCCCATATCCGTTCTTATCCCGACAGCCAGTTCAACGGCTACCAGTATTTCGGCAATCGCATTATCCTGAACCATCCCGCCATCTCCTACTTCGGTCTCGTCACCAGCACATCCGACGGCCTGGAGCAGGCGTTGAACTGGCTCGATCGCAATGCCAAACCCGGCGAAAAAGTGGTTTTTTATTACGTCTTCAATCCGGCCCACGTGGTCGAATATTTCGCGCCCGACGCTCCCTATCAGTGGCGCTTTGGAAACAGCATTGCCGACCGGTCCATAGACCGGCAGGCGGACTATATTGTGATGAGCCTGGAATTGAATAAGTTGGCGGAACTATACGGGAAAACGCCCAAGCCCCTGGGCTGGAAAACGCCGGACATGGAATGGCTGGAAAAAGAGTGTGTGCCTCTTTTACGAGTGCGCAGACGCTTCGATCTGGACAGTGTTATCCTCTGGCACAACCCGAACCCCGAATAATCGTAATCGAATCCTTCATTCTTCAAAGGTAAAAGTCTTGCGAAATTCCGCGGGACCCATCCCGGCGGAACGCTTGAAAACGTGAGAAAAACTGTACCGGTCGGAAAAGCCCGATTCCTTGGCCACATCTTCGATGCTCTTGTTCGTCTGTGTCAGAAGATCGCAAGCCTTGCGGAAGCGGCGGTTCATGACAAAGGCCTTGGGCGTCATGCCGGTATGGGCCTGAAAGGACCGCGCGAAAGAGGTCAGGTCAATGTTCGCAATCTCGGCCAGTTTCTGGTTCGTGATATTTTCATCCAGATGATCATTGATATAAGCGGCGGCGCGATCGAATGCGTAGTCGGCGTGTCGGCGGCGCAGATTTTCTTTGGGAATATGGCGCAGCGCCAAAACGGCCAGCTCATAGGACAGAAGCGAGACGGCGACATGGTCCTTTTCATCGTAGGAATCGGAACTCAGAATCGACCCGCGCCTCTCTTTCAGGGCTGTGACATTCTCCACCATTTCGTCACTGGCGGGAAATTCATAGGCACGAGCTACCTTGCTTTCGTGGATCAGCCGCGTTTGAAATTGAAGATGAAAAAGCGCCGTATGGGGACGCTTGATACTGTATTGGCAGGCTGTGTCGGGAGGCACCAGGGCAAAGCGCGTTGGATGCAGGTGATATACTTTGTCACCTATCGTGAGCATCGCGCTGCCTTCCAGAATAAGGACCAGATCATAACAATCGGCGCACTGGTCCCAGATGCCAACACTTCGATCCTGCATGTAACACCATAAAATATAAACGCCCGGCCGAATAAAAAGTGGATACAATTTGCCGCTCCTCCTAAAACCGTATAGGATTTTCTATAGCGTATAGATTAAATATAATCAAGAACATATCTTATGGAAATTCAGATAGGGTGCACGACATAAATGTGGGGCTATTCGTGTTTTTTTGATCAACAGGTATCTTAATGCGTCAAAAAGAATCGCTTTTCTCTTCTGAGCGCCAAAGGCGCGCACCATAATAGCCTGG
>CAYWYC010000036.1:4990-23178 GCA_964462565.1 uncultured Candidatus Sumerlaeota bacterium | reverse complement strand
ATAGAACAGGACCTTATTACATGACGGACAAAGCGATTTATCAGGACCCGACGCAGCCGATCGAGGCGCGGGTGGAGGATTTGGTTTCGAAGATGACGCTTGAGGAGAAGGCGTCGCAGATGCTTTTTAATTCTCCGGCTATCGAACGTCTGGGAATTCCGGAGTATAACTGGTGGAACGAATGCCTCCATGGCGTGGCGCGGAATGGTCGGGCTACGGTGTTTCCGCAGATCATTGGCTTGGCCGCGACATTTAATCGCGACATGGTGCGTCGCGTGGCGACGGCGATTTCCGACGAGGCTCGCGCCAAGCACCATCAAGCGGCGCGGATGGGTCGTCGGGGCCAATACCAGGGGCTGACTTTCTGGACGCCCAATATCAATATTTTTCGCGATCCGCGATGGGGACGTGGCCAGGAAACCTATGGCGAAGATCCTTACCTGACGGGCGAGTTGGGCGCGGAATTTGTCAAGGGCCTCCAGGGCGATAATCCGCGCCGCATGAAAGCCGCCGCCTGCGCCAAGCATTATGCCGTCCACAGCGGACCCGAAGGTGAGCGTCACTCTTTCAACGCCGTCGTGGGCAAGAAGGACCTCTACGAGACCTATCTGCCTGCTTTCAAAAAACTCGTTGATGCCGGTGTGGAGTCTGTCATGGGTGCGTACAACCGAACCAATGACGAGCCCTGCTGCGCGAGCAAACTTCTGCTGGACGATATTCTGCGGGGAGAATGGAAATTTCAGGGGCATGTGGTTTCCGACTGCGGCGCGCTGAATGATATTCATCAGCATCACAAGTTTACGGAAGGCCCGAAGCAGACGGCGGCATTGGCGATCCAGCGGGGGTGCGACCTGAATTGCGGCAACGCTTATGTGGCGATCCTGGAAGCCGCGCGCGAGGGCTTGCTGAAGGAAGAGGAGATCGACGTATGCCTGAAGCGTTTGCTGCGCACGAAGTTCAAACTCGGCCTGCTCGATCCGGCGGGGTCGGGACCCTACGAGGATATTCCCTCCAGCGTGATCGACTGCGATGCCCATCGGAAGCTGGCCCTGGAAGCCGCGACGGAATCTATCGTTCTACTGAAGAATGAGAACAATTTGCTGCCCCTGAAAAAGGATACCGACCGCCTATGCGTCTGCGGTCCCCATGCGGCCGATGTTCAGGTGATGCTGGGGAATTATTTCGGGCTCAACCCGCGCATGGTGACGATTCTCGAAGGGATCGTTGATCGCATTTCGAGCGTGAGCGTTGTGGAATACATGCAGGGCGAAGACGCGGCCCATGAGAAGCGCAACGACGCGAACTGGGTTTTTGGTCCGGCGAAGGAGTCGGACGTGGTTATTGCCGCAGTTGGTCTGGACCCGCTGATGGAAGGCGAAGAAGGCGAGGCCATTCGCAATGACTTTGTGGGCGACCGGCGCATGGCCGAACTGCCACGGCACCAGGTCGAATTCATTCAGGATTTGAAGAAGCGCACGGAAAAGCCCCTTGTGGTAATCCTGACCGGCGGGGCCGCCATGGCCGTGCCTGAAATTCACGAAGCCGCCGACGCCGTGTTGCAGGTCTGGTATCCCGGTGAAGAAGGCGGACATGCCGTGGCCGATGTCCTTTTCGGAAACGCGTCACCCTCCGGACGCATGCCGGTGACCGCGCCCAAATCCACCGACGACCTGCCGCCCTTTGAAGATTACAACATGGAGGGCCGCACTTATCGCTACATGGAAAAGGAAGCGCTTTATCCCTTCGGCTTCGGGCTGAGCTACAGCCGCTTTGCCTATTCGGACCTGAAGTTGGAAAGCGATTCCATCCAGGCCGGTGAGTCGCTGAAGTTTTCCGTGAGGGTGAAGAACGAAGGCGAACGCGCCTCCGACGAAGTGGCGCAGGTTTATCTGAAAGACCTGGAAGCGTCGGTTCGTGTGCCGCTTTGCCAGCTGGTGGATTTCGCGAAGATCCATCTACTGCCAGGTGCGTCGGAAACGGTTGATTTTATTTTGCCTGCCGAAGCGATGGCCTTGGTGGATGAAGACGGCAAGAGCAAAATCGAAGCGGGACGCTTTCGGCTTATCGTGGGCGGCGCGTCGCCGGGCGAACGGTCCAAAGCCTTGGGTGCCGCTGAACCGCAGGCCGCGGAATTTGACGTTAAATAATATGCGAAAGACTTGGAGAAGTAATGATTTTCATAAAACTCTTCTGCAAAATGGTCCCGGTTGGCGTGGCCATGTGCCTGCTTGCATCCTGCGCATGGGCAGCCGATGGAAAAGGAAACAAAATGGCTGACGACAAAAAGGAACCCACCGACCAGGAGCGGATTGAGCAGCACCGCATGGGCGATATCACGATCCTGGCGGATCCGGGGACGGAGATCGAAGTCCGTCAACTGCGGCATGCCTTTCACTTTGGTACGGCTATCTCGCGGAAGATGTGGGAAGACGATGTGGATCCTGAAGAGCAGGCGCAATACTTGAAAATCCTGAAGGAAAACTTCAATGCCGCCGTGCCCGAGAACGCCGGGAAGTGGTATCACATCGAACGCAAGCCGGGACAATATCGCTATGAAGATCTGGATCGTATGCTGGCCTGGTGCGAGGAAAACGATATTGATATGCGGGGGCATTGCGTCTATTGGGCCGTGCCGAAGTATGTGCAGGACTGGATCAAGGAACTGGACAACGAGACCTTACGCGCCAAGGTGCACGCGCGGGCTTTTGACCTGATGTCTTACTACAAGGGCCGCATCGATGAGTGGGACGTGAACAATGAAATGCTGCATGGGCACTTCTTCGAACAGCGGCTGGGTGCGCCGATTCGCTACGAAATGTTTCGCTGGTGCCGCGATGCCAATCCCGATGCCGTGCTCTATATGAACGACTATGACATCTTGAAGGGCAAGGACCTGAAGGCTTACGTGCGGCAGATAAAAGACCTTAAGAGCATCGGCGCTCCCGTCGGCGGCATTGGTGTGCAGGGGCATTTCTGGGGCGGCTGGTTTCCGGAAGACAAGGTGCGTGAGTCTTTTGAGGAGCTGGCGAAGCTCAAATTGCCCATCAAGGTCACGGAGTTTGATTTCGGGCATGAGGATGCGGATAAAGAGGCGGAGGTGCTGGAGAAACTTTACACGATTGCCTTTGCTGAGCCACAGGTCGAGGCGGTGCTGATGTGGGGCTTCTGGGAAGGGCGGCATTGGCGCGACGATGGTGCGGCGCCCTGGGCGAAAGACTGGACGGCCACCCCTTCGGCCCGGGCCTATCGCAAACTCGTCTTTGAAAAGTGGTGGACCAACTGGAAGGGCCAGACCGACGATGCAGGCAAGGCCACGCTCCGCGCCTACTACGGACGTCATGAAATCACCGCCAACGGCCAGACGCGCACTGTTGAATTTCCGGCAAAGAGCGAGGCCCTTACGATTGATCTGCGGAAGTGATTTCGGGATCGGTTTTTGAAGAGTTCACTCGAAGACGTTTTCGGATCAGCACGGTCATGAGCAAGACGAGCAAACTTCCCAGTGTCGTGTATTTACCGATTGTGTAAGAGAGAGGCCGATAGCGGAGGACGGTTTCCGTGTCGGCGTGGGGATCGATCAGGCCAAGGGTGAAGAGCCCGTTGGCCTGCCAGGGCATGTCGTCGTATGGGGATTGGAAAGTATCCTCGCCTTTTTCAAAATGCATCTTCCAGTTTTTATCGTAGGGCTGGGCCAGGAGGACGGGCAACATGCCTTTTTCGTCGGCCAGATTGCGGCGCGTGGCATCGTTCGTCGGGCCGCTTTGCCATCGCAGGCGAAGTTCGTTGGGTTTCTGATAGAGGGCCTGCACTTTCAGCGCGCGGGTGGCGAGGGTGGCCGTGGAAATTTGCGGGAGGTCGAGGCTTATCGGGCCGTCGTGATAAGTGATTCGCACGGGATCATAATCGTCGGCGGCGATGAGAGCGTGCATGGTTTCGGTGGTCATGCGGTCCCAGCTTTGGCCTTTGGGCAGACTTTCCACTTTCGCAGGAATTCGCGCGAAGGGGATGGGATCGGTTCTCGCGATGACGCGTTTAGCACCGAGATCGGCAAGGAGCATCCAGCCGTCCAAAGGCGCTTCGTTTTTGGGCAATACAAGATAGTTGAGGGCAAAGTGGCGAAAGGTGGTGGGCGTGTAGAAGTAGCCCATGGCTTCGAGAAGTTTTTCGTAGCGGCCATAGACCACCGGATGATAGCCGTGGATGGTTCGCACACCGCGCATCATGGGGCGGTTCGTAAGTTCATTGCCCCAGACGATCATGGTGGGCGGCTCGGGCCTCTGGTGGTGGCGCAGGATGACGCTTTCCACGGGATTGCGATAGAGATAATCGAGCAGCCCGGCGGTCGGGTTCTTCGGCAGAAAGGCATGCATCCACCAGGAATTCGCGAACAGCGTTCCGGCGGCGATGAGCGCAATCAGGACGATGAAGGCGGCGGAATGTCGCAGGCGATTTCGAAAAATAAAATAGAGGCACAGTGGCACGACCAGGATGATGAGGTGGATCGTGCTGTGGCGCAAGGACCAGAGGAAAATTTTCGACGGGGTGCTTTCGGTTTTGATCAGGAAAATGATGCTTGCCGCGCAAAGCAGGAGACCGGGCGCAATCCAGAGCCAGAGGGGGCGCTGCTTGAGACTCTTGAGGTGCGCCAGAATTGCTTCCAGTCCAAAGATCGCGAGCGCGAAAATGGCAAAATATGCCGCCGCCATGAAGCTTGCCGGTGATCGGAACCGACTGAAGCCGGGGACGATGAGATAGCAGAGACGATGTACCGGCGTGTAAGCCCCCATGGACACCAGCGCCGCCAGGAGAAAAACAGCCGCGAAGAAATACCTGCTTCGCCGTCGCGAGATAAAAAGACCCAGGATTCCCAGCAAAAAAACGGAAGCCCCCGCGTAATCACTCACGAGGCGTTGCGCGCCATGCCCGGCGTTGTCGCTATGCCATCGTCCGAAATATTCCATCCCGCCAATCGAGGCCCCGCGAAAAACCGGCAAAGCCAGCTCGAAAATTTCCTCAGGCGGGAGACCGCCAAAGGATGCCGTCTCATAGGGCACGCCGCCGCCCCGGTTTGACTCGCTTGCCAGTTCCATTGCCGGCAACATTTGAATCGCGCTGAGGCCGACGCAGATTATCGCCGCACCGCCAAGCATCCATCCCGCGCGAAGGCCCTTATTCCAGGGCGGCTCTGCGGTGCGTTCGTGGAACGCGGCAAAGATCGATGCGGCGATGATGTAGAGAAAGGCCATGGCAGCGGTGATGTAGAAAATTTGCGCATGGCTCGCGAGCAGTTGAAGGGCGAGACAAATGCCCAGGCCGGCGATCCAGCGGAGCCGTCCATTGCGCGCAGCCATCACGGCGCAGGCCATGGCCCAGGGCAGCCACGCGAGCGCCTGCACCTTGGCCAGGTGTCCCGGGTGGGCCAGCGTAAAGACGTGTCCGCCCGACTCATAAAATATCGCGATCAGGAATGCCGTTGCCGCCGAAACCCGCATGCCACGCGCGAAGGCATAGAAACCGATTCCGCCCAGGGCCACATGCAAAGCGTACTGGCTGGTGATTGCCAGACTCGTCGGGAACCAGACCGAAAGCCATGCGGGAGGATAAAACGGACAGAAGGCGAAGGACGCCACAAAGGGCCAGCCCCCAAAGAGGTAGGGATTCCAGAGCGGCACTTCACGATATTGCAGCAGCATCTTCCAGCCCCATTCCCACATGAGGTAATCGTGGGAAAAGGTATCCACCCCCGCGATAAAAACATCGGCGCTCCAGAATCCGCGAAACATCCACACCGCCCCAGCCACGCAAGCCACCGTTGCAGCCAGCGCCCAAAGAATTTCGCTTTGCTTACGGGAAATGCGGCTTGGCTTTTGGGAAAGATTCTCAGCCATTTTTCAAGGCCGGCATCTGGATTCGGTTCGCTTCGTCGCGTCGCAAAAAGTAAAAAACGTCGAGAAAATATTTCACCGCCCAGCTGATCTCGCTCTTGGGAAAGTATTCGGCATCCTTGCCATAGCTGCCATAAAATCCGCCGCTCAGGTTTTGCCGCGAGCAGAGCCAGAGGTATGCCTGATGGGCGCGTTCCGCTTCGCCGAGCTTGAGCCAGCACAGGGCGTACTGGGCAAGTCCCGTTGAGCATACCCATTGCGCGTCGGGCCAGGCGGGAACGGCTCCGGCGGCGTTCTGGAACTCGGCGATTTTTTCCATCGCCCGTCGCGCCAGATCGGTTTCTTCCAGGTCGATCAGCGCTTCGACGATATAGGCGTGGAAATGGGAGAGGGTGTTGAAACTTCCGAGATTTTCGTCCTGCTTGTAGAAGGCAATCGCCCGGCGCGCCGCCGCTTCGTATTCGGGTTTGCTAAAATCGCGCGCCGCGTCGATGAGTGGGCGCAACGTGTAAAGATAAAAGGCCTCGGGCACTTCCCCGCGACCGGGAATATCAAGGGCGTGCTTGTCGGGCGTGGTGATGCGTCCGTCGGGAGCGATTTGGCTCATCAGCCAGTTGCATCCCCGATGCAGGGCTTTCACATATATTGCATCATCCAGTTTGCCGGGAAGATTATCCCGTTTCAAATAAATTGCCATCAGTCCCTTGAGAATCTGCCCCACATCAAAGGTATAGGCCTCCTCGCAGTCAAAGCCGTTCCACGATCCGTCGGAGTTCTGGAGTTCGAGGAGACGCTGGCCGTATTGGAGGGCGAGGCTGTTTTCGCCGGCTTCCAGCAGGGTCGGGATGCAGTAGCCCGTCACCTCGGGATAGACGCGCGGGGCCTGGGGCGAATGGACGATGCCTCCCTGTTCCAGGCTGTGATAGTGGAGCCACTTGAGCGCACGACGGGCGCACTTTTCTTCCGCCGGAATGTCATGCAGGGGCACGGGTTCTGTGCGAGTGAGTTTGCGTTTGATCGTCCGCAGGATTCCCGCCTGTGCCGCGTGGTCGCGGGTTTCGGCCAGGATGCGATGATAATATCCGGCTTCCAGCGCGTCCACTCGTTCCTTTTCAAATCGGCTCACCGATCCGGGGGCCTTTTCGCGCAGACGCTCGCGGAGTTCGCCGTCCGTGCAGGCGCGGATGGTCATCTCCGCCAGGGCCTTGGGGTTTTCATAATCATCGACCAGGAGCCCGTTTTTTTCATGGGTGATATATTCATTCATCGGCCCCACGTTTGACGTCACCACAATCGCCCCCGAAGCCAGAGCCTCGATAAAAACGATGCCGAAACCTTCCCATCGGCTGGGCGTGACCATGGCATCACACCAGTTGTAATAGCGAGGCAGCAGGTCGTTGCGAATGCTTTCCACAAAGCGGCACTGGTCTGCAACGCCTTCTTCGTTCGCCAGTTTTTGCAATTCGGATGGATCGTTTCGCCCGACAAAGATGCAACCGTAATCGGGTCCGAGGATTTTGAGCGCGCGAATCAGGTTGTCCTGGTTTTTCTGTTCGGCCAGCCTTCCAACGCAAAGGAGCTTGTATTTCCAGGGGTATTCCGCGTCAAGGTCGGAAAAGTCTTCTTCGGGCATGGGGCGCATCACGCGGGCGTCATAGCGGTTCGGTAGAATCCAGACGCGTTCTTCGTGGGGGAATTTGGTCAGCACGAGCTCGCGCACGGCCCTGGACATGCAGAAGACGTAATCGGCCTTCGCCACGGAATTGTAGAGTTCGTCGGGGTTGGTGTCGTGAACGGAGACGACGACGGGAATGCCCTTGACCTTATTCTTGCAGGCCATGTCGCAGGCCCAGTAGCCGCCGTAGGCGCGGACGATGTCAACGGCGTTCTCGCGGATGCGGCCCGGCAGTTGCCCCGGTTTTGTGGGAATGGTCTCCATGCCGTATTGAAATTTCGCTTCTTTTTCCAGGGGCGAAAAGAGAAAGACCTTGTCGAAGGCGTTTCCGGGATTGTAATAGGCCTCGGCCCAGACGTGGCATCCAACAGCCTCGTAGGCGGACATGGGATCGCTGGGAATAACGGCCAGTGTGGTCATGGTTTCCTCGTTATCTGGGGTGGCCTTATTTTCCGGCCAGGCTTTGCAGCGCCTTTTTCATATAATACAGCGAAAGCCGCAGACGCGACGGTTTTTTATCGGGCGAAGCGTCGATGTCGATGCGCCCCTTGTGAAAGGGACGTCGCTCTCCGCCGAAGCCGCGCTTGAAGAGGTCGAGTCCCGCTTCCTTGTCGCCTGGCGATGCCGCCGGAAAGGCCTCGCCCACATCATACCATTCGATGCCCGACTCTGCCAGATTGCGGATGGCATGCCACTGGATCAGGTGATTCGCGCCTTCCCTTAATCCCGCGTCCGTGCCGCAGCCGGTCCAGTAGTAGGCGCTGTTTTTGAAAATGGCGATATTGGCGAATGCCAAAGGCGCGCCGTCCTTTTCAGCGACCCAAATCCGGCAGAGGCCCTTGGGCATCATGCGCGTGAAAATCCCTTCGAAATATTCGCGTGGATGGGGTGACACGCCGGTGCGTTCATAGGTTTCGCAGTGGATGCGGTAATAATTGTCGAGATCGCCCGATTGATCGGCGAGTCGAATATTGATATCCGCTTTTTCGGCCCGGCGAATCTGGTTGCGGACGGTCGAACGAAAGCCGGCAAAAACCGCATCCAGTCCCGCGCGCAGGTCAATCACGTAGGAGGAGGTCGAACTCGCCTGAAAGCCGAGTGCGTCGAGGGGCGATACGCCGGATTGGTTTTTTAGACTGGCGGGTGCGGCAGGCGGAATGGCGGCGGTCAGGGCATGGCAGTTTTCTTCGCGAGCGAAATAAAGCGCCCGTTCCATCATGCGTTCGAGAATTTCGGCGCGTTCTTTTTCGCTGAGCTTTGGCGACAGGGCCGGTCCGGCGGGTCCAAAGGCCAATGATCCCAGTTTCGGCTGCGCCTCGCGCATGGAATAATTGAGCGGCAGAATTCCAACGGCTTCCCCCTGCTTGCGGGCCACCAGGCTGAACTCGCGCATGTCAAAGGGGACCACGCACATCTCGATAAATTCGCGCGTGTGGAAGAGCCAGGCTTCCGGCGAGGACGTAACAAGCTTTTCCCAGTCTTTCCGGTCGGCCTTTTCGTAAAGCCGCACATCGACACCGTGGGACTTCACCTTCTCCGGCTTCTTCAGGACAAGATAGAGCGAACTCGCCTGACGGCGCATCAGCCGATGGCCCAGCCACTCGAAAAGCCCGTCGATGCGTCGATACTTGCGCAAGGCCTTATCCCATTTCCAGTGGGGCGGGCCGTAGCCAGTGTAGTGCATGCCTTCGATCTCGAACCCGGCCATCTTCGCGCGTTCGCGGATCATGTCGTCCGTGTAAAAGTGCTGATGATCGCTGCTGGCCAGGCTTTCCGCTTGCAGGCGATAGGCCATCTGCCACCAGATGACGCCCTCATTCGGAACACCCAGAATCAAGGTGCCGCCCGGTTTCAATACGCGCCGGATCGACTCCAGGGCATGAACGTCATCGGGAATATGCTCGACAACATGGTTGCAGAAAACGACATCGAAATGGGCATCGGGCCAGGGCAGGCTGTGCAGGTTTGCCAGGCAGAGCTGCGACGGTTTTTCGTCTGGAATCTGCTCGCGGCATCGGCGCAGGCGCAGGAGATTGTAATCGCAGGCGCAGATTTCTTCGGCGTAATCGGCCAGCCAGCGCGTGTTGGCTCCATCGCCGCAGCCCAGGTCCAGCAGGCGCGGAATCCCGCCGGAATCGGAACCCAACTTTTCCAGCACGGCTTCCACATAATCGCGCCGTCGCGCCAGATGGTGGCGGCAGGGGCCGTGATCGTACCAGGCGAGTTGGCTGCTTTCATACCAGGCCGGATTTGCCTCGATTTCCTTTTCCATCAGTCGAAGGTGTTCATCCGGATCACGCACGAGCAGGGGAATGCCTTCGCACACCGGATAAAGGGCGTCGCATCTTTTGCAGGCCAGGCCGTCCTCAGAATCGCGCAACTTGAGTCTGCACTGGGGGCAAATGAAGGAGGTCTTCGATTCCCGCGTCATTTTTCGCTCCTCCGCAGGAGAATGAATAGGCGCGTGCCCAAATGCGGAAAAAGACGGCCCATAGCCGGACGCCAGCACGAGGGAATCCACTTCGTCGGCCCGGCCGCGTATTTGCAGCGAAATACCGTTTCCATCCCTGCCGTCTTGCCCATCTGTTCCAGTTCTTCCATCACAAATTCCCGCTTGTGCATGGGATCATCCAGTTCAGGAGCTTTGTCGTACCTGGCGCGAATCCGGTTATAGGGCCGCATGCGATCCACAGTAAAAATTCCGAGCATTCCACCGGGCTTGCAGAAATCACGCAGCTGCTCCAGAAAGACTTGCGGATCTTCAAGGTGCTCGATAACCTGAAAACTCACAACCAGATCATAGGCCCCATCCGGCCGCATTTGAAAAATATCGTCCACCTCGAAGTCAATTTTCCCGTGGGCGAATTCCTGCCGGGCGCGCTCGATGCTTTTGGGGGAATAATCGATAGCGCGTATGGATTTGACCTTTGGGGACAGGGCCATCTCGTAATCATGAAATCCACAGCCACAGCCTACATCGAGCACCGCAATGTCTTTCATCGTCAATCGCCCCAGAAGCAGCCGCGCCTCATACTTCCAAAGCCCGACCGACTCCGGCGTAAGATAGGTATGCCAATCTTCCGAAATCATCTCGTCAAAGACTTGCCTTTGATCGGCTTTGTATTCGGGATTGCGGTCCTGCACACTCATTATTCCGCCTTCCTGGTGCAAACAAAAATATGGCGAAAGGCAAAATGGCGCAAGCCCGGGATCCGACAAATCCATGCGTCCAACATGTGACCGGCAAGAGACGTTTGCAATATCGTCTTCCAGATCGGAAGAAGAAAAGGAAGCATCCATTTCGGACGACTCCCCCATAGCGGGAGTATCTGAAAAGCATGGTGCTCCTTGATTGTAAAGCCTGAACCACGAAGCAATGCTTTCATCTTGCCAGGATCTATATGGCAGGGCTGCGCTGTTTCCGAATGCGCCATGCTTACAATATGATTCAAACTGTGGCGGTTTCCCAGGCCCAAGACCGCATACCCCCCCGGCTCCAGGATTCGAAAAACCTCGGCAAAGACATCTTGCTGTTGGGGAATATTATAGAGGGAGGAAAAGGAATACACGCAGCCAAAACTCTTGTCCCGAAAAGGCAACTGACGCGCGTTGGCGCATGAAAAACTCAGATGCTCCATGCAAAGATTTTTGCGATCGAATTCAGCCTTTTTCAGGAAGGGCTTGGAGAAGTCAACCCCTATTCCCCGTTCGATCTCGGGGGCCACTTTCAGCAGGTGCAGGCCGGTTGCACAGCAAAGATCAAGCGTGGCTTTTCCCTGGCAGTGCTCCAGCAATATTCGCCTTTTGACGATATCCAGCCGGGCAAAATAATCGCGATCTTCCGGGCCCCTTTCGCGCATGATACTGTCGGGCTTGTAGAAATCGCCGCTATATTTCCGGCGGGTTTCTTCCTCAATCCGCGATTCTTCGGGCTGAGTCTTTTTCTCGGCCTTGGGCATGGATTATTCCGGTTCCGTGGGTTCCTCGGGGGCGACGTATTCCCAACTTTCCTCGTGGGCCAGGCGTTCGATTTCGCGATACATTTCGACGCGCAATTCCTCAACATAGACAACCACTCCGGCAAGCGCCAAAATGAGACCATATATCCCCGCGCTCTGGAAGTGGGTATAGGCGATGGTTCCTCCGACAAAAATAGCGGCCAGGCAGGCGGTCTTGAACCAGCTGATTTTCCGCCAGAAGGCAATGAAGAGCAGAACCACCAGCGGCGGACCAATCAAGAGAAGAAACTGGTAAACATTATCCATAAAAAGACTCCTTGGGAAAGTGCAGACTTATTCGAAATTCTCCAAAAGTTTATAGAGCATATAGCCATAAATCAGGGCGACACCGATAAAGGAAAACAGCAGAACCCGCAACCACTTGATCCGGCGGGGCGCCCATTTCTTAGACAGGAGAACGACCAGGTCGCGGTTTTCCTTATGGGCATGCTTCGGCAATTCGGCGTCGCGGGTAAAGAGCCGGCCCAGCCTTGGTGAAATTCGCAGGCGCAGGTTGATCGCCCAGCCTGAAGATTCCAGCAGCATGGTCATGTCGCGCTTGCGCAGGCGCAGCCAGGCCACCAGGATGATCGGCACAAAGACCAGCACCGCGATTCCCAATAATACCATTAACACTTCCCGGATTTCCACGGTGGCGACGGTCTTGGTGATAAAGGCCAGGGACGAACCCAAAGCCGCCAGCCCGACACTACCCGCCAGCAATAGGTCGCGCGTGGCGGTGGAACTTTGCGGAGCGGTCACGGCCGATTCCATCTTGGCCTGCTGGGCCTTGCTGAATTTTTCAAACTGCTCCATGAAATATCGCCCGATGCGCTGAAAGGGAGCCTTGAAGGCCTCGGCCAGACTGACGGGATTCTGGATGATATCCACAATTCGCGCGTCCCAGATTTTGCCAGTAGTGTCGATAAAAACCCCGCGCTTCTCCACATAAAGCCCCACCGATTCTCCCGACGTAACCGGCAAGGCCACGATGAACTTTTCCGGCGGTGACCTGCGACCGGTCACCTCGATGTAGAGCACATGCATGAAGCAGTCTTTGGCCTGATTTTTGTGTTTGGCCAGGTCGTCCACCTGCACGGCAAAGGTGATTTTCCGCCCATCGATGATGAGTTCACCCTTTTCAAAAAGCGCGTTATGTTCGGGATCGAAGAGGTGGGACAGGTTGATAAAACTGTTGGCGAAGTCCATCATCCAGCGCTGGTAGAGGATCAGTTTTTCCACGTTCTGGATTTGTTTGATTTCATCGGCCACGGCCAGGTCGTCCTGCACCAATTTTTGAATGCCATCGGCATAACCGCTGGAGAGCAGTTTTTTCAGCTGGTCCGTGCCCAGTGAAGCCAGGGAGGTATCGGGTTTGCGCAGGAGCCACTTTTCATAGCCGGCAAAATCGTCGCGGATTTTGCTCCAGCTCGCTTCGGAAATGCGGTCCGGTTCGTTTGGCTGAAAATGGGTCAGCACTTTTTCGCGAAATTCCTTGAGCGCTTTTTCCCAGTAGGGGTTCAGCCTGGCTTCCAGGTCCAGCACGCCTTCGGCCGAGGGCTGAGCCAGTGGCGCCTTGGCCATCGAATCTTGCATGGCCGCCGTGTCGGAAAAATCCAGATCCTCAAAATTCACGGCCCTCAAGCCGGCCTTGTCCTGGGTCCGAGCGTCCAGTCGCATCAGCCGACACAGGGCGAAATACTGCTCCATCTTGTCCTTGATGGGGGCTATAGCGGACCAGGCCTCTTCCGTGGAGTGGCCCCAGGGCATGATGTCGGAATGTCTTTCATCAGGCAGGAGCTGGCCTTCCTCGATCCATCCCAGATATCCCCGGGCCTGGTCGAGAAATTGCTGCAGGTGCCCGGAAGTGATGCCTTTCTTGCCGCCGGCATCGCTTTCCGATCCGATATGGTCCATAATCAGCCGGATAAAATCGGCCAGGGCCGGATCATCGGCCGCTTCCGGGGGAATGATACCATCGCCGTTGCAGCAGCTGCTGTCCAGGATGCTTCGTGAATCGCGCACCTGGGCCAGGCTGATCGTATCCTGCTTTTCGACGGCCAGGTTTCCCAGGATAAAGGCGACGGTGCTCCGCAATTTCTGGCCTTCGGCATGGCTTTCGTCGATATCCTCTACGCGCAGTACGTCCCGGTTCTCGCCGATGCCCGCGTATCCCTTCATCATGCGAAGGAGCCAGTCCACGGCCGTCTTCACCTCGTCCACACGAATGCGGCCATTGGAATCGTTGTCCATATATTTCAGAAAGACAGGATCACACTGCAATCCATTGGCGGGACCGCTCGTAGCCGCCCACAGCCCCTCGTCCAGCGCCGCTACCTGTTGCAGGTCTTCGGGCTTTTCGATACGCAGCTGATAGTGACCGCCGTAATTGCGAAAAACCATGGAAGCCATGGTGTCGATTCTCCCGTCCAGCCGGATGCAAAGAATTGGCGTCGCTTGCTTTCACGACTGATATTCCCTTCATATAATGCACAAAGGCTTCCGAAATGTCGAACGCAAAATCGGCTTTGGGAAATGGAACTTGCCTGACTTCCTGAGAAATGCAATGCAAAAAGCCCTCCCCGCCTGACTGGTCCGACGAGGACGGAATAAAAGCGGATGAATGGATAAGCGCCCCGACCTTATCAATAGGTCTGAAATTTCTTCAGCGCGCCCAGATAGTGGGCTTTTTCCTCGATGATCTCACCCGAGCCGCCGAAGCGATAGAGTTGCCCGCTGCTTTGGGTTCCGTTGGTGGGATCGTAGCTGAAGCTGATAATGTGCGGAGCCTCATCGGCCGTTGCCCGCTGAATGTAATAGTCGATCATATTCACCCCGTTCGGGCGATGTCCCGTCGGGTCGGGATAAACGATAGACCATTGGCGATCGGGCCCATAGCTGGCGACGAAGTAGGAGCGGAATCGGGGATCGTCTTCATAATCGCGAATATTGGCGCTACCGCCTTCGGCATCGCCATTCAGGTTGATCCCGACAATTCCCAGTCGGTTAAAGGCGTAATAGCGCAAATAGCGTTCGGAACCGATTTTGCCCTTCTCGAAGGGGTCGAGGAAGGCGGAATTGGACAGATAGGCCACCGGGGTGGACAGTCGGAAAAAATGGCCCGGACGGTTGGTTTCGCCGGCGGTGCCGCCCCACCGGCGCGAAGGGACATAGGAGTTGTAGTCCACAGCATAAGATTCCAGCGCGGTAACCAGGGTGCGCATGTCGGACTTGACGCGTGAAACCTTGGCGCGCGTCTGTGCTTCCAGAAAATTCGGTACTGCGATTGCTGCCAGAATTGCGATAATGGCGACCACTATCAGCAATTCGATCAGAGTAAAACCTTTACTTTTCATAGCAGGCTCCTCCTGATAAAGTGGAATAGATAGTAAAAATAGACTTCAAAATCAAGATTAGCGCATTGATCTAATAGTTGCAATTTATATTTTCACTGTGCCCAATAAGGGGGCCAATCTGCGGGTGGCTTGTGATAGCTTTCAGAAAAAAATCTGATCTCAGGCTGACCAGTCCTGCAAAAAGGCGGATATGTATTCTGCGGCTTTGTGAATTTTGGGGAGACAATCAGCAGTCCAGTGATATTGCTTAATATGAACGCTTAGCACAAAAAGGTGGAGTCCGGCGAGGACCTGGTCGTCCAGAGCATTGCCGTCGATGCCAAAGGCCCGGCGGCACAAGCGGGACCATTCCGACTCGGGTCCCAGCGCACCCATGACTTCGTCCCAGGCGGAATTGTCGCCCGTAAGCAGGATGCCCCCGGCGACGCGCATGACCCCCAACATCCCCCAGCTCAGGCCGAATCGGGCATTCAGGAGACGTCCCGTATCTTTGCGCCGCAGTCCTTCCATGGCTTTATGCGTTTCTTCGATCCAGCCGACCATCTGCCGGGAAGCCCAGGCATTGGCCTTTTTTTGCATGGCGGAATCCCAGGAGAAGGCATGGGCGCGCGACTGGATGGCGGCAAAGCGGGCAGCGGGATCGATCAGGCTTTTCGCCGCGCGCAGGCCCTTGATGGACTGGCTGGCAGCATCGGGATCGGTGAAAATCTTCTCGACGCCCTGGTCGTCCAGATTACTGACGACCACCAGTTGCCCGTCGATGTAGAGGCTTTCGGTTTCGGAAATTTTTGGTGGGGGCTGAGTCTTGCCGGACTTCCAGAATCGCACCAGGTCGATGTCGCTATAAGCCCCGGCATCGCCGCGGGCGTGGCTGCCCATGAGGACGATGGCGTCCAGTTCGGGCAACCAGAAGCGGCGAGCCAGGGCTTCAAAATCGGGAGGCGATTGCATGGCGTAACTCCGGCCTAATCGACCAATCCGTTGCGGCGCATCACGCCGATCACGCAATCGGCATTGATCTTCACCTTTTCGTCGGGCGGCAGCGCGTTCGTCGTATCCTCAAAGGGTTCCGCCGTCACAGGGCCATCATAATTTGCCGCCTTGAGCGCCTGGAGAAATCCATCAATATCGATCACCTCCGTCGTGCCCGGCATACGGCGCTGGTTGTCGATCTGCTCCTCACGCGCGATTCCGGCAGGGGCATCGTTGATGTGGATATGGACGATCTCGTCGTTGCTCAGGTCGGCCATTTGCTCGCGCGTCCCGCCGCTGCAATACCAGTGCCACGAATCGATCAGCAGCCCGGCATTGGGACCGACTTCCTTCGCCAACTTACGCGCCTCGGGAAGCGTGTGCATGAAGGGATATTTCTTCTTTTTGCGCGAGGTTTCGGGGCCGATGAATTCCAGACCGATACGGATACCATGGGGTCGCAGGATTTTCTCGACGGCCTGGTAGCGGGTGACATGCAGATCCCAGTTGGCTTCGTATTCGAGTTCGTCGCTGCCGGGAATGATCCACATGGCCGTGCGCAAAGCGCCGATCTTTTCGGCGAGTTCGGCCGCGGGTTTCAAATTTTCCAGGCCTTCCTTCCATGCTTCTTCGGGGCCTGTCGGGGAAAACGGCAGGTTCCAGTTGCCGATTTTCTGATTGTATTTCGCGAAGAGATCCACCAGGGCCTCGGGGCTGTTTTCGTTGGCATATTCCATTGTCTGGGCGATGGGAAAATCGTAGCCCTGGAATCCAAATTTTTGCGCCCAGCCCAAGCCTTCTTCCAGCGAGACGGACATCTTGATATGTCCGGGATTGAATGAGGGAAACATGATTACCTTTCTATTCAGACCTTATTGTTTGGGAAGTTCCAGTTGCAGTTCGCCATTTTCCACCATTTCCAGCAGCGGAGAACGCATGGGCGGAAGTGGCAGGTCCACGCGGCAACGCTTGCGGGCAGACTCGTGGGCGGCAAAGATAATCTCGGTAGCACGGATCGCATAGTCTCCCGAAAGCAGCGGCGTTTCGCCCGATTCGAGACACTCGATCAGATTGTCGATGCCGCGATAGATGGCCGCGTCGTCGTGGATGCTTTCGCCCGTATCGATTTCGTTCCATCCCGGCTGTTTGAATTCAAGCAGGCGCAACCAGGGGTGTTGGCTGGTGATTTCGATGATGCCGTATTGGCAAAAGACACGGATCATGCAGCCGATGTCCTCGTGGTTCAGACCGCAGAAATAAGTTGCGCGCACGCCGTTTTCAAAGCGAAAAGTCACCATGCCCTGTCCCGCCTGAAGCGCGCCGAAGGAGCGCTTGGCTCCGCGTATGTCGATCTGGCCCATGGCCCAGGTGGCGGGAACGTCGTTGTTGAAATAAAAAAGCATATCCAGCCAGTGGGTTCCGGCATCAAAGAAATTATGCCAGGCGCTTTCCATCCGTTCCAGGTCGCCGATGACGCCGGAGTCGATCAGTTCCTTGGCCTTCAGAAAAGGCTTGTTGAATCGCCGCTGGTGGTTGATGGTGAGTTGGACATTGTGCTTGTGGCATAGATCGACCATTTCCAGGCAGTCGTCCCAATGGATGTCCATCGGTTTTTCGCAGTGGATGGCGCGGATGCCCATGGGGGCGATATGGCGGATCACCTGGGCATGCAGGTGCGGCCACAGGCAGATGCTCACGATATCCGGTTTGATCTCTTCCACCATTTTGCCATAGTCTTCATAGATGGCGGCTTTGGGGTTATGCTCCTGGATAAAGGCCTCGGCGTTTTCCCGGCTGATGTCGGCCACGGCCACGAGTTCGCATTTTCCGTTGCGTTTGAATCCGGCGATATGGCGATGGGCCATGCCAAAGCCCGTGGCGCCTTCTGTCCGCAAGGGACGGCCGCATCCGATCATTGCGATTTTGTATTGCTGCGTCATTATCAATCAATCCCTTTCCCGCGTCGGAGTTTTGCATCCGCGCGATGGAGTTTATTCTCAGGTGTTTTCCTTGTGGAGTCTGCCTGAAGAGTTGGCCTCTTTGCAAGCTTTGAACTCTGCCGAAATAAAAATTATGTAACGGTGCTACCTGTCGCCACCATCCTGGTGGCATTGGAGGGTATATTGCTGAGCGGGAAATATGCTCAGTACTATTGGCAATGGAGCCGGAGGAAAAAGTGAACGTTTATACAGGCAATCCTGTCCAAAACAATTTTGCCGGCAGGATGCCGGCGATACCTTTTTGCCAGCAAGATGCCGGCGATACCTTTTTGCCAGCAGGATGCCGGCGATACCTTTTTGCC